>JAYZAC010000185.1:0-16597 GCA_036339875.1 bacterium | reverse complement strand
AATCGTTATTGCCCTATTCTTTCTCACAGACCCTGATATTATTGATTTACTAAGACTTAAAAGATCCACTGGAGTGACCGTAAAAATTGTAATAGATAATTTAGGCCTAGGCAGTAGAGTTGCAAAAAAGAAAGAATCTCTGTCTCAGCTATTGAAGATTTATAAACTTGAACATTGGAAAGATGATGGAGCCGGACATTGGCATCATAAAGCCGCTGTAATAGATAAAAAAGTAGTTTTAAGTGGTAGCGCTAATTGGAGTCAATCTGCCTTCACAAAAAATGACGAAAACTTACTACAAATGGAGCATCCCGAGTTAGCAATAAAACTTGAAAAAATTTTAGAAGCCAAGAAATCATTTATTTACTGGAATCCAAATTCAACAATAATGACTCAAAATTTGATTATTCCGAAATATTGGAGACTTACTCGCCAAAAGGATTCGTTAAGGGTACAACTACCGTCCAATGCAGGAGAATGGCAAGTCAGAGTAAACAAGGTTCCCATCAAAACTAAAATATCAAAACTAAATACAATAGATTTTATAGATCATACATTTTTCAATTCTAAAAAAGACCAGTTCCTTGATCTATATCATCCTAGATTCAAACGTTTACATTCTTTATTCCTCTCAAACCAAGATAATAGTTTGAGTAAAAAATCTATTTTGCTAATCAAGTCTAGTTTAATCAGAAATCCACTATCTGGTTGTCTCTCCGGCAATCCAACTGATGAGAACTGTTTAGAATCTAAAATCAAATTCAATGGATGCCGCCAAGCAAGTGTAGATAATCTTAAGGCCGGTTTCTGGAAAAATTGCGACAATATAACAAGAATCGACTAAAACACTAACAAAAATTCCTCATCCCTCCGTTGTACTAAACAGAGGAGAAATCGAATTTTGAAACAGGGACCTTTGACATATATTATGATTGGTGTTTTGGCCTTGGTTGTCTCTCTAATTTCTAGTAATAAAATAGTCAAAGAACAAACTTTTAAGGCTCGGAGACAATCTCTCAGTATCAAGAATTCTCAACCTAAACGCAAAGATGAAAATAAGCTCAGACTTAAATCTCTAAATAGCCAGCGTTTAGGAATATTAGGAGTACAGCGTCCATGAATACAGAAAGTAAAGAGATCGACAATCCTGCAGATCGTATTGTTTCTTTTCGTTTTGCAAACCGAAAAGGTATGCATACCGTGGAAATTCCTTTGGACTATTTTCTTGAGCTTTCACCATTGAGAATTCACTAATCTAAATCCACTAATGAGATATGTATAAGCGAGGTAGACTTGACTACGGAATGGTCATGCGACTTATGTTCGTTATGATCTTACTAGCTACTGTAACAGGGTTGATCAAATCTTATGCACTTAAAAAAAATGCATCAAATACAACGCCAAAATTAGCTTATAATTACTTTAAGCAATGGCTTAACCTTATTCGAATACAAAAAAGTCTTCCATTTGTACTACCTAAGAAAAATACAGGCTTTCCCGTAGATGGATGGGGAAAATCATTTTACATGAGACCTAAAGCAATGATTCTAGTGTCTGCATGAACCGATGAACGTTTCCATAGTAGTGATGACTTACACTTCCACTGGATATCTGCATCTTGTCCCGAAGAGGTTAAACAATGGATAAAACAATCTAAGCAAAGATTACATTTTCGATTGGAGACACTTCCATTTGGAGTAAGTTACTCATCTAGTACGAGATCGCTAATATTCAAGGATAAAAGTTGTAAATTACCAGATCTTTCAGGGGATGATGGCTATTACAATAGCCGTGATGACTTATTCAAATCTATCTACTTTCTGGAAGAAGGAAGCATACCAATTATTAAATCAGGTAGAACTAGGCCCAAGGTTGCTCCTTAGTACATTCTTCGAGTAATTTTAAGTATCGATCATATCTGCCGGCATCTAGTAAACCTTCTCGCACTGATTGACGTACTAGACAATGGTCTTCGCTTTGATGCAAGCAATCTTGATATTTACATGATAACTTCCTATATTCTGGATAACAAAAGCGTAGTTCTTCCCAAAAAATATGGTTAAGATAAACTTGCGAAAAACCTGCCGTATCAGCAATATAAGTTTTCTCGCCAATAGGATAAATCTGAGTAACTGTAGTAGTTTGAGGGCCCGTCTTGCAACGCTCAGACCATTCGCCCAATCTTATATCTAGTTGCGGGCAAATACTATTAATTAATGATGATTTCCCTGCTCCACTAGGGCCCATTAAAAATGAGGTCTTTCCTTTGAGAATAGACTTAAATTCGTCCATATTTAAGCCTGAGTTTAAACTCAATGAAACAACTTTAAAGCCACATTTTTCATAACATAATTTAATTTTCTCAAAATATTCAAAATCTGAAGATTCTAATAAATCCCATTTATTCAATAAAATAATTGGAGTGATTTCCATGAATTCAACTATGCACAAGAAGCGATCCAAGAGTAGGGGGTGAAAATCTGGTTCTTTCACAGGCATAGTCAGTAAAACCTGATCTATATTAGCAATTAAGGCTTGAGCCTCCCTCTCATCGCGACCACCATAACCCCGCTTGTAGCCTTTAGCTCGGCGCATAACAGTTTTACGTTCACAAACCTCTACTAGAAGGGCTTTAAATTTTTGATCTGGGAAAAAATCCAGCTTTACATGATCACCCACAACAACCAAGTTAGTGGTTCGACGTCCTTTCTTGAGACTTCCCTTCAATTTGCACTCAATTTCTCCTCCTTCTGGGTGTTCGCAATAATAGAAGCCGCCATGGCGTCTTAAAATTTTATATGACGAAAATTTTTGCTTTGTCATAAGTCTATTATACTCATTGAATGCAAGAGGTGGAGAGACAGACCACCTTGACCGATTATTTCATCAATGAGTGCAGAAAAATTTAAAACTGAATTAGTTAAGACTTTAAACGAAATATTTCCAATTACCAGTCAGCTAGTTTTAGCTGATTATCACTCATTTTTGATGAAAGAATATTTCTTAGGGCTTGAAATTACACTTCCTGAAGAAACATGCAAAAGTTTCTTAGAGCAAGATTTAAGCAATAATTTATCGACAAGTACAATAATTTTTCACGCTGGAGAATTCAGACTTTTCCATGAACTTTTTTATTTTCAGCAGCAAAATGAACCAAGATGGGTCTTACTTCTCAAGGCAATCAGAAATTTCACAATATCTAGATTTGAAAATTTTCCAGAGACTTTTACTGAGAGAGACAACCCAGGTTCCGAAATTAAACTATTAAAAATTTTTGAATGGCAATCCGAAAATCCTGATAATTTCCCACCACTGGTCCTAATTACAACATCTATTCTTCGTTTGGTTAGAATGGGATGGATTGATAAACCCCGTGATTTATACTTTTTTTGTAGTTTTGCTTTGGCAAATGAGGGATTAGTTAGTTTTGCTTATAGTAGGAATCTTGAAGTGGAATTTAAGAAATTGGTTCAGTGTGAAGTTGGAGAAGAAGATACAGTAATTGCAAAATTCTCAAGATTCCTTTACCAACAAATCGCTGTCAGTAGAGAAGAATTCGGAGAAAAAGTAATTACTAAAAACAAATCTGAAAAAAATCTATCAGAGCCCGAATTTCTTTTCGGAAAGGGTATCAGGGACTGTTCAAACGTAGAAATACTACCTGACCCGCAACTACTCCATGAAGAAGCAGAATTTATAGCTCAGGAAAGCTTTCTATCGTTTCAAAGACACAGTAATAACTTAGCAAATGTTGATCAAGATCTTAAATACATCACTCAACAATCACATTATGACCGTAAGCGACTGCCCAGTATTTTAAAAATTCTACAAGATTACACAAATAGTTCTGAAATAATGCCTTCCGAAATTAGATGGTTTCATGAATCTCAGGTTAAATTGATTGCCCCTCACGGATCCTACTGGCGTGGTAAAATCCCTGAGAATCAAATGTTGGTACTAACCATAGAACTCAGAGATCAAATAATGCAACTCTATTTGATGGAACTATTATGGAAATATGTAGATCCTAAAAGTATTCTTAAAAAGGACGTGGTGCACCGAGAAGTTTTACGCCGTATATATATCCTCGATTTAAAGACCGAAGAGGCATCGAGGGACTGGATTTCAATTAATAGAGAAGTTTTTTTCCAATTTTTAGGACGTCTAGAGGAAGAAACCGTAAAATGGAATAAGCGTAAGGAAAGCAGCAATAGAATATGAGCACTTCCAAAGTTTTTCAATATATGCGAGATAATAGCATTCGCCGTTTGCGGATAAAAAACTCTACTGCCTATATGATGAGAAATCAAACTAATGAATGGGTATTGTTACCCTTGGAAAAAAACCCTATATATGGTTTCTTGCTACTCTCTGATCTAATTCTGGCCCAAATGGGACATGAAGATCTCATTATGATCTATGAAAAAGTTGAGAACAGCGATCTAGTCTGTAAAGCCGTTCTTTGTATCTACTCTATCGACCTTGGCCCTGCGATTGCAGGCTTGAGAATTGACGATTACGAAACTGAAGAAGACATGATAGAAGATTCCGTAATGATCTCTCGCTCCGTAGCGCGAAAAGCAAGCATCAACAATTTGAATTTCGGAGGTGCTCAATTAGTTTTAGATCATGCTAGACCAAACGAAACTTTCTACAATAAAGAAGCTGTTTTTCCACTGCTTGAACATGTAGGAAAAATCATTGAAGAATACGAGGGCCAAATTATCCTTGGACCAGATTTGAATTCTAGCATGCAGAATATGCATATCGTCCAACGTCAGACAGCACATGTAATTTGTAACGTTAAAGAAACAGATTTTGTGTGCATTGAGGGAAGGAATGAAGAACCCGGCAGTCATAATGGAAGCGGTGAACCTACACCGTTTACAGCATTTGGGGTTTATCAATCTTTGAAGGTTGCTACGGATTTCATTGAAAACAGTAAAGATGTATCTCTTAAAGGTAAAAAGATTTTAATCATCGGACTCGGAAAATGTGGGTTAGCACTCACTGATTATTTGGTGAAAGAGGGTGCCGATCTGTATGGAGCCGATATTGATGAGAATGCCTGCAAAATTATGGAAGAAATCTATGGAATGAAAATCATAGCGCGTACGAGAGAGGAAGTGCGCTCAGCCCATCACTTTGAATGTCATGCCATTATTCCATGTGCCACAGGAGGTCTAATTTCTGATAAACGTATAAAGGATTTCCGATGTAAAATTATTGTCGGTGCTGCCAATCATCAGCTAAATCAGGATAAAGATGCAGTCCTACTTCATGAAAACGGAATTCTATGGATTCCTGACTTCATGAGTAACTGTGGAGGCTTACTAAACGCTATCCAAGAGGTTGGACATGATTCGGAGTCTGGTCAAGTAGCTTACCGACAAAATTATGACCCCGCATTGGTTTATGACGAGCTCTTACGCATCAAAGACACCATTTATGAAATTCTGCAAACGTCAGCTGAGGAATCTTTATCTCCCTATGAAGTGGCAATAGCTCGAGCAGACCTACGAATGCATGATCGGCGTAAAACTCGCTGGATTAAATATTTAGCCAGCCGTGCAAAATCAAATTAGAAATCTGAAAATCACTTCAATGCTACAATGATTGCTATGAATTGGGTACGACTTAAATTATTCCTTATTGTTGTGGCAAAACGTTTCATGAATGACGGCTGCTTTACACGTGCAGCGGGACTTAGCTATACAACATTATTAGCTATAGCACCGGTTCTTGCCTTAGCATTTGCCGTTTTATCCATGTTTCCAACATTTCAGGGTATGGAAGACAGAATTCATGAGGTTATTTTCAAAATTTTTGTACCAACGGCAAGTGCAACAGTGGGGGACTATTTTACGCGTTTTATTGGAAATGCTACTCACTCTACTGCCTTTGGAGTAATTACACTGACTGTAACATCTGTTTTACTACTACTCACAATACAAAATAGCTTTGATTACATATGGAGTTCTCCTACAAAAAGAACTTTTCTCTCCAATATTCTTACATTCTGGTCCACTTTAACCATTGGTCCCTTACTATTGGGGACTAGTTTATCAGTTTCCAGCTATCTTTTTGCAAAGGCGCAAATTCTGAATATACCAGGGGCAGTGGAAGCAAATTCATTATTCTTACGAGTCTTTCCCTCGCTAATGGAAATCATTGCGTTCTTTCTTCTTTACACAATTATTCCAAATACTTTTGTTCGGTGGAAACATGCTCTTGTTGGAGCTACATTCACAACATTAATTTTCGAACTTCTTAAGTTAGGCTTCGAATATTACGTGGCTACTTTCCCATTTTATCAAGTGCTCTACGGTACCTTAGCAACTGTACCAATATTTTTAATTTGGCTGTATCTATCATGGGCTGCCGCATTGCTAGGAGCTGAGATTGTTTCCACTTTGCCAGAATACTCCGCCCTTACAGAAGAGGACATTAACACGAGTACTAAAAACTTGTTAATCACAAGAATTTTAATGGCTGGAATTGCTGTGATTCAACGATTATACAAGGCATCAAGAAATCCAAATTATTTCGAAACTTCGGCCTCTTTGATACATTCAATACCAATGAGGCATGCTGTTATTCATGAGGCAATTGAGCGTTTAAGAAACACTCGCTATCTTGTGAAAACAGAAGATGGTAAGTTCATCTTAAATAGGGATCTTGAATACGTAAGTTTTAGTCAGCTGTGTAGCGACTTAGGCATTAAAGCTGAACCAAAACATATCAGCGATAAGCTAGGTGAGAAAGGTGCAGCAATTCGTAAGATTTTAGAAAATCAGGAAATTCAACTTAAAGAACATGAAAATATCTCAATAAAGAAAATTCTTCAGAATTCGGGAGAAAAAAATGCGTGATAAGGGTCGTAGTTACGAAGTAATCAAACCTAATTGGAATAAACGGGCTGGCGTGGCTGGTATAACACTTTTAATTGGTATGCTATTTTATTTCATCTCAAACTTTATTTTCTTCAAAGTCTTGGCAGGAATAGTCAGTCTCTGCGGAGTCTATTTGACTTATCAAGCACTGCAATTATCAACAAGTGCTATTGCCTTCTTTGAGAGAGGTATTCAAATAAAACGACCAAATCATGCTTTAGAATATATTCCGCTTGAAAATATAGAAAACTACGATTGGGAGGCTGAAACTGAAGAGGAAGTCGAAGAAGACTGGAATGGCACTTCCAAGACTACAACTCACCGTATCACGCTAATGGTTAGTTATGAAGATTCAGAAGGTAAATTCAAAGAGGTTAATTGGACAGAAGAGTATCCAGCAGGTTCCATTCGAAGAATTAGAAGAGCCAGCGAACGTGCCGCTGAACTATTTCAAGATACACAAGAACAAGATGATTTTTACGATGAATAGAAAAGGTTAAGTAAGTATTATGAAGATTCGTTACAATAGTCCGGTAGTTTTAACATTTACATTTCTTTGTATTGGAGCAATGCTTCTGAGTCAGCTAACTGACGGTAAATCTACTGGTTACCTTTTTACTTTGTATCCGAGCTTTAATTTCTCTGACCCCCTAAGTTACATAAGAATATGGAGTCATATCATTGGACATGGTAACTGGCAACATTTGATTGGTAACTTCTCTATGATCTTACTATTGGGACCATTATTGGAAGAAAAGTACGGCTCAGGACCTCTTTTATTAATGATGATTATCACTGCAGTAATCACTGGGATACTTAATACCTTCTTCTTTCCCACTGGATTGCTCGGTGCATCGGGCATAGTATTTATGTTTATTCTTCTTAGCTCATTCAGTGGTATCAAAGAAGGTGAGGTCCCTCTAACTTTCTTGATGATAGCTGTTATGTACTTTGGCCAAGAATTGGTGCTTTCTTTGAAAGACGATAATGTTAGCCAGTTCGGACATATTCTTGGAGGCCTTTCAGGCTCACTATTCGGCTATATCAGTGCTCCTCATGACAATATAGATTGATCACTGCAAATTCAATCCGTAGAGCTTTCGGTACAAAGCCAGGGCATAAGAGTCGGTCATTCCAGAAACGAAGTCTAAAATTTGATGAAGTCTTATATACGGGTTTTCATGAGGCTTCTGCAATTTGCCCATAAACTGTTTTGGGATTAAACGTAAAACTAACTCTAATCTCTTAAAATCATAATGAGTTCGATCTGAACCATCGAAAACCGCAGGAACAAAAAGGTCTAACAAACCTTGTACCACTTCAAAACCACCAACTTTTACTTCAATCACAGGCTCTGAAGAATAGATATTTTCATAGGCAAAGGAACTGATACTATTTATACAATCATTAGAAGGGATAACATCCATCAATGATTCATCAAAACTACCATCTAATATAGCTTTTTCATTTTCTAAAAAAGCATTTGCTGCTTCACGAACAAGACTACCAATTGCTTTTCCTCCCAAGGTTTCAATCCTATCTCGTCGATCAGTCAAGCGTAATATTTCATTAACTATATTTACCTTATTATTTCCTAATACCATCTTAAAGAAGTCAAAAACTTCATCATAAGAAACTAAACCTAATCGGTAACCATCTTGCATGTCAGCGATATTGTAAGAAATATCGTCAGCGGCTTCCATTAGAAAAACCAAAGGATGTCGTTGATAGCAGTTTGTCTGAAAACTATCTAGCTGCAGCGTATCAACAACTTTCTTAAACTGATCTTTCTCAGTTATGAAATAATTGTATTTCTTCTGACTTCGACGCATCCCTGATGGACCATTTAATTTAGCAGGCCTAGGATATTTCAAAAAAGTACCTAAAGTCGCAAAGGTTAACTGTAAACCACCCATCGTATTATCATCTCGGGTGTGCCTTTGTAATCTTGTAAGTACTCGAAAACCTTGTGCGTTACCTTCAAAATTTATAAATTCTTCGGCTTCCTCCTCTTTCAAGTTTTTTAAGTACTTCATACCTCTTTGAGGATCTAAAAACCAATGTCTGATCGTATCCTCGCCAGCATGACCAAAAGGTGGGTTGCCAATATCGTGGGCCAAGCAAGCAGCACTAACAATCTCAGAAATTCCATTTGCATCAACAGATAACTTATAACGTTTGTTAAGCTCTCTACCAACTAATAAACCAAGACTTCTGCCTACACAACTAACCTCCATAGAATGCGTAAGTCTTGTTCTTATATAATCATTTCGAGCTAAGGGGAAAACCTGAGTTTTATCTTGTAGCCTTCTGAAAGAGCTACTGAAAATTATACGATCAATATCACGCTGAAAAGGCGATCTAAAATCATCATCTGACGACTTTTCTACACCAATCCGCTGCTTCAATAATAACTTATTCCATTGTTGTGCACTCATACAGACATTGCACCATAAAGTCTAACTTTATTCCAGTATCACTTATAGGTGTTATCTCTGAGGCGTGATATAATCCGGCGCTTAAATTTAAGGACAAATTAAACATGGCTACAGTTCATTTTTCTAAAGAGAATTTAACCGTCGAAGTTGAAGAAGAAACATCCGTTTTATCTTTAGCACTGAATAATGACATTCCAATGACCCATCGATGTGGAGCTGAGGTGAGATGCTCCACATGTAAATTTAGAGTACTAGAAGGTACCGAAGCTTTTAGTGAAAAATCAACGGCTGAGCAAAGAATTCTAGAAAAATTTCGATATCCAGAGTTTATCAGGCTTGGTTGTCAGGCAAAAATAAATCCAGATTATGAAGGTACAATAGAAGTCGGTACTATCATCAAAACCTTCAATAAGCAAAGTAAAAAGCCTAAAATTCCCGCTAGATTTCTCAAAAAGTAGATCTTTATTTATCAATCATAGATTCAAGATCGCTAATTCTATTAAGCAAATACACCATTTGAGTCTTGTTGCGTTTTGTTTCAAACTTAAGTGTTGTTAACTTGCTAGCCCATTTAATTTTAGTCTGTTGATTCAGTGCCTTGTTGTACGATGCGAGGAATGTAACGCTATCTATTCTATTTTGCTTTAACTGCGCTGTCAGTTGATCTCGACGATATTCAAGATGATAAAGTAGATTTTCTTTTTGTGCGCCATCAAGGCGATCATAGGCATCAAAATTTAATTGCGCTAACCAAATTGTTATGACAGTCAATACAATTGCCAACAGGCCTTGCACAAGTCTTTGTAGTCCTTGATTTCTAACACTAGATTCAATAAGAATCGGTAAAAAGAGCCATGGTAAATTAAAAATTTGCATAGCCCATCGGGAGTTTCCAGAATACTGTTCCATATAAAATTGTGAAGAGTGATGAGCTAGAAAATTAAACGCAGGACCAACTTCTAGACGCAGAGTATCTAACAACTGCACATACTGATGCAAAAATACACCGATAACAAGGCCAATTAACAAGGAACGAGCAAATAATAATTCTCGATTTGTAAATAAAAAATATAAAAGTATTGCGGGTAAACCTATTATAAAAAAACCTGCGTGCAACCACTCATTAATCAATAAATATCTAACTGGTTCTAAGAACAACTTGTAGAAGCTATAACGATCGGTAATCAATGCATTAAATAGATTGAAAATAACCGCGAACGAAATGATACCTGAAAGCATTATCAAGCTAGTCTTATCAAAAGTAGTCAAACTTGAAATCTGATCTCCTGAAACTCTTTTATCACTTACTGACTCTTTTGATTTTGTTACCATCAAAGGTTTAGTGAATTTTGTAAGATTGGACGAAGTAGTTTGTTTCGAATCCTCAATTCCTTGATCGTGCCCTGAAAATGAGTTCAAATCTCTATCCAAAGAAGTTTGAGTGTTGTTATCAGAGTTGTCAAAAGCCGCTATTCTTAGGTTCCATTGTTTAAGAATTCTTAAAGCATTCGAAAGATCTTGTGAGAGGTCCTCTAGTACTTTGAGAATCTTCTCGCGCACTTCGCTGTAAGATGACTCTAAAAGATAATCACTATACACAAGATAATCATCCTCTGCTAATGCACCAATACAATACACAGCAGTAAGTTGTTCATTGATATTACTTCCTTGGCATAAAGCCTGCATTGCTTTTTTAGATTCTTCTGGTGAGTCTTGAGATAACGCCATAATTGCATTGCCGACCACCCTATTATTATGATCCTCAAAACAATTCAAAAGAACTGATCTATCACCTGGTGGTAGTAAATAACCCAAAGCTTCTACCGCATTAGCTCTTACTCGGTCATTCTTAGCATGCAAGAAAGGGGTTATGACCTCTACATGAGCTTGATTTCCTAACCTGCCCAAAGCACTTAATAATGAGGCCTTAATACGATCATTCTGTTCATTTTTAATGGCACCCACAAAACAATTTGAAACATTTTCTAGATCTATTTTACCTTCATTTATCAAATCGAGCTGATCTCTTATCCAATCTAATTTTTGATCTTGATTCAAATCTCGTAATGGTCCCATCGTAAGCGTATGATCAGGTTTTTTATTAAAAAAATCTAATGCGTCACTCAAGCCATCTTTAGCAAGAGCTTGT
This sequence comes from bacterium, assembly GCA_036339875.1. Taxonomy (GTDB): domain Bacteria; phylum Muiribacteriota; class UBA6191; order UBA6191; family UBA6191; genus JAYZAC01. The sequence continues at coordinate 5,117 of JAYZAC010000185.1, read as the reverse complement.
ATACCTTCAAGTGCCTTTTCACTAACGGATTTGTCTTCATCCTCAGATAATTTTTTAAGTAATGGCAAACTCTGGGGTAATTTCATCTCTTTAAGAGCATAAACAGCTGAATTTCGATAAGCAGAGTGGGGTGAATCTGCCATTTTTTGTAATAATTTTAGAGCACTCTGATCCCCCAAGTTATATAAGGCTTTCATGGCGGTAGCTTTGACTCGATTATGACTATGACTTACCAATTGGGCTATATAACCAAGAGCTTTTGTGTTACCGATACTCTCAAGAGCTTCGATAGCAGTGCTTATTACTCTAGGGTCTTTATCCGACAAATAGGCCGTAATTTTTGTAAAGTAATATTCTCCACCTAGTGACACCATAAATCGAATTAAAAGATTTTTCTGGTAGGCACTACTACTTTTATTAACAACTTCCTCCATAATTGGTAAAAATTGCTCTAGTCGGTAATGCATTACATATCGAAAAGCTTTATTAATGGACTCCTCTGACTGACTTTTTAGAGCCTTTTCTACTTTGACTAAATTGCTTGAAAAGTCCTTAAATTTTGGCTGATTACGCATTTGTTGTATACGCTTCAATGTTCCAATGCTTTTGCGAATCTCATATCGAACCTGAACATCGGTTTCTTTGCGTGCTAATTGATTTAGGTCGGGAATCAAACGAGGATCTTGAGTCGAAATTAAATCCTTAACAGCCCTCTGTCTGATCTCAGCGTCAGGATGCTGCAGATTAACCCGAACTTCATCCATATTTACAAGTGATGGCTTATTCATACTTACAGTTGCTTCAAATTAAAGTTTACAGGTCGAAAATGACCTGATTCAAAGAAGAACTCCATATAAAATTCGATTTTAGATGATCCCACAACATTCCCAACTGCGACAAGAATACCAGTATCTCTTAGACCAGACTGATAATTTAGTACAAAGTTCGCATTTCGAAAATCTTCAGTTAGAAATCTGTCATTAAGAAAAGGCTCAAATAATAGCTCCATTTTCTCCAGTGAAATTTTGGACCTCCAATATTCAGAGCAAGAATCATAAAAACCTTTCAACTGAAATCTCTTGAGTTCACTATGAAAAAGAAGAAAATAATCCTTCGCGATACGTAATAATAAATCACTGTCAGGCTCTACCATTCCTTGATTTTCAAAAAACTTCTTCATGTCGAATTCTACATAAATTAGTTTCCATGGATTCACACTAGCAGAATTGTTATGCTTGCTAAATTTTGCTTGAAATGGAACCTTGAGTGAATCTATAAGACTTACAGTACCACTAGTAGATACGATCATTTTTTTATCTAATGAAAGCTCAGATAGTTCGATACCTTGATTTTGTTTGAGTCCATAAATGCTATCAAGCTCTTTAAGAGTCCGAAAAGGGGTGCTTGTTTGAAATATCGGATGAGTCGAGTAGTAGGCCTCGCGTAGTCCACTGGAACGAAGAGTATTAAAAAACTTATAGAGTGATCTTTCAGAAAATTCTTGCGGACTTGATTTTTTAGAACCTGAGCATCCCGCTAGGAACAGCATGATAACTACCAAGCTTAATAAGTGAACACAAACACTCGAATAGCAACGTAAATCCATAGACTCAGGATTTTATCATATTGAACTAATGATACTCTTCAAGCAAAAAACTCATTACGAATTTTCTCAACTTTTAACAAATAATCTCTATGCTCTAAAAGACTTCTCTTCAAACTTGAGTTATCAACTTTTGGCAATAAATCAATCGTAAAGTCCAAGGACTCTTTTAGAAAACTGTTTGGAAACATTACACGACTCATACTGCGGCTAAAAATACGATCCCTGTCCTCAAATACCTCGGGTAGCTTCTCAAAATAAACTTTAACCACAGGCTCACATTCTTGCTTCTGAGCCCGATGAAAGAATGAGCTCATTGCAGCCCTTAAAAAATCTGCTGAATTTTTCTCATCAGACATAACTTCTTCAAACAACTTTAGCTTATCTTTTCGCAAAGCACAGCGAACAGCGTGAGCATCTTTTTTACCTGCATCACTTTGATCTTTCTTCAACATCGTAGTTAAGCAATCTTCAGTTTGTGGATGATAGTGAAAAGCCAGCTTACGTAATACAGACCATTTTTTCTTGGTATCTAATTCTAACTGCCTAAATGAATCACTATCAATCAGGTTTACCAAATGGTTTACCTCAGAAGTTGCATCACATGCTATCAAATAAAGTCTAAACCATTCACTTTTGACATCATAATGTAAGTCTTTCCTGTCTAACCGAGAAAGACATAAATTAATGATGGTTGAAGCCATATTTTTAATCGCAGCTTGCGGTAAATAAGCGTAGTAATACAAGATCGCATTCTCAATGATCGAAATCTTTAAGGAGTCGCTCGCTTCCTTTTCGATAATAGTGGCAAATTCGTTCAAATAATCCAAAGGAGATAGCATGGAGTCTTCAACCATATTGAAAACACAATTGAGTAAGACCTGTCGATCTAAGGGCTCCTCAAAACTAGCAAGCTTTTCTGAAAGTTGTAGCCAAGTTTCACGGTCTAAATATGTTCTTGCATAAGCATGGTCGCCTTGATTAATAAATAGAAAAGAATCTTTCTGATTTTCTTTCAACTCAAAAACTAATTTCTTCTCGTCATCTATGAATACTTCTTGTTCGTCAATTTTATTCATATTGTCAGACTGAAATGCCTCAAGCCGTAGCTTGTGAGGACGAATTTCTGCGAATTCTGGATTTTGTATGCCTTGCTTTAGATGTACCTGACCTTCTTCATTACGTTCAAGTACCAAAGTATTTACGTGCGCCGTATGCAACCATTTATTGGCCCAGTCCTTCAGAGATATCGGAGCAAAGTCCTGCATTACATCAAGAAAATCATTATGATCAAAATTACTATATGAATACTTCTTCAGTAACGCGACCAGACCTTTTCTAAACTGCTCAAAACCCATTATAAAAATCAATTGCTGAATCATACTTGCAGCTTTTTCATAAGTGATCGAATCAAAATTCTGAAAAGCCACGTTCGTATCAGGACACGGAGTCACAATAGGATGTGTTGATGAATACTGATCTGCCTTCAATGCTCTGCCTTTGACCTCTTGGGTAAAGTGAAGCATCGACTCTTTGAACTCACTCGCTTGAGTCAGTGCATAATAACCATAAAATGTTGCTACTGATTCCTTTAACCAGAGGTCGCCCCACCATTTCATAGTAATTAAATTTCCGTACCACATATGTGCCATCTCATGAACCACTGTATTGTAGTAATTCATTTGTTCTGAGCGAGTTGGTTTGTGACGGAACAAATAGTCTTCAGTAAATACAACCAGACCGGCGTTTTCCATAGCACCAGCTGTATACTCAGGTACGAATACCTGATCATACTTATCGAAGGGGTAATCAATTTCAAAATGTTCTTCGTAGAAATCCATTGTTTGTCTGGAGATTTCAAACAATTTTTCTGAATCCATATACTCCAACATACTCTGGCGACAATAAATCTTCATTGGTATTCGAGATTTAGGGTCTTCAATTACCTTATATTCACCAGCAATCAAAGCGAATAAATAGGCCGGTAGGGGCTTTGTTGGATTAAAAAGTATATGTTGTTTATTATCTTCTAAACGCGATTCGAATGGAATACAATTGCTCGCAATCTCCCAATCCGCCGGTCCCACAACACTCAATTCAATGACTGATTTTATATCTGGTTGATTAAAACAAGGGAAGACCTTATGACATTCGAATGGCTCTAAGTCGGTATATAAATAAGTATGATTACTGCCTGGACTGATGTAACGGTGTAACCCAACTCCAGTTTTATCATAGCAATTAGTAAATTCTACACGTAGGGTATGACTTCCTGTAAGTCCATCGGCTGCAATCGTCACTTTATGGTTCTCATGGACAAAGTCCATATCCTGTCCATTCAGTTGAACACGATGAACTTTATGGCTGATACAATCAAGTAGTAGTTTTATCCAGGGGTTCTTGATATTTATCTGAAGTTCAACCCATCCATCGAAGGTATTGGCCTCTTTATCACTGATATCCAAATGCACTCGCATATGGGGTACTTCCAGCTGGCGAAACCTCGCCTCTGCCAAATCTTGACTTAGGTTGTCTTCAACACTCATAAATACTCCTGAATCTGCTAACTAAAAATGAAGAGCAGTTACTTAACAGAGTCAGGCCATAGAAGGCAAGTAAATTTGAAAACTAATCTAATTTGATGTCAGAAAGTATGTATGCACCAGCATCTGTACCAATTAAAATCTTGTGCGTTTCGTTGGTATTCTCGATGAGAGTTAGGCTATGAGTATTTAGCTTTACAGTATCATCCACTGCACTAAATGAAGCCCCGTGATCCCTAGAGCGATATAGACCTTGGTCAGTACCTATATAAATCAAATGATTCAATGCATTATTAGAAGTAATTATCAAAGAGCTCAGAACACTAGGCGCAAAATCGGGATTAGTAAGGTTAGTTATACTAGTACAGTCATTTGCTGCACGATATAAGTCTCCTTGCGCTACCAAGTACAGTCCATCAGTATCACTCACTATACTTATTTGCGAAGCAGAATTAACACTACAACTCGAGTCGCTAAAACTCAAATTGCTCCAATCTGCTCCCGATGAATGCGCCACTCCAGTTGTGGTAGCCACAATAACATTTGAGGTATCTCCTGCAATCGCTGTGACGGTAACAATACCAAGTCCATCTACCGAGCTAGAAAAACTAGATCCTCCATCACTCGTATGAAATAAACCATAATGTTCGGTTCCAACCAACACAACATTCGAATTACTTGGATGAAATGCAACACTGGTGACATGTGTACTACTTGTGGTAATTGGTAGCGAAAGAACACTAGCTGAACCACTGTAGTCCATAGTAGATATCCCTGTTGTCTCACTACCAACAAATAGATAATCCTTAATTGGATGTGGCTCCACAAAGGTATAGGTCGAAATAGGAGTGGCCGAGCTTCGCAGTAACCAGTTATCACTAGCTACGTTATACTCATAAATCCACATTTCCGTTAGAGCCCAAACGGTACTTAAATCACTGTTTTTGGATGACACGTAAGATACCTTGGCC
>JAYZAC010000184.1:0-5243 GCA_036339875.1 bacterium | reverse complement strand
ATATGGATGGGAAGTTGGAGATCCAGTATCAGAGGAAAGGGTTGATGAATGTTTTGAAAAAGACGTTCAAACAGTCATAGCAGACTGTATAAAATTACATGATGGTTGGGACGGTTATCCTGAAGAGGTAAAACAAATCGTTGCAAATATGATGTTTAATATGGGACTCACGCGCTTGAGCAAATTTAAGAACCACAACGCAGCGCTGCAAAGTGGTGATTGGAAGGAGGCGGCTAAAGAAGGCCGTGATTCAAGATGGTACAGACAAGTGACAAACAGAGCCGAGAGGCTAATGACCAGACTAGAGAAAGTATGATAGAGCGTCCATGGAAAATTGGAGCTCATATAGAATCCAATGAAGAACAAACTGTAAAAGGTTGGTATTGGTGTTCAGAAAAAAAGGCTTACTTTAGATACAGCGATTGGAATAAACCAATCTCTGATTTTGTATAAATATATAATATATTATAATGGGAGATAATTATGTTTAATTGGTTAAAAAAACTATTCGTCGGTGAAGATAAACCAGCAAGTGGTGTAAGGGCTAGAAATAAATCAGGCCGTTATGTTGCAGATGATAAATCTACACCTGATGTGAATGAAGCGTATGTTGATGGTAAAACACCAAAACGTAAACCAAGACGTAAGGCTGCACCTAAAAAAGCTACTGCTAAAAAAGCACCAGCAAAAAGAGGCAGACCTAAAAAGCAAAAATAGGAAATAAATAAATGATATTAAAATTACAAGGATCCGAAGGCGATTTAGCATCAGCCTCTAATGTAGGAGACGCGCATTTAGTTAGAATATATAACTCTAGTAATGCTGCAGTTGTACTTACACAAAAAACAGCTGGTGGTGTAACACTTGGCACAGTAAGTATTAAAGCTTATGATTGTGAATTCATCAGAAAAGGTAGTACCGATACTTTAGAAGGTGGAGCAGCGCTTAAAGCTGTAGCTGTTGCGTTTTCACACTAATGCCTTATTCACAAAAGGTTTTAGATAGATTTAATGCCGTAACAAATAATCCAGGAGCACATGGAGTCGGAAGGTTTGACCCTAATGATCCCAATGTTGCTACCGGGTTGACTGGAGCTCCAGCTTGTGGAGATGTTATGAAGCTTGATATCAAGCTTAATCCAGATACCGAAGTAATAGAAGATGTCAAATTTAAGACTTATGGCTGCGGCTCTGCAATCGCAAGTAGCAGCCTTTTTGTTGATATGTTAATAGGTAAGACTATTGACGAAGCAAAAAATATAAAAGATAGAGAGATTGCTGAAGCACTTGAATTGCCTGCAATAAAAATACATTGTTCCGTACTCGCTGAAGACAGTATTAAGCGAGCTATTCAGGACTGGGAAGAAAAGAAAGCAGGTCGTAATGAAACTTGGCTTGAAAAAATGCAAACCTATCCTGATAACGGAATGTAAATGATCGAAGTAACAGATGAAGCGATTGCGCAAATACTTAAACTCCAAGAAGAAAAACAATTTAGTTATATACGGCTTGGAGTTCAACCAGCAGGTTGCGCTGGCTTTGAGTATGTGTTTAGTGATACTTCTTCTATCGATATTTCAGACGTAGTTCTTGACTACGGCAAATTTTCATTCCTAATAAGCAAAGAGTCTGTTGAATATATTGAGGGTATGACCCTTGATTTTGTGACTGAAGGACTCAATAAATTCTTTAAATATATCAATCCAAAAGAAAAAGCATCCTGTGGTTGTGGCATTTCTGTCACATTTTAGCACTTAAACTATTATAAATAACATCATGGAAGAAGTTTTTCAACTTATATCTGATGTCGGCTTGCCTATTGCTGGCGGTATCAGTATGGCTTTTTTCATATTTATTATTATAAAACAGATTATGGAAGGCATTATTGATAATATACGAACACTAACAATGTTCAGTGAAAGCCTTGAAAATAGAGCGAGAACAATGAGTAATGAAATGGTAAAAATAGATTTACTCGTAAGCTCAGCTCTAGAGCTTAGACCTGATATTGAACGAGTTGCTCGCGCGGAGAACTTTATTGAAGATGGCAAGCTCGATGTAAGAAGAGATTAGAATGGATATTGCACAATTAATTGCCGATTACGGCTTTCCCACTGTTATGGTGGTAGGTCTAGGTTATTTTGTTTATTTTGTATGGCATTTTATTGGCGATAAAATTGAACCTGAAATCGAAAAGCAGCACATGCAATTGATAAAGGTGATTGACCAAATGAGAATGTTGGATCAAGATTTAATAAGGCTCCAACAAAAAGTTAATGTAGTTTTAGAATACAAAGAGAATGAAAAAAAGAAGAAGGCTAAAAAGTCTGACAAAGGAGGAAATAATGAGTAAACTAGAAGTAGGACTTCTAAGTGCGCTTTTTCTCGTATCTATATTAGGTATCACAAATCCAGTGCAGGCGGATGTAGTACATAAGTTTAAAAATCCATCATTTAATGGTGTAGGTACTGGTGCGCATTATTTAACTATTGAGAACCAAGAACATAGTAGAAAAAAAGCAATTAAAGACGCGATGGAAGCGGCAAGAAAAGCAGCCGAAAGAGAAGCAGAAAATACAACAATGGCTAAGTTTATTCGAAACTTAGAGAGTAGAATTTATGCTCAGCTATCAAAACAATTAGTTGAGTCAATGTTCAGTAACGATGACGCAGTAAGATTTGGATCATTTACATTAGAAGGTAACGTAGTAACATATGAAGTTATTACAAATGCAGATGGTACTGAATATATCAAAATGACTATAACAATGGATGATGGAACAACAACTGTCTTAGAAATTCCGATTGGCTCAGGTAATTTTGGCCAAGATCCGGACGGAGGCTAAATGGAAGGCGTTTTACTATTGCTAATTATCTTAGGATTGATGAATGAATCATCTACTCCGGTTTGGTCTGACCAACCACAAGAATGTAAGCAAATAACTTTTGAACCATCTGATTTCGAAAAAGGCGAATCAGATGTTGATGCTATATTTCACAGCTCATCATGGGATAATGCAAAATCAAGATTAGAAAAAACAATCAGACATTCTTATATCTGTATCGAAGAACCAGAAGTTATTAAACTTCCAGCATATAAAGAATTATTAGATTTACCACCAGCTAAAGAAAGACCAGTAGTAGCTGTATACGGATTTCTTGATAAAACTGGTCAAAGAAAAAGTAGAGAAGGAATTGCAGATTTTTCTACTGCAGTTACACAGGGTGGAACAGAATTATTAATTGATGCTTTAAAAACTGCCGGCGGGGGCACATGGTTTAGAGTTGTTGAAAGAAATAGTATTGACAACTTAGTAAGAGAAAGACAAATCATTAGAAGTGCAAGACAAGAATTTGCTGGGCCTGAAGGTCCGCAACCATTGAATCCACTTTTATTTGCAGGAATGCTTATTGAAGGTGGAGTCATTGGATATGATACTAATATTCAAACAGGCGGTCGAGGCGCACGACTCTTGGGTATTGGTAAAAGTAAGCAGTATCAACAAGACGTTGTTACTGTATCTATTAGAGCAGTTTCTGTTCTAACAGGTGAAGTATTATTAAACGTTCAAGCTAAGAAGACAATTCTTAGTTATGGTGGAAGTGGAGACATATTTCGATTCGTCGATAATAGTACCACATTAGTAGAGTATGAGGACGGTGTGGGAAATAATGAATCGGTGACTTACGCAGTACGAACAGCAATTGAAGCCGGAGTGCTGGAATTAATATACCAAGGCCATGACCGTGGTCTTTGGAACATAACCGATGGACATCGTCATCCTCATCAAACTGATGGGAAAAACGATAGACATCAATTAAAAGAGGTAAACGAAAATGAATAAACTTTTAAGTATAGTATTACTATTGTCGACATCTTTTGTTTTCGCACAAGCCACTGATGATAACGAAATTAAGATCACTCAATCAGGTGATACTTTAGAATTGTATATCGACCAAATTGGATTCGGTAACAAAATTGGAGGAAATGATTTCTCAAGCGGATCAGGTACTTCAATGAGTATTACAGGATCAAGTCTTGAATTTGATCTTGATTTTACTGGTAATCAAAACGTTTTATTTGGACCGGTTGTAGCTGATAGCTCAGTTTATAAGCTAGAATTTATCGGTGATTCAAATGAAATCGATTGGAATATCGGTTATATAGGTAGTGCAGATAGCTCTGATATATTCTTTGATGTTACTGGAGACAGCAACACATATGATTTAGATCAAGGCTATGTGTATAGTGCAGAAAGACTAGATGCTGACTTATTGTTAGTTGGTAGTTCAAATGTATTTGATATTGATTGGGAAAGTGATGATAATATTTGGGACTTCGATATTACTGGAGATTCAAATAATGTTAACACTTTGCAAAACGATGGAGCTCAAAATTTAGAGTTCACTTTAGTAGGCGACAGTGCTGATGTTGATATTAATCAAATCTCAGGTACTTGTGCAACAGGAGCTGGAACAGCATGTTCTTCTCCAAATGCTAATATCGTTTTAGATGTTACATCAGACAATGCAACAATCCAACTTAATCAAAAAGATTCGGCTAACGACTCTTAGTCTATTATTAATCAGTGGGGTCGCTCAAGCAAGTGACCCCATCGGTGATGTAATAGAATCTATAGGCGTAAGTTCTATTTTACGTGACAAAGAGTCTATTACGGATCTTTCAGCTTTTCCAATTGAATTATACGACCAAGCTCAAACCGGCCAGGGACGGCTTCTAATAAAATTTCTAGATAATGCAGAATTAGCATTAAAAGAACAATCACTAGTTTTGATTGATGAAATATATTATGATCCTAATCCCAACCTTTCCAAGATGTCTTTAAACATGGTAATGGGTACGGCTCGTTTTGCCTCAGGTTCGCTGGGATTAGTTAATAAAGCAAATATAGACATCAAAACACCTACAGCAACAATTGCAGTTAGAGGAACAGATTTTACCACAACAATAGATGAACTAGGAAGATCACTTGTTATTCTACTGCCAGATGACCAAGGTAACCCATCAGGTGTTATTGAGGTATCAAATGCTGCTGGTACCGTCACGCTCAGTGAATCTTATGCAGCAACTATGGTAGCTACTACAGATAGCGCTCCCACGAGTGCAGTAACAATTAATGGGATTACACCAGCTTTAATTGACAATATGTTTATTGTTAATCCACCTCCCGAAGTTAAAGATAGAATAGAAGAAGAATTAAAAGACGAACAAAATGAAGATAC
>JAYZAC010000183.1:0-21906 GCA_036339875.1 bacterium | reverse complement strand
ATTGCGCATGGCGATATTCTGTTTGTATTGATTCTATCACGCAGAGACTGACATCTCTTCAGAATAGTATAAAATTGATTTCTGTGGATTAGTGGAACTTACTAGCTGTTGTTTTTTATCTGACTTGAAAATTAATACTCCCATGCCTTGTTTCGCTTTGGTGATGATCTCATTGAAGTTTATTTACATAAAAACTATCTGAATATTAGTCAAAATTTAGTCAGAAAATCTAGATAGTATTTTCGTGCCTTTGAACCTGTGCGACATTTCCCACAATATTAGGTTAACATAATCTGTATTATGTGTAGTCGCAGAGAACCTTGTGTGCAAAGAGTTTATCTAAATCGATAGAAAAATTTATGATAATTAAATTTCCAAAAAAAAGATTTGTTGTGTCGGTATTATGTCGAATAGATTTAGATAGAACAGGAAATAAGGAGGGTTGGTGAATATTAAACTTAGTAATCGTCAGAAAGAAGTCTATGACTACATTAAGTCTTACGTTAAGAAATACGAGTACTCCCCTCATGTAATTGAAATAAAGAAACATTTTGGTTATTCCGCACATTCTACTGTAATTCAGCATTTAAAGGCCTTAGAAAAAAAAGGTTATATCAAAGTAGCCTATAAACAAAAGCGAGGTATCCATCTATTAGATGGTGATAAGCCTTTACGTAATACTGTTTTACCCTTACGTGGTGTTGTGCCAGCGGGTAATATGGTTGAGTGTTTTGAGGACTATGAAGAGGTGAAATTAGAACACCAAGCTGTTCGTGATATAGAGAAGACTTATGCCCTGCAAATTAGGGGTGATTCAATGATTGAAGAGCATATTCTTGATGGTGATTTAGTCTTAATTGAAGAGCGAGATTATGCCTCTAATGGTCAGATAGTAGTAGCTAGCTACGAAGGGCAAATGACCTTAAAGAAATATTTTCACGAGGGTCGTCAAATTCGTCTACAGCCAGCTAATTCAGCAATGGAGCCTATAATAATCAAGGGTGAGGTCAGTATTTTGGGCGTAATGGTGGGTTTGGTTCGCAAACTGGTTTAGTCCTTTAACCTAGATAAAGTCGACGTAGAAAATTCCCCTATCGACTCTACAAATTATGAATTGAAAGCTACATCTCGAAGTTAACATAATATTTGAAGTGACTAAATTATATATTCTACATGATGGCTTAATGCGTGTATCTTCCTCGCAGTATGAGCTAGATGAAATCATTAATCATTGAGATGATCTAGTTTCCTCGACAAATGGCTTAGATCTCTGACCTATCTGAAAGGCATATTTTTCTTTTCCGTAATTTTTACTGAGAGGTAGGTAAATGAGTAAAAAGAGAAAAATAAACCATTGTATTGTAGTGGTCCATGGTAATGCTTCCATTGGGTTCGGTGCTATCCAAAGGCAATAATATATTGGACACAGGCTGAAAAAATGAAATTCACGGCGATCGGAAGCAAAGACGAGAAAAAATGGCAAGCACATTAGCAGATACCATGGATTAGTTACGGGGCTTAACATAAAAAATAAGAGACTTACTCTTATAAACGCCGACTGTTTATTAGGTTTGAAAAATACCCACAAAAGTCCGATTAATAGCAATGCTAAAAATATGACGCGAGTTATTAGGTTCGGCTTTGAAATAAAGTCTAAAGACTCTATGAAAATTCTACTCCAAGTATAGACTCCGTTATTAAACTCCCACATGGATGCAAAACTGAAAAGGCTATTATGATCAGCGAAACGATTAGGAAAAGAGTAATAAGAGATGGATTCGATAAGCGTATAAACAATTATAAAATTGAAGATAGTTTTACGATTCATAAATGGTAGAAAGCATAGAGCAAATCCCTTCAAGTGAACTGCTAATGAGAGACCTAAGGCACCTAATTTCCATTTTCGAGATATTATTGCTCCTAATGAAAATAATATTGCTAGTCCAATCCAAAGATCATAATGTTTATTAAGATATACTTCTATAAGAGGCAGTGGATGTAGCCACCAAACCCAGAGAGCTGGTTTAATTTTCTGAAATAATAGATTGAGAATAATTAGCGTAATAAGTTCACTAATAAGGAAAAGATAGCCTAAATCAATGGGGCTATCAGCCAATCTAAAGATTTGAATGACTAATGGAGGATAAATCGCTGACATCCATTCAAATCCGGTATTTACAGCATATTGGTAAGTTTCTACTCTGTTATTCTGCTCATTATTAAATTCTCCATTCAGAATGAGGTTTTTAAATTCATGTGGTGAAACTAAATATGGATCAATGGATTGATCTAGTGCTCTAGCTTCCACTAGGTAGCGATAAAAATCATCTTCGTAAAAGCTTTCAGAGTGTATCGCCCAAAGTCTCAATCCAAAAAATATAAGGCCTAATGTAACTAGGAGTCTTCTATTGGGCTTTTGAGAGTAAAGAATCGGAAGAATTGCTGAACTCAAACATAATGTAAATAGGAAGCCAAGCTCAGAATAAAAATTATGCGAAATGCCATCAGAAAATAGAAATAGAAGTCCCAATAATTGTGCTGAAGCATAAAAGATCCAATAAATATTACTCATAATTAATATGCTAAAGGATAATCTAAGGGTAGTTGTTATCGTAATGATTTTTATTGCAAAACTGTTTATTTAATCTAACTACTTTTACTGATAGACTATCACTCTTATAACCTTTTAACGATTGGTGATGCCGTGAATAAACTTTTTCTCTACATTACGATCTTTGTTGCTGTGGCTTTAAGCTTAGTTAAGGCCTCGGGAACTTTTGTATTCCCACCAACCCCTAAAATAAATCATGTCGTAGATTCTGCACTTTTATCAAGAGGCCAGAATTTATTTAAGAAGGTTTTCAATAGCAATTTGAGTTGTTACAACTGTCATGGTAAACAATCTAAATTTAAGTTTCGGAGGCGAAAGCTTAGTAAAGTAATTAATAAGTTGGCATCACAAGTGGAAAAATGTAGCACAATGACGGATAGACTGGGGCTCTCAGAGTCAGTTGCAGTTGACCCTAGAGATCTAGAGGCAATGCAAATATACATGGCCAAGCAGTGGAAACTTCTTGATTATCTGAGGAAATGAGGACGTCATGCTAAAAACTTTAATTATGATTTTCATCAGCCAGTTTTCTTTATCATTTGTTTATGCTTGTGCGTGGCCGTTAGGTTCAAACAAGTCATATCTAGGCATAAATTACTCAATTTCAGAGTACAATAGTATTTTTAAGAATCGCACTCAAGTTAACTTCTCACCTGAAAAGATCACTAATGAATCTTGGGATCTTTCCTACTACACCGGTCTAAATGAAAGCGATACACTGATTTTGACGACAAAGTACTCTAATATTGGAGCCTTTGAGCCAGTGCCTGGTCCAGCAGTATCTCAAGTAAGTGATACATATTTAGGATTTAAGAAAACTTACAAGCTCGGAAAAATATCTGCTGCCTGGGAGTTAGGTTATTTGATTACTGGGGATTATCAAGCTGATCGAATAACTTCTCCCGGTTATGGTGAGTCTGAGTTAAATTTTGCTTGGCACTGGGCTAAAATCCTTACTAGCTCCGATTTTTATTCTGTAAGTGCACGTTATCGCAAGAGAGCAAATGCAGCTCCTAATGCTGTCCAATTGAATTTTGAATACGGTAAGAAGCTGGATAATAAACACAATGCTCGTTTTCTTATTTTTTATGATGAACAGTTATCAGGTGTGAATCTTTTTGATCCGTCTAGCGGATGGATCAATTTCTCTTTTCACAGAAAGGATGAATCACAATTAATAGGTGGTGTAGGTTTTTCTAGAAAATTAAATAGTACTTGGAATTTAAATTTTTTAATTGCCCATAAGTTTGAGGGGCGCAACACAGATGCCTCTGACCGTAGTATTTCTATAGGTATCGGAGCAAGTTTCTAAACATAAAATGACTGATCCATATAAATCAGATATCAATGTACGAGAAGCAACTTTAGAACAAAAGTTTACTGCCGGTTTAGCATATCAATTAGTTTTAGTTTTATGTCTGAGTCTTTTGGTTTTGATACCAGTTGAAATTTGGCTTTACAATGAAACCGCTGAAAACGAATACAATCAGCTCAAAAAAAGTGCTAGATCGGGGTTAAAAGTTTTAGCTAATATTGCAGTAATGGGAATTGACTCAGAGGCCCATGCCGAAATATTTGATCCAGGCGATGAGCAGTTAGATGAATTTATTAAGATAAGAAATTATTTGCTAGAGGTTCGCAAACGTTCTGAGCTTCAATCAGATATATACACGTTAAGACTCGATGACCCCGATAAGCGCATAGCTAAATTTGTAGTTATGACAAATGAAAAGGCCTATGTTGGGGCCGGCTATATTTATCCTCCAGAAATGGAAAAAGCTATCTTTCTCGGCATACCTACCTACACTGATATCTATGAAAGTAAATCAGTAGCCGGTGGATTTTGGATGTCTGCCTTTGCGCCCTTCATGGAACCTGATTCTGGAACCTACTGTATTCTAGAAATTGATATAAGTCTAGATGAGTTAAAAGCGAGATATGAGGTAAAAATGCAATGGTTGCGATGGCGAATGATTTTACAGGGAATCGCTATCGTTTTAGTATTTCTGATTATTTACTATCTCATTTTCAGAAATGTTAGCGGGAATATGTATCTTCTCGTGGCAGAGCCTTTATCGACTGTATTGGAATTTGTCGGAAGAGTAGGAAAAGGAAATCTATTGTCAAGCGTGATTCTGAGAAGTGGTGATGAGCTAGAGGTGGTCGGTGACTCATTAAATCAGATGGTTTCGGGATTACGTCAGCGAGAAACAATGAGTAAGTTTCTAACAGGGATGGAGTTAAAAGAAGTTCAGGAAATATCATCCGGCCAAAAAAGTATGAGTTATGCGGGTGAAAAAAAGTCTGTGACTGTTTTGTTTTCAGATATACGTAGTTTTACTACCATTTGTGAAAAATCAGATCCGAAATTGATTATTGATTCACTAAATTTTTATTTTGGAAAGATGGTGCCCATCATAGAAGAACATGGAGGATCACTAGATAAACTTATTGGTGATGCGGTAATGGCGGTTTTTGAATCTAAACAAGATTATGATGATGCCTCAGCAGCTTTAAAGGCCGCCATTCAGATGCAAGCTGCTATGGATGAATATAGGCGTCAAATGTTAAGTCGAGGAATGCCCGAATTTTTTATTGGAATTGGAGTCAATACAGGTGTTTCAGTAGTTGGAAACCTTGGTGCAAAAGATCAAGTTTCTCGTACCGTGCTTGGTGACGCTGTAAATTTAGCAGCGCGAGTTGAGAGTCTAAGCAAGCAGGGTAAACAGACTAATATTCTGTTTACCGAATTTACTTTAGATAAAGTGAAGGCTCCACCAAAACATGATTTTTTGATGGAAACCGTCGTTAAGGGAAAATCAGAGCCAGTAAAAATCTATGAAGTTAACGAAGCTGTCATCGAAGATTGGAAGAGATACAATTGCATAACTTGATGATTTTAATGTGTTCTAAACTCAAATCTATATTGACATTATGATTTCTAGCCTTACACTTGCCGGTTGCTCAAAACAGCCCACGGAGAAGGATTATGAGAATGTTTTCGAAGATCTTAGCCTTTAGTTTAGTTGCGAATATCTATGCAATTGATTTTCAGGACGGTTACAAAAAGTTATCAGAAAGTTTAGAACGAAATAAAAAGTCAATAGATATCGCTCGATATCTAGAGCCTAAGGAGTCTTACACAGATGAAAAAGGCAATACTTTTCTCAAATATCGTAAACATGTGAATGGTATTGAATTGTATGGTGAGGACAAATTAGTCATCATTCCCCAAAATAATATATCTGGCGTGGGAATTTATGCTTCACAAAGCTTAAGCGATTACGATACAGATTTTATGAGGGAGTTGGAGGGACAGGATTTAGATTACAACTTGGAACAATCTGAAGCTTTTACCATTGCGGTTAAGCATCTTCGACAAAATAAAGCCCTACTACATGAAGCTCTTCCCAGCCATTTAGTTAAAAGCCCAGAAATTGTTTTGTTTCGAACGGATGATGCTTTCCGATTAGTTTGGCACTTAATCTTACCGGGTATTTATGAGGGGTTGAAAACTTCGTTTGAGTATTTCATCGATGCTAGAAATGGTGAAATAGTTGATTCTATCCGGGTTCTATATGATTTGACAGGCAAAGGTTATGATTTAACTAATGGTGAACTTTATGAATTTCCTGTTGAAGAGCAAGACGGCAATAAAATTCTAAAAGATACCGAGCGTAAGCTTAATGTTTACGATGGAAGACAGGGAACATTTTCAATTGATACTGACGGCCTTTGGGAAGATGAGGGTGAAACTCGTAAGCAAAACCAGAAGGCTGAAGTTGAACTCTATCTAAATATGGCTCGTACTATTGATTATTTTAAAGAGAATCATGGGTTTATTTGGAAAAATGGAGAATCTGCCGTGAAGGCCACGGCTCACGTTCGCGAAAATTACAACAATGCCTTCTACAGTTCTTGGCAAGGTGGATTCTTTTTTGGAGATGGCTCTGGCACAGAGACAGGGTTTGACTATCTTACTAAAGGTTTAGACGTTGCCGCTCATGAGTTCACTCACGGCGTAATAGATTCTTTGTGTCCACTCACCTACAGTGGGGAGTCGGGAGCATTAAATGAGCATATTGCTGACTTCTTTGGTGCCATGGTAGATGCCGACGAGTGGCAAATTGGAGATAATATTGCTACAGGTAGTAATCCAGCTCTACGCAATATGAAAGATCCTGTTCGTGGTCGTGGTGATTTAATCAAAGAAGGTATGACTTATAATGAGTGGACTAAGATGCATAAAGACAATGGCATTCGTTGGAAGATATATCCAGATCGCGTGAGTAAAAAAATTATAGCGAACGGGTCTGGGCAAGACAACGGAGGTGTTCATATCAATTCATCGATCTTCAATAAGTTCGCGTATTTGGCCACGACGGGAGATGAAATTGCTCGAGAAGGACTGGGTTACGAACTCATGGCAGGCCTCTATATGCGGTTATTGAAGAATAAATATCTTTCAAGACGAGCAACTTTTCAGCAATTTCGTAATAAGTTTATGGCTGCAGCTGAGATCCACCTAGAGAATAGTGCGGATAGAGATGCGTATCTCCAAACTCTGGTCATTGCATTCGCAAAAATTGATTTGTAAATTTTGAATTAAAATTAATTATTTTTAATTAGGCCACCAAAAAATGGTGGTCTTTTTTTATAAATCTTCGGAAACCTGAACAAAAATTATATTACTGGTATAAAAAGTCGCAACCTTGAAATACAAGCACCAACAAACTTCATATTTTACGTGCTAGTATCAGCATGCGAAGACAGAGAAGACACTCCTTCTGCAGGGGACCTGCGCAAGGGCTCGTGATTACCGAGCGAGATATGGTAACAGCCACGGATGGCAAATGATAAGGAGAGATCTATGAAAGGGTTATGTACGCTTTCACTAGTTTGCCTTGTGTCCGTGGGAATAGTCTCAGCATGGGATTCCTATTACAAGGCTCCTAGGCATTTTCAAACGGGGAGTTGGGTCTATTACCAACCGGCATTAACAGCTGAATCCGCCCCCTTTAATTTCTATGAAAAACCCAAGATGAAGTTTGCGCGCTCATGCTGTGATCGCCAGAAGCGGCGCCGAGTAAGAAATTACAATCGTAGAATTGTTTACCGCTCTTATGATCGCAATTGTTACAGACAGCATCGTCGGCACAGACGTAACGATTGTTGTTGGCATTAAAAAATCCATCTTAGTTTGGAGGTAACCCAATGTATAAATTGATTCTTTTTATAACCTTGATACTTTTATTAATTTTTCAGGCTGACTCTAGTAGTCACCGACATTTGAAATACAATAGCTGTTGTTCTGATCGAGCTAATCACATACATCATGACACTTGTCATAAAACCCGAACACCAAGCTTTAAGACCTGTAGAACTCATAATAATATTGTAAAAGAGATAAATGGTGGTACGGTTCGCTATGTGGTTAACGGAACATATCGTGTTTGTACGGACCCTCAAAGGCGTCGAGCTGTTTCAGAAAATTATGGCTGGAATTGGACGAGAACTAGTCCATATTATAAAAAAGTTCCTATCTACCTTGAAGAGCGACCTTCTCGTAGTCGATATGGCTATACAGAGGATGAGTATACCCACTCGCGTAGGCGTGCTCAGCGCTCTTATCATTATTGGTAGAAGGAGGAAACCATGAAAGCCTGGATGGCTTGCCTAGCTTTGCTAGGCTTTACAGCAATGGATGCTATTGCAAATGATTGTCGCTACTATCGTAATTGCGGTCAGTATTCCAGAGAACCGTACAAGGTAACTTATGCTTATCCCAACGAATGGTGGGGTTATGAGAAGCAGGTAGTTGATGATAAAGTCGTAATTAAAACTCGGCAGCTGGAAGATGGTGAGCAGTACAGGCAACCATTGCCGCCGGTTGACCAATCTATTCAGTTTAATATTGAAGATGATTTTCCATTAGAGCATAGGGTCCATACTTACACTACAAGTGTCGAAGATGAGCAGGGTCGTGAACATATTTTACGAATCCAGTGGGCTTCATGGTTCGAAACAAAGCATCGTCGTTCTTATATTTTTAAGCGTAGGCACTTCTATCATTACGTAAAAGTCACCCTAAACGACAAATTGTTATTCCACATAAACGATCGGGTTGATAAGGGTGTTTATGATTACGAAGATTTTTTTAGAGTTGGGCAACGAAAGTATAGGATCTTAGCAACAATGCAAACCCATTCAGAAAGATATTATTTCGGAGCTTCTCTGATTAATACTTACTGAGGAGAATCTCACTGGAGATCGTGTTAATGGTCTTCAGAAGAAACTCTAAGCTAAGAAGTTTAAGATTCTGAGAGGTAAAAACTCTTCTTTGTATTTGCCTTTCATGGTAGAGACCTGCCATTCAGTGCTTGAAATCTCGACTAAGCTTGCAGGCGGGATAATGACTTCAAGATTAATTGACTCACCTTTTCCGGGTAGCAAATCATAAAGTCTATCTCCAAAAACTTCCGTTAATAGGTACCCCTTCGCAATTACGGGAGTTTCTGACTCGGGTAAATCGAATTTAGCAAGAACTGTTAGACCCATATCAATAGGATGCATCTCAACCAAGCCTAAAAACTCGCAATCTACTAATTGTAGTGCTACGCCTGGTTTATAGCGTTTGTAGTAAAGAAGAAATAAGCCTAGATCAACATAATAATTATCTTTTTTAGGAGGGAATTTCATCCCTCTAACCTGCATAGTTTTTATCCACTCTACAATTTCATTTAAATTTTCTCCTTGTGGAGTAATTGTAAGAGTTGATTTGTTCGTTTCATTCATAATTACTGCAATCGATCAATCTGACTGGTTATTTTTTCAATAATATCATCTCCACAAAGACCATCAGCTTCTCCTTCAAAATTCATTATTATTCGATGACGAAATGTCGGATATATCATGTTTAATAAATCTTCCTGACTAACATTTAATCTTCCATCGAAATAGGCCCTAGCTTTAGAAGCTAGAATCAGAGACTGTAGTCCCCTAGGTCCGACACCATGGGCTACATATTTACGAGCGATTTGACTGGATTGCTGCGAATCGGGCTGACTGGCAAGGATTAATTTACACGCAAGTTCATTCAGATGTGAAGCAATTGGTATATCCCTAATATTCGACTGTATCTCAATAATGGTAGGGACATCTACAACTGGAAAAATTTCTGCTTGTGAGTTGTTTGTTGTAGTATCAACAATTCTCATAAGAACATCGAGAGGAGGCATAGGTAGGTCAATCTTGAAAAGAAAGCGATCTAGTTGTGCTTCGGGAAGTTTGTATGTCCCGTCCATTTCTAATGGGTTTTGAGTTCCCATCACAAAAAATGGCTTGTTCAGAGAATGTGATTTTCCGGCGACGGTTATATGCCCTTCTCCCATTGCTTCTAAAAGTGCAGATTGAGTTTTTGCAGTTGCACGATTAATTTCATCTGCAAGAATTAAATTGGCAAATAGTGGTCCTTTGCGAAAACGAAAAATACGTTCTCCCGAATCAAGTTGATGTATAACGGTTGTACCGATAATGTCTGCTGGCATGAGATCAGGTGTAAATTGAATTCGATTAAACTCTATATTAAGTATTTTGGAAAATGTTTTAACAAGTAATGTTTTACCCAGTCCTGGAACGCCTTCCAAGAGGACATGTCCACCGCAAAAAAAAGCAATAATGACCTGATTTATCATTTCTTCGTTGCCCATAATTACTTTGCTAATTTCTTTTTTTAAGCTGGAGTAAACTATTTTAGGGTCGATCATCAGAGGCTCATTTCAAATTAGTGTGAGTGAGTATAAGGATTTGTGAACTTGAAAAATCAGTATATAGTAGGTCGTCGAGAGAATCCGAAGTGTAGGAACTTGCTAAAAAGCTAAGCGATGTAGTGTTTATGTCAAAGCTATTAGTAGTTTTTGCTAACTCTTGTCGTGAGATTTTTCTAACTCCATATATCTTTGTTTGATTTCCCGACTCAAAGGCGTAGATAATTTCTACTGGCGGTATTCCGTTAGTTTCAAAAGGTATAAAAATTACTTCATCGTTAGTATTCGAATCTATAACCTGTTGAAAATCAAATTGATTGCTAGAGTTTTGTTCATAATATTCCAAAAAGCTATTGTTTTTGGCAATCAGTAAATCTGGATATCCATCACCCGACAAATCGTGTACTACGCTTGATTTTATTTGATGATTCAAGTCAGGAATAATTTGATTCAGGTCAAAGCGATGCCCACCAGAATTAATGTAGATCAGGATGGATGTATTTGCCACACTCTGACTCTTTGCACCAGTGAAAATCAAATCACTACGTTTGTCTTGATTAAGGTCTATTGTATCTACTTTAGAAAACTGATGAATGGTTTCTATGGTTAATGAACATGTAGATAGTTGCGTAGCATTAGCCTCTACACAATTCATGTTTCCATTTGTATCCCAAAATAAAAGATCATTTGTGCTGGTTAAAGATCCTACAAATTGACCACTTACGAGACTTCCAGCAACAGCAGTAGTAGCCGTGTTAAGTATTACAGCATTTACACTGAGGTTGAATTCATTATTTGATTTAGCTAGAGAATAGCGTAGTGGAGTAAATGGACTAGTTGTTAAGAAAACAAGATCCATAATCGATTGATTACTCAAATTAATCGCAAGAACTTGATTGTAGTCGGGAGTCTCAAAGGTCTGTCTGCTCAATAAACTTGGTACCACTAAATTATCCATTTTTTCGAATAATACGGCTTTTGATAAGCTCCTAGATAAACTTACATAGAAAGTTTCAGCTACTTGAATAAGTTGATCTGGTTCACTAACGGATTGAAGGAGTTCTGCGCTTTCGAATGAAAATTCCGATGTCGTAATTGGTGAAATCAGACTTTTGAATCCTTCAAAACTAGTAGTAGTGATTATAGAGGAAGTTATACTTTGATAAAGTAACGATGAGGTGGACATTCCTCCAATGTCAATAGCAACGGTATCGAAGGCCTTTTTATATTGTCCGGGTGAGACGAAGGATTCAGCTCCAGAAAGTCCAATTAATCCATCCCAATTACCATCTAAGAGATCTAGTTGAAAAGAATTTACAGCATCCATACTGTCCAATATGCCATCTGTAGATTCTTGTAAACTCAACTGTGAAAAAGTAGCTAGATGTTTAGACATTAGAAAACTATCGTAGGGTACTGTACCAGGCGAACTAGAACTGATCGATGACAAAACAGGTTGCTTATACTCCAGTAAGCCTTGGTCTTTATAGCCAAATAGCCTATTGATAAATGCTTCACCATCAATAAAGGATTGGATTACAATCTGATTAGTTGAGTTAGTTGCCAATTCAACTTTTAAGGTTGTAAATGGAGTTAAATAAATGTTTGGCAAATCATCAGATTGCTTTAAAACAATTGCACTCATTGGGAAATGTGATTTCTCACCGAGTATTGTATTACCAGTAAGCTCATCATCAAAAACTCCTCCTATTGATTTAAAGAGAAGATACCCATGATAGTCTTTATCAACTTGAAGAGAGAAACTTCCTTCGATACCAGTGCGACTGCTATCGAGGCGATCTCGAATGTTAAGTGGTGACCCTTTGAGTTCATAAACCTCAATTACTGAGTTCTTCACCGGGCCTTTTATTACATAGCCCAGTTGCTCCAATTTATCTTTCTTTTTATTTGCACAGCCGTAAATAACTAGTGCAAAACAAAGTATTACAGAGTATAAAACCTTAGATTTCATTAGCTTGTATTATATAATACTTAAGATGAAAAATGACTGATAAGCTTTGGTCAATTGGTTTTACGTTGTTAATAATCTCAGCTCATAAGGCGATGTTTTTTAAGGATGAGGCGTTCTCTTTACATTCAGATCTTGGTAACTACGATATTAGTTATCTTCTTAAATGGTTGTTTCTCAGGTAACAAGCGTCATCCTTTGCTGCCACAGATACTGAAAGCAGAGGACCACTTTCTCCGTATGGAGACATCTTCAGCACTTGAGATTTTGAAACCAATGGAGAAAACCGATTTACAAAGTCTCCCCGACAAGTACTTTGATTTACGATTCAAGACTCACCTCAGAGCACTTCAATTTAAGGAGTCATTAGACGTAGTTTTACTCTGGGAAAAGCAGCGTGGAACTAAATTTATTGATAAACGGCGTCATGTATTGATTAGTTATCTTCGCAATCGCGCAACTAGGCCTAATCAGCAAATACAGTTTGAAGCGATTACAGCACTTGGTAACTTGAATGATAAAAAGATGATGGGTGTCCTACAGGAAAATTTTCCGAAGTCTAGTGGAGTAGTGAAACTTTCGATTGCCTATACTATGGCCAAGTTTGGAGATTGGGATAGAGCAGTTTCCTATCTAATAAAACGGTCTGAATTTGCGAAATCCAAAGAGCGATTTCTGGCCACATTGAAATTAATTGAACTAGATGATTCAAGGCTTAAAAAGAAATATCTGAAATTGCTAGATGATTCAGATGATAACATTAGAGTGCTCGGCCTAAACATAGTAGCGGAAAAGGAAATTTACGAAGGTATAGATCGTATAAAGTATCTTAATAAAAATGCAGTAAATTTATCGATGAAGATATTAACTGCGCAGTCGCTTATGAGGCTTGGGGAAAATAGTGCTGAAAAAGATTTGGAGTCGGCCTTAGAAATTCCAGCTTTGAAGTCGACCGTTGAATTATTATTGGCACAAGCCGGTCGAACCGACATGATTGATCAGCTAAAGGCCAAGTATTCTGAACTAAATGATGAGTCTAAATCAGCACTATTTAATGTGCTTATCAAATTTGGGCATGAGGATTTTGTGCTCGAACGATCCAGAAGTAGCTTGAAAAATATTGTGGGTGAAGTATTCGATCAAAAAATAAGCTTAGAATCACTTGGAAAACTTGGTACCTTTAACGACTTTGAGATTATTAAACCGTTCCTGAATTCACCTTTTGAGCAAGTTCAAGTATCGGCAGTGCTATCTATGATTAAGCTGCTAGACAGACACAAATCAGATTTCTCATAACTTGAGGATTCCGGCTTTCATTAGCAGGCTAAGCTTTGAGATCAAGTAGAGTCCCCAGCATTTCATTCGCTGTTACAAGAGACTTAGAGCTGGCATTAAATTGATTCTCTGACTTGATCATACCAACTGTATTTTCAATTAACTCAGAGTTTACGTTTGCGGTTGAGTGGGCGACTTTGTTGAGTTTAGACTGTGCACCGAGCATTCCACGTAGGGATTCTGAAGAATTGATATCCATATCTTATTATAACAAAAGAGTCCAATTTTAGAATACTGTGTAATTGTTATTTAGTGTTAATCAAAAATAGATTAACCAACTCAGGATGCTTACTAAGAATTAAATTGAATCTAAGAGCTCCAGGGTCTTCTTGAGTGCCTCCGTCTGTAACATTGTGAAGCGGATTTCCTCCAGCGTACATCGTTCCTAAAGGGTCTCCATACTGATTGAATCCACGTTCCGCTAGCCAACGATCTATCTTGAATTTTTGTTCGTTGGATACATTAAATCTTTGTATCACAGTCTGTTGAGCATCGTTTCCACCAATCATAGGTGATTCCAGTTGTTTAAGAAATGAGCCGGTATTAGAGTACAGGTAATATCTTTCTTGACCGATGCCTTGTCCTGTAACACCTCCGCTGGTTGTCAGGGTAATTTGGATTTGCCCATTAGGTAGTTTAGTACGCTGTTTTATTTCTACGCGGATTCTGTTGGCGCCAACTTGATGAGGGTTGTTATTTAGTTCTGCCCTGTATCTTTGTAGCGCGTCATATGAAGCAATTTGATTAGACTGGTTATTTAGTTCTACTTGGTTTGGGCGATAATATCCGTTGTTATAACTTCCCATGGCGGGATTAAAACCGTATCGAGGATACCCATAGCCGAAATGCGGGTTAAATCCGTATCCAGGTCTAAATCGACTATACTGAGATCCAGGATACATGAACGGATTCGGATGTAGGTATTGACTGCCAGGTTGCTGATAACCAGCACTTCGAAAACCTGTCTCCCAAGGATTAGTGTATGGATTCCGTCGCGGCTGCGCAAATGGATTTGGAACCTCATTTATATACGGATTTCTATGATTTAATACGGGCACTGGAGCCCCTTCCATAACTAGGTTGTTGGTTCCATATCCACGTTGCCATGACTGACTTAGGAATGGTGTATGTGCCGTCGGGTTTCTAACAGGACCTCGGTAAAAGTATGTATCCCTGTTTAAAAAACGGTTGCCCATTCCGCTCAGTGGAGACTGCGCTTGTCCATTACCTTGATTTAATCCCTGTCTTTCATCGGCTACTTTATTTATCTGTTGTTGTAAATTCAAAATTTCAGTCTGAATTCTTTGTCGATCTTCCTCGCTTTCGACCGTAGATAATAGCTGAAGTTTCTCTTGAATTTGATTGTGCAATTGCACACCAGGTGCAGCTACAAGAATGGTAGAGACTAAGCTGAAAAAAAATATTTTAATTAAATGTAGACCATTCATTGATCACTCCAAAATTTCTCTATTGAGATTCATGCAAAGGAATCCTGCACGAGATCATTAAAGCACGCATTTGAAAGTACGATAAAATCTTATATAGGTTTCACCAATTAACAAATTCACATTAGATTCAGTGTGTTTTGACAGACTATGAATAAAAAAAGTAAAGCTCAAAAATATCTTATATTAATCTGCACAATTCTAGCATTTATGTCTGGTTGTACTGGGGCCAACAATCCACTACTTGATCCTTCGCCTGGAATTGTAGATGGAAAAGTCCTAGACTTAAATAATACTCCCGTGAAACAAGCTGCTGTGCGGCTTGAGAATACATTGGTTAGCTCGGAGTCAGTTCTGAGTGACGCCTCTGGAAATTATTCCATTGCTGAGGTGAATCCCGGTGTTTATGATCTTGTAGCAGAAAAAACTATCTCTGGTATTAAGTATTTAGCTCGAAGAAGATTTTTAAGTATTGATGCCGCTACACGAATTCAGCGTGAAGTTCAAATTCGTCCTTCCGGAAGAATTAGAGGAAAGGTTATGCTCGAAGGGTTTGATTCTCACGCGGGAGTTAAGGTAAGTCTCATAGGTACTGGGAAATCGATGTTAACTCAGGCTGACGGGGTCTATGAATTTGCAGATTTAGCTTACACTTATCGTGATGAAGCAACAAATTCATTGTATTTATATGATCTTGTTTTCACATACTCTGGATATGAAAATCAAACAGTTCAAGATATTAGTTTAGAAGCTGGCGGTTTAACAGTAGTTAATGATGTAGAGTTGCAAAATCTTGATCCTATCGGTGAGGCAGATGTAACGGGTATAGTTCAGTTAGAGGCTCGTAATGGAGCCAGAAATTCTGTCATAAAAATCCTTGGAACTGCCATTGAACCATTCGAGATTTTATCGGATGGGGTAGATCAAGGTGGTTTCAACTTTTCTAAAGTACCAGTTGGCAGTTACATATTGGAGGTTTCTAACCCAGACTACTACTCTACTGAGATTCCATTTACGATTGAAGCTGGTCAAAGCGAACTGAACGTAGGAACAATAAATTTAACAAACGTTCAACACTTTGCAGAAGATAGACTTGCGATTGATATGACAATATCTCCGGGCGGACATCAAATTGCCTATGCCAAATATGCCCCAGGCAATAATGCAGAGCATCGTGAAATTTATATTATGGATATCGCGGGAGTAGCTTATAATTCAAGGATAAGCTCCCGAGCAAGAGTTGCTGAAGACCGTGGGATGAGTTGGAGTAATGATGGTCGACAGCTTTTATATGTTGAGAAAAATGAAGCAAATATAGCTCGTTTATATCGCCTGAATTTAATTTCTAGTAGTGGTGGATTAATAACGCCTTTAACATCGTATAGTCTTGACGTTTCTCAACCCGCATTTGCTCCTGTAGGATATCGTTTTGTGTATCAATATTTTGAAACAACCGGCAGTATTTTTGGCGCGGAATTAGTTCAAAGAGCAAGTGGTTGGAAAATCGAAAATCAAGTAACCGTAATTCCTGAGAGAAATGACCAGATTTCACAAAATCAGTTTTCCAGTATAGAATTTGGAATTTCTGATAGAATTCTGTATTCCAAAGATGGTGATGGTGGTTTCACTGTTCCCTACGCAGCAAATGGAGATCTTACTTTGCGTTTTCCCATTAATGACATGACTTCCGATAGTCACTCAGTAACCTACTCACCAAACAATGATCACATTTCTTATGCGATTTCAGATGGTGCTAGTAATGGAATTTATATAGCTAATATCGATGGTTCTTCTGCGGAGAGAGTTTCTTTACACATTGGACGTAGTTTAGAATATTCATCCGATGGAAAACATTTGTACTTTATCGATCAGTCACCCTCAAAACAAAGACGCCTTGCTCGAATGATTGTCCCCTCAAAATGGTATAGCGAGAACTACTAATTTAAGAATTACAGCAATAAATATCATAATTATTTGATTGAATCCATTTTGTTAAGCTTTTGAGTCTTTTCTTGCGGATTTCAGGAGTGTTGATTTCACCAACAAACCATGCGGATGGATCCATATTTTCGGGGAACTCTATCGAGTATGAATCTCTTTTACGACTTAATTCAGACCCCGGTAGAACTATGCATGAGTTAACAGAAGTAAAACCACTAATGTACTCTCGATTACGTTCTAAAAAGTCTAAAGTCATATTAAAGTCCTCATCAGTCTCTCCTGGAAAACCCACGATCACGTTGAGTTGAGTTTCAATTCCAGCAGCTCTAGTGCGTTTTAGTGCCGCTTCTGCTTGTTCTAGGTTAAATCCTTTGCCCATTGCTCGCATAATTTTTGGTGATCCAGTCTCCAAGCCAAAATTTAAGGTATGCAAGCCTGAATTTGCCAATGAATTTAATACATCAGTTTTTAACTGATTATTAGGTGTTGCTAGAGCAATCCATTGAATGTGACAGCCCTGCGAATTAAATTTCTTAAAAGCTTCCACTAATTCTTTCAAGATTCCATTGATTAAAAGATCGTTCATCCAAACTCTACGATAACCAAGTTTGTAAACTTGCTGTAAATCTCTCAAAATTTGATTTGAAGACAATTTTCTGAATCCGCCCATACTGTGAATGTCCGCACAGAATTTACATTGGAAAAGGCAACTTCGAGTTGAAATCATAGGTAAAGCAGATTCAGTGTATGGGTGTAATTCAAAATCTGAAAAATCTGGTCTTGGTTGAGAGTCCAACGTCGAAAGTTGCCTCAGCGGCAAATCTCTATGCAATTCGTCATTAGTTGCGTAGAACCCCTTAGGAAGGGTAAGGTTACCATCCGTATCCATATCATCAAATTTTTGCAAAAACTCCACAATTGCTTCTTCGCCTTCGCCTACGAGATAATAGTCGAAATCTTTTGACAACCTGATTCTACATTCCTTAAAACTCATTGCAGGACCACCAGCGATAATACAAATTTCTGGATTTAGCTGTTTGACATACTTTGCAAGTAAATTACTGGCATGAACAGTAGTATCAACGATAGTCATACCAACGATTGGTATCCTATTCTGATTGATCTCATTAGCCTTTTGAATTAGAAAATCATCAATATTAGGTAAAATTTTAGAATTAAAACTATCAAAGTCTACCCAGCTTGTTAAACTATGTTTATCCCAGTAATGATGGGAGTCTACAGGGCTTCTCTGGTAGCTTTGTACGTTCAGGTCCCATGCTTCACATTTGAAGCCGGATCGAAGTACAGCGGCCTTCAATAAAGCTAAATTTATTGGTGGGAGTTCAACTCCCCATGCGGGGCATTGGATTAACAGTAATTTTAATGATGAATTGATCACGACTTAGAATTTGATTTTACTTTCACAAAGTTGCTTGACCTCATCGCTCACTTCCAAACCGATTTTTAGCATGCCATGTATTTCTAATAGATGTTTTACTTCTTTGCACCAATCTCTTCTAGCTCTTTCAAACGGCTGATTTGTGCAAAAGTCAGGTATCAAAGGCTTGAAATTTGGTCCAACTGTTTCGAAAATACTTCGTAATAACTGGTTACGAATTGACCAGTTTTCAGTGTTGAGGACCAAAGTGAATCCATCATCAATATGTGGTAATGGCTCGCTAATCCATAAACCCTCTTCGTTCAATGAACCCCCATAGTATTTAATTGAATAGCTCATAACAAATTTCAACCATCTGTACTAGTACCAAGTAAATCATCTCTATTCAGATATAAAAGTGGATCCATTGCTTGATTTAAATAGCGAACTTCAAAGTGCAAGGCAGACTCACCCGTACTTCCTACCTTTCCAGTATATCCAATGGATTTTGTCCTTGTAATCCATTGTCCTTCTTTGTATCGCTTGATTTTTGAAAGATGAGCATAAATAGTGAAGTAATCATCCAAATGATCGAGAATCACCGTTTTTCCATAGCCATCTAGGTTTCCTTGAAAGACTAGTTTTCCCTTTCTGGATGGTTTTACCTCGGTTGTCTCACATTCTAATAGTATGCCGGCATTTCGAGTTTCTCCGTTGAGCTCTCCAAAGCCACCTTGAGTGAGTAGTTTTGGTTTCTCAATTGGCCAAAAGAATTTTACTGAATTCAAGTTTTTCGAAACTGTTTCTTTAGAGGTCTTAATTTCTGTATTTCTCTCGGAGGAGGAATTAGACTTTTTAATTTTCTGTTTATTTGCATCTTCTGCTAATTTGGCTAGATGCGGTTTTGGATGAGGGTGTTCTTCGTAAATCTGATTTGGTTTGATAACAAATGTAGATCTGGGGATGTAAATCCTCTTTAATGGCAAAATATTACCTTTTATTCGATTTGCTTCTTTCAACTTTACGACATCGACATGGAAGCGGCGGGACAATGAATATAAACTGTCGCCTTGTGTTACCTGATAATAGAAACCAGGGCGTTCTCTATGACCTTTTCTTTTTCCAAACAGTTTTCCCAAGAATGCTTCTGATGATTCCATTGGTATCATCAAACATATTGGCACTAGAAGTAAAAGAAAAGTTCGCATGGATTATATATCGGAAGA
The DNA here is from genome assembly GCA_036339875.1 of bacterium. Classification (GTDB taxonomy): domain Bacteria; phylum Muiribacteriota; class UBA6191; order UBA6191; family UBA6191; genus JAYZAC01. The sequence goes on along the minus strand of JAYZAC010000183.1, from coordinate 2,235 downwards.
CTGAGGTATAAAGAGCAAGTTACCATTAGGAATAAATCTGGACATGGTCTATTTTTGGTTAATTTGTTAAAGTTTGTAATCTACCACAGGAGTTAATTATGCTAATCAAACCAGAACATCGGGGTGATTGTGATTTCATTATTCAAACCTTATTCGCTCATGAAGTTTCCAATCTTAAGGTTTATAACGAACGTGATTTAATAAAGAAGTATTACACAATAAAAAAGGCTGTCGAGAAAGAGTTTGATGGTTTAGACGTACAAAAATTATTATCTTCGTCTATCTTTTAAATTTATTTCGTAAAGATTAGATTGGGCTTATTTTGAGTTTATCGCCTTACCGATTTAAGCAGGTTATTTCTTTTCAGGATCAGCATTATGCTTTAGTAGAAAGTCCTGATTGTGATTTTATCTATCGAGTTTCAGGTCTTTCAAAAAGATGGAAACTCGATTTTCGAGTTCAAAAATTGGTGAGATCTGGATCATGTCTTGTTCTACTACCGTCTGAAAATTTTTGCAAAAGCTATCAATTACTATTTGAAGATGAAATTAGTGAGCGAAAAATTATGAAGAAGTCTTTTCTTTTGGGAGACGGCTACATCATTCAAAGATCTTCGGTCGCAGGCGGCTATACTATCAGTGATAAACCAATTGATTATTCGAGGAAATTTAGCTTAGACGAGGAATCAGAACTCTTATTACCAAACAAGATACATCTGTTTGATATAGTCATGATGCGCGACGGTATCGTTTTTACTAGCTCTTCTACTGGAATCTGGGAAGCTTCTCTTAAAGCTTATTGGCAGACAGAATCCCAAATTTGGAAAGAAGTTAAATTTCCTAGCAGTCAACACTGTAAAAATCACTTTATTCGATGGCTGGGCGAAAATCAGGTTTTGGTAGCAAGTGACAAGAGAGCTCAATACCAGAGATTGTTTAACTGGAATGTTCTTTCTAACGATGTCAAACCAGTGAGTTCACCATCTAGAGATCATATTCTTTTTCAGGATTCTCAATGTTTTCTTAGTAATCATAAAGGCTATTGTGAATTAGTGGCTGCCAATGACATTTATAAAACTGGTTATTGTAAAGATTTTTGTAAGTCAGAGCATTTACTTACTTTAATAGCTGATGCTCCCGCAAGTAATCAAAGGCTTTGCTCTGTTCAGCTGAGCGAGAATTCGAATAATGATTCTAGATTGAATATTATTTCAAAAGGTCTCACTATTGATTTATCCGGTGAGTTAGTTACATCAGATAATTATGACTTTGATTATACGGAAGAAAATCTAGATAAAGGTCTTATGTTGAGATTCAAGCCTACTTTCAAAGCATTGGGGACGGTAGTATTTGTTCATGGAGGTCCGGGCCTCTGCGAGGGTCATCGAATGCGTGAAAATGTTATTGAGTTAGTTGATCACGGTTTTGAAGTTATCAGTTTTGATGCAAGTGGAAGCGCCGGCTTCGGTCGGAAATTTCGTAATCGTCTTAATGGTAAGCATGGATCTCTGGATTTAAGTGAGTTGGAACTTATTTTACGCCATAAAGTTAACCATTTTCCCATCTTTCTTTACGGTGAAAGTTATGGTGGTTATTTGGTTTTAAAAGCAGGAATCGAGTTATCTAATCTTATTCGAGGAGTAATTAACTATTACGGAGTTACTGATTGGTTCGATGCAATGCTTGATTTCAAAAATCTGACGGGTCCTCTCAAACGAAGAATGTATAAGAATTTTGGGAATCCAAATACCGAAGTTGGTAGAGACTACTTGAATCAAATTTCAATTCTTCCTGAGGCTAAGAAACTTACGATTCCTATTTTCACTATTCATGGTTCTGAAGATAAATCGGTACCTTTATCGCATAGTGAAAAATTATATAAAGCAATGAGCAATGCCCATTCGCTAAGTCGTTTATTAATTCTGCCCGGTGAGGGGCATGAAATTAGAAAGTATTCAAACCGAAAAAAGGCAATTAAGGAAGTTTTGAACTTTCTTAAAAAGTGTCTAAAGAGTGACTTCTAGGACCTATATTTTCTACATTCAAGCGGGTTAGTAGCTGTTATTTAGACAACTAGTATTTGCCCGAACCTGCATCAGTGCCTTGCACAATTGCTATGCTGGCGGAGGCACCAATACGAGAGGCTCCTGAAGCTATCATCAAATTGGCTGTTTCAGTATCTCTAATTCCACCTGAGGCTTTAACTCCTAAATCTTTCCCTACAGCATTACGCATC
>JAYZAC010000182.1:0-7870 GCA_036339875.1 bacterium | reverse complement strand
AACCGATCGACTGGTAAAGACCTATGTATCTCGGTAACATCAGAAATTAATCAACAGGAAATAATCGATTCTATTGAAAGATTTTTAGCACTTGAGATTTGATTATATACTAGGTATTGTTTGTTTTAGCTTATTGATTACAAGCCTTCATGCGGACGACAATTACATCGTAAAAGCAACTCAGAAAGGTATTACTGTCAACCAGTATTCCAAAATTCTGCAGGATCCAGATGCAAATCAAATTTCGTGTAAAACAAAAAGAATTAATCAATTTTGGGCTTTTCCTGCCAACTGCCTTCAAAATATAAATTCAGTGATAGCTCACGGAAAAAAGGCGCATGGAGTAAGAATTGAATACTGGAGAGAACAGAATGATCATGATGCCGAATATAATCTAGCCTACACAAGTAAAATTGGAAAAAATACATCGATTAAATTATTTACAACCTATAATCAACCGAAAAAAAAATGGATCAGTCAAGATATCTACCTACCGGATTTAAATTTCATCAATGGTAAAGCGACCTTAAATTTTCATACGAATGACGTAGCTATCTTTAAGTACATCAAAAAGCTGAGAAACCCTGATTCTCCCCATATTACAAATTTCTCCGATCCGTCACGCTACAAAATTAAGCCCTTTTACCCTTTAAGTAATATTTATGAACACCAACTTTTTAATAACCATACAATTTGGATACACAAAATCGAATGGTTTTTAGATTCTTTCACAGAACAAAAAGCTGTAAACACCGAATATCTCAAAAAAATAAAATCTACGTATAGAACCTTTTTCGAAAGAACTGAGCATCAGTTGATACTCGCTATACTCTTTATTGTTGGGTTAGGAATTTCCCTATGGGCCGTCACCCGATACCTGCAAATTCAATTAATGAGCTCGCTAATAATGCCTACAACTTTAATCATTATTTTCATGGCCAACCCGATGATTGAATATTTTGATTCATTGGAAGAGATAAAATTACAAAGAATTCGTGGAGAGATTGAAACTGTTTACAAGAATATAAAGCAAACTCAGTCTTTGAGTATGCATCAAATCCATCAAAGAATTGTAAAACAGAAAAAGCTACTCCTAAATAGCCTAAACAGTACCCATTTCAAAGATTTGTTGCCAGCTATAAAACCAAATGCTAATTACAGGCAAGTTTCACTCCATGAACTTACCCAAGAAGTACTTAGACTTCGGCAAAACGAGAAGGAACAATTACTGGAACAAATTATGACTCACTTGGGTAAAAATTTATACAATTTTTACCTTCCAATAATAGAGCTCAAATATTCACTTCATGATGATAAAAAGCATCTACTATTAGATCGCGATTATCTTGAACAAGAGTATTTGGGTTTGATTTATAAAAACTCTCCTATATCTCAGACTCTTCGATATCTTGAAGTTACCACTGGATTAGACTTAAAACTAAGCAATGGTAAATGTGTTCTTGAGGCCCATACTTTTAACAAAGGTTTTAAGAATCAAAGTGGTATCGAAGCTCCACTCATGAGCCAACTCCTCCATAATATTAGAAGGACGCCCGAAGAAACTTCTCAACTTGATGAGAATCATCGTCAAGCCATAATTGATCTGAGTGAGAAAATTAATAAACTAGGGATTAATCCACAGTTTATATCCGATTTCATGAATGAACCTCATGAATGGCATGAAATAGGATCTAGCCGGAAGAATGACACCATTAAATTATATTCATGGCAATTGATAGATACAAAAAATGGACCTTGGGTTCTTCTCATAAATATGAATCTAGGTACTTTATTGAAAGAAATGAATCTTCTGATAAAAGAAAAAAGTCTTTACCAATTGACCTTTAAAGCTACCTCTAAATCAGGACTTCTAGATAATTTTAAGAAACATGAAAAACAAAATCTCGATATGGACTATTTCTTTCTTGGAGAAAAAAATAGAGAAAGTTTTCCGCTTGATAAAAATAACTCTTACTTGAGTAGAGCCGCTAGTATCGCTAGTCTAAAACAGACTCCAATAATGCTTCCTGTAAATAAAAATCAACGGGACTATATTGCTCTAGGATTTCCTATGTTTCTTGGCTCAGCTTATTCATTGGCAATTGGTCGAGAAGTCTCATCAGACTGGCAGACCCTACTTGAGTTAAAATCTAGAATTCAATGGTTCATATTTATATTGATACTTTCACCTTTGATTCTAGCTACTAATATTGCGGGAAGAATAACAAGACCATTAAAACAAATGGGCGAAGCTGTCTTCAAAATAGCTAGGGGACAATATCAAACTGAGTTAAAACTAACAAATATTGACGAATTTTCAAACTTAGCTCTGCAGTTCAATAGGATGTCCATAGCCTTACAAAAAGGTGAAGAACTAACATCCTTCATTTCTAATGAATCTCTCCATGATATTCTTAAAACCAATAAATCATCTAATCGTGAAGAGGTTACAATTTTGTTTTGTGGATTACATAATTTTCACGATTATCATGAAGTTGATCCTGCGTTAGCGCAAAAATATTTCGAAAACTTTATCTTAATAAATCAGACAATAATTAATCTTAATAAAGGTATAGTTGATAAGTTCACTGGTATAGCAATTTTAGCGATTTTTAGAGACTCCAATAAACAAAAGCGCGCATTAAAATCTGCTGAAGCGATCAAGCACTCAATTCTAAAGTTTAATGAGAAATCTGAAATACCATTTAAAATAGGCATTGGAATAGCTTCCGGCTCCGTTATCCTCGGTCAGGTTGGAGCAACTAATCGAAAAGATTTTACGTGTATTGGTAATACTGTAAATATGGCCGCAAGATTAGAAGCCCTATCGAGCAACTCTAATTCACAAATTACAACCTACCTTGATGAGTCTACAGTCATTGCTAGTGTCGAACTGGATATTCAAATTAAAGAATTAACTCCTACAAAAATTAAAGGGAAAAAGGAACTTCAAAAGGTTTATGAATTGGTTTCGATACAATAATTTCAAGTGGAGTAGTATTGCGTTACTTAGCTTAATTTTGAACTTCATTATTATCGCCTTTTTCAATAACTCTCAGATGCAAATTGATTCGGTGTCCGTGGGAAGACCCGATCAGGTAGAAGAATCTCAAGAAAAGTCTTTTGACATAGAACTCAAGCAAAATATGACTTTTCTCTTAGATCAACTCCATAATCAATCCAATGTCTCGCAACTTCGTTATCCATATATTAAAAACGCATACTGGATTGTAGCTCGCAATGGGTATCTAATTTATGAAACTGGTACTCTGTCCAATTTAGGATTGACCCAAAATTGGCAAAAACATTTTATGTTAGGTGCACACATTGGCTCCAGAAACCCTAAAGTATTTGAAACCAAATCTCTAACCCTAGTACAACAACCAATAAGCTATGAAGAGTTTCTTAAACAACAATTCAAGTTGCGTTCTCTCCAAATAGGTTTTCATAATGTTGCTTACTGTTACGCAAAGAAAAATAGATATTCAATTTTGGTATTATTCAACTCTAATCCTCGAGAATGGGCTATTCCAAAGATAAAAAAAGTTTCTATTAATTATCCAACCGTTAGCTCCGACTTAAACATCATTTTGCTATGTCTAATAGTAATTCTAATACTCATTTTATTGCACAAGACTGTTGTAGGTTTTTGGATTAAGCGAAAATTCGCAAGACAATATGCACTGTTTTATTTCTCATTACTTTTACTACTAGCTGCTTTTCTCGTCATACAAATTTCTTCAATCATTAAAGTAAAAGAATTTAATGTTGCACAAAATCTAATGATGCAATTTAAACAGAATCTAGGTAATGTCGAATCTAGATATTCTAAATATAGAGAAAATCTAGAAGCACTTTTAGTTTCCAGACTCAAAGGAGAGGTAAAAAATAATCGGCTATTCAATGAGCTTGGTGTTGAAGTTTGTAATGTAACTGAAGAAGAACTTTTCAAGAAAGACTTTAAGGATGATACGGATTTAGCTCAGTTGATGTGTAGATTATATGGACGTCAAGTTTATACTCAAAAGCATAATTCTAACCAATTGGTAAAATGGAGTTTTGGAGATACAAAAAAAGAGATTATTTGGATTAACGCAAGTGAGCTATCTAAACAAATTAATGTAGCACTTTTATCAACGAAAGCGATTCATAATAGTTACTTTAAGACCATAAAAAATACATTACCTCAAGGTTGGTTTATTGCTAAAACAAGTCAACATTATAAGTCTGATGAGCTGTACTTTAATGTACACCTCTCAAGTAATATTTTCGACTTCGATGTCGTTTATTCTATATCTAAAAAAATTGCCTTTTCAGAAATCCGTCAATTTGAATTAAACATTTACATTATCATTTTTGTGGTTTTCCTGCTCGCCATTCCATCATGGTACTTCATGAGTCTTTCTATGACTGAACCAATAGATAAAATTCTCAAGGGACTATCAAATGTTAAGCAAAGAAAATGGGATACCCTCGAAATTACATCTAAGAATGAATTTGGCAAAGTAATGAGAGACTTTAACAATATGGTCCAGACATTACGCGAAAAATCAAAGTTATCAAGCTTTGTTGCCGAACAAATTTTGGAACTACTTTCCAATGAAAAAGGTGAATTAATAAATCAAATCGAGGACAATGCTGCTGTAGTGTTCAGTGATATACGGTCTTTTACTAGCATATCCGAATCCCACGATTCTGAAGAAGTTGTGGATATGTTAAATAAATACTTTGAAATCTGGCAATCGGCAGTACAAAAAAGAGGAGGAGTAATTGAACGCTTTATCGGTGACGCCATAGTTATAATTTTCTTCGAAAGATTTAGTAAACAATATGCTCAAGATGCTGTTCAATGTTCGATGGATGTTATGTCTCAAATGTCGTCTTTTAATGAACAACGTTTTCAAAGTAAACAATTTACTGTAAAAAATGGCGTTGGTATTTCGCAAGGTAAAGTACGCTTCTCCGTAATTGGAAACGATGTAAAAAAACATCTATTTGCATCCGGGCAAGCTGTGATTGAATCTGAGAGGCTTGAATCATTAAGTAAAAAGGGTAAAAAATCAATGATAATAGTAGACGAGAATGTTTTTAAAACTACCCGCTATGAATTTGACTATCAAGTGATCGAAAATAATTTATTTTCGAGTAATATTTACGAATTGGAATTAGATCAATCGATTATTTAGTTTTGGCTTTTATTTAAAAATCCATTGATGGCAATAAATGTATCCTCGGCGAGAAATTTTTGCCTCCAGTAGTTGTTAGGCATTCCTGGAACACCGTTATCCTGCCGTAGAAATCCATTCAATTTTCTGTTCATCGTTTCACGATCGTAACTTCTTAAAAGATTTTGAGGGTCCTCCTCGCATCTTAACTGTCGAAGTAATTTTGCGTTAGATTTCAGTAGATTTAGTATATTTTTTGATTTAAGCGTAGGCTTATTTGATTCTTGCTTCGATTCTTCCATAAAGGTTTTACTGCGACTGGTATTTGAGTGAATTCAAAAATTTTATTTAGAGACTCATCGGCAATTAAATTTCGACTCCTAAGAGCTTCTAGGCCAGAAACTTTTATTGCAGATTGATTTTTAACCGTTACATAAAAGCTAATTCTGTAACTGCTATCGCAAGTGAAGTCACTCAATGTCACAAGATAATCAGGATCATTTCTCATACCATATATAGTAATAATCTCGCTTGAACTACAAGGATCAACTAATACTGCCGTATTGAACTTTGTAACACTTTTTTCTATTGATGTATTTTCATAAATCTTTAGAGTTAAATAGGTCTCACTGAAATTAGGGTTGGATATTCTTTCAAGTTTGGGTAGCCCATTACTCAAGCCTACCTTACGTGCTATTACCTCTTTAGATAGCAACTGAAAAACTGTTAAAAAAATTACTATCAAAAAAAAACTATAAGGCATGAGCGTTTTGTTAAATGGAAGTAAAACCGAGTGAGCTATCTAATTTACTTCACAGATTAGTTCGAACGAAACCAATAAAATAATAATAATTTTCGCTCGCTTAGCCATTTATCTAAAAATATGAATTCAAGGAATTAAAACCGCTCGAACAGGACTAGCATCAGCATCAACGAGCGCTAATGGCAAGGCTATCAATTTGTAGAGTCCAGAATTTACATGATCAAGAACCACACCTTCGAGAATAGCTAGGTCGTTTTCACTTACCACCTGATGAGATGGTAGATGCTTACTATCAGAGGAGTCTATACTGGGAGTATCAATCCCTATGAGAATTCCTCCCTTATGTGCAAATTTTTCGATTAACTTGGGACAAAAAAACCAAAAATCACTATTCCAATTGGAGGAATCTGGAAAACTTCCAGTTTTAAATAAAATTCTTGGAGCAGGTAATTCATCTGGTAAATGTTCAAGACCAATCTTCCCGTCTTCGCACTTTTCCACTTCAATTACCGCACACGGACCTACGTAGAGATTTAAGCTTCGATTATGTATACCTGAACCAGTTTTTGAGTAATGATTAGGCGCATCAGCATGAGCACCAACATGCAGAGTCGTAGTGATTGAAGATAAAGTCAAATGGTCCCCATTTGTCACATCTAAAGAAATATTTCTTTTGTACGAAATATCACCTGGAAAAACCGCTGTCTGTTCATTAATAGGTGGACTAATATCGATGATTCTTAATCCTTCCCAAGAATTATGGCTCATAGTCTTATCCTTTTTCCGATTTACGAGCTACTACCTTGAATTCAATATGAATTGGAGTTGGCAATGCTTCGATACCAACAGTAGTTCTGGTCGGACCGTTTTGAGGGAAATATTGACCATAAATCTCATTAAAAATTTTGAAATCAGCTTCCATATTTGTGAGAAAAACTTGTACGTCTACTACGTCTTTAAGACTGCATCCGGAAGCTTCCAAAACAGCAACTACATTTCTAAAAACACCATGAGTTTCAGCACTTATATCGTAACTAAGTACATTACCGTTAGAGTCTCTTTCTAAACCAGGAATGTTGTTGGTTCCTCTTTCTCGCGGACCAATACCTGATAAAAATATGAAATCTCCTTCCTCACGAGCATGAGGATAAGGACCTACCGGTAGTGCTGCTTTCTGACTATCAATAACACCGCTCTTATCAATTTGGGTGAAATCACCCTTTGGAAGCTCATCCCAGCGTTTTTTCAATAAATCGTTAGGGTATAACCCCACCAAAGCAGCACCCGTTCCCCATACAGGCTGATACTCAAAGACTTTACCATCGAACTCATTGGACTCTAGACCTATTGCATTCAACCACCAGATACCCTTAAATTGCATATCTCCATTTGCTTCTCGCGCAAATTCACGGGCACATTGAGCAACATCTTCTAGTCGACCCTCGTTAAGTAATTCTAAAATTTTTAGATTCCACTCATCGTCTTTTTTACTTGATATATGATCTTCCTTAGGATCAATATCATGGGTGAAATAACGATTAGATAAATTGCTTACAAGTACAACAACAACTTTTTTGTTGTGAAGTCTTAATGCTCGGAGTGTGCTAGCACCTACTGCCATAGTCTCCTGTTTCTCTGCATACATATTACAACTTAGCATACTCGCCATAAAACGATTATCTGGGTTGATGAGTTTCTGTGCGACTACCGTACCAGTATCAATTGGAAAGCCTTCATAATTTACTAACATCGTATGACGACCTGTTTTTTTGACTTCATCAGCGTGCAATGGTGCGAAAGCTTGATCTACCTTAAACTTATACGGCATCGTACCTAAATCATGCCAATTTGAATCTACATGAACCCATTCAGGCTCGGAATCTGCTTGAAAAAGCCATCCTAGTACTGACAACCATTGTGTCGACATGTACAAAATCATATC
>JAYZAC010000181.1:0-5135 GCA_036339875.1 bacterium | reverse complement strand
ATGTAAAGTTTTGTCATGCTAGGCTCCCACTGCTTGGATAGACACTAAAGAAGTTTCATTTAAGCATATCGGTAATGGGCTGTAAAGCTACAAGGTTTGTATGCAAAAAAGCTTTCTCATAATGAGATATGTCAGTTTTGTGCTTTATGAACTGATTGCTTTTACTCTAAAAAGCTTTCAAGACTTTTTTTAAGTGGCAAACAATTATAGAATAACAGCCGTAGGATAACACATGGCCAAAGATCTCAAATTTAGATTAACTCCCGAGCGAATTCAGAAAATTCCTTTGTTCAGTAATCTCAACCTTTACGAAGCCGAAACACTGATGCAAATTACTAATACTAAGGTTATCAGAGAAAATGAGTTGATATTTAAGGAGGGTACTCCTGGAGATTCTCTATTTATAATTCTTGAAGGTACTGTGGATATTGTTAAACAATTAGATGAAAAAACCTACAAAACACTAGCGAGGTTTCATGAAAATCATGCCTTTGGTGAGATGACATTGATAAATGATGAGGTTAGTAACCGAACGGCCAGTGCAATTGCGCGTAAAAGGACTAGATTGTTAATCATCCATAAACCAGATTTTAAGCAGTTAATTGATTTCGGTTCGATAATCGCATACAAAGTAACCTTGAACTTATGTAGAATTTTATCCGGTAGACTCTCTCGAGTAGATTCTGAGCTTGTAGATTTAATTAATCACGCTCCAGATTATGCTCGCCAGATTTTGCAAGATTTTTTGGGTCGTCGTAATAAAATTCTAACTGAAGAGGACTGATCTTATGGATTTAGAAACATTACAAAAGGTTGCCTCACTTGCTCGCCTGGATCTTCCCGAGGATCAATTAGAAGAGTTTCGTTCCCAGATATCCCAAATCCTTGAGTATGTAGATCAACTAGGTGCAATCGATACTAGCGATATTGAGTCCAATGATTTTATTCACTCTCAGTGCAATATTTTGCGGACTGATGAGATTCAGCAGAGTTTAAGTAACGAGCAGGCATTAGCTAATTCAGGGCGTACGCGAGATGGTTGTTTCAGAGTTCCTCAGGTGGTAGATCAGGGATAGAGATCCCATGTACAAGATTTCTACTTTACCAAATCTTAAACTTATTCAGCTTACTCTCTGTTTATCCATTGGAGTTGTTTGTCAGGGTTGGATACCGACTCCTTATATAATGTGCCTTTGGGGTGCCTTCTTTTTTTTTAATCCACCTTTTACACCTCGTAGTAGTATTTTTTTAGCTTGTTTATCAGCACTCCTTATTCTCGTGATCATGGATTTTTCTACGGGTCTGCACTGGAATCGTACACTTTTTATTCTAGTTCACTATTTTATTATTGGATCAATTTATTTCTACGTCAGATTTTCATTAAATTCTTCTCAGAGGAAAAGTTTATCAATAGTCTTGATAGTTCTTTTGTTATTAAATTGTCTGGGATCAATTTATCAAGTATTTATAAGTTCGGAAGCTCAGCCCTTATCTTGGGTTCCTGAGGATGGCATTAATCGAGCTTTCGGGTTATTTGATAATCCTAATCTTTTCGCGTCGAGTCTCATGATGGTTACATTCGTAGCAATTAAATTTTGGCGTGACCGAGGATCAAGCGTTCTACCATTAATTTTTTTGATAACGACCTTAGTATTGACTCAAAGTCGTGGAGCCATATTAGGCTTGAGTTTGGGGCTTACGGTGTTGTTTTACTTTGATAGCATGAGGATTAAAGCTTGGATAATGGTGTTCGGTCTTATTTGTTTGATCGGATTCTCACTCGTAATGACTAACCGTAGCTTATCACCAACTGAATTAGGTGTTAACCAAAGAGTAGAACTATTCAAAGGAATTAAAAATTATTTAGAGTCAGAGTGGCTAACAGGGTCTGGAGCTGGAACATTTCATCTTGAATATCCTTTTTATAGGACTTTGGGAGGAAAATATCCTCTATATGCTCATAATCACATCTTAGAAATATGGTGTGAATTGGGGATTGCGGGCTTAATTTTAATAATTGTTTGGATAATTAGAGGATTTCGGTTATCACTTTACAGGCGGAGGTCTGACCCCATATTACTGGCTTTCGCTACGGCTTGTTTAGTTAATTCATGCGCTAATCAATCCTTTAGTTACTTTGTAGTGGCCAGCCTTTTCGGTATTTGTGTTGCCTTATTGGATGAAAATTCTATTTTAGAAGCACCCGTAGATATTTGCTCGAGAGCATATATCTGGAAAATTGGAGCATTTTTCATATGTGCTTTGGGATTATACCAATTTCAGTGGAATAAATTAGCATCAGATTCTTTAGAAAATAAGAACTTACCTTACATGAAAGTCGCGGATATTAATATTTTTTGGAAACAAGATTCTAAGTTATATACCTTTTTCTGTAATCAGTTTAGTGATAATAAAGAGGCGAGAGCTCTATTATTGTCTTGGGGGAAATATTTGAAATCTCGATATCCGAGAGAATCAGAAATCGTTTTTCAAATGGCCCGTTTGAGTTCTAAAGAAGATGACCCATATAAATCAAGTATGTATGCTTATCAAGCTTTAGTTCTTGACCCTTATTCGGAACGATATACAGCTTGGTTGATGAGGTTGGAATATAATCGAAATAGAAATAAAAAAGTGATTAAATTAGCAGAGAGGGTAATTGGTTCAAATCCACAATATGAAGGCATTAACCCTTGGTACGATAAAATTTATGAGCTTTACTTAAGCAGTCTTATTGTAGAACAAAATGGGCATAAAGCACGTAAATTGATACAGACTGGTATCCGGTGGGTAGATAAAGATTTTGGAGAACGAGTGGAACAGGTGATTAACCAGAATATAGAACTCTTAAACCCTAAGTTGAAACGATGAGTGAACAAACTTGTGTTTTAGGTGTTTTTCTTAAAAATTGGACAACCTTGCCCGTTAAAACGAGACTTGCGAGAGATTTAGGAAGTGATTCGGCGAAAGAAATCTATTGTCAAATGGTCGATATACTTCATCAAACTCTTCAGAAATACTCAAATGCTCAAATAGTTTGGTGCGTTGCTGGAGGTTTCGAAGGTTTAGATTCGATACTCAGCCAGTCTTCAAAAGTTATTGAGCAATCAGATGGTGATTTGGGCCAGAGGATGGCGAATTTCTGTGAGATACAATTCAATCGAGGAGCCGAAAGAGTTTTAATCATTGGTACAGACAGCTTGTATCTAGACAGTTCTGATTTTGATTTTGCTATTGAATGCCTTGAGACGAAGAGATTAGTATTTCAACCGAGTCCAGATGGCGGTTACACATTGGTAGGCATGAACCGTTTTACCCCAGAGATTTTTGAGAATATGCCTTGGTCTCAATCACATTTAATGGAGACAAGCGTTAATCTAATGAAAAATTTGAGATTCGATTATAATCTTTTGGAACAAAGAAATGATATCGACACACTTTCTGATCTGCGCGAATGGTATGTTAAGCATGCTAATTCTGATTTAGAAGATGGTAAATTAGCTAAACTTCTGGAACTATGCCGACAATCCTGCACTTAGATTTTGCTTGACTGTAATAACAAAATGGCTGAATTCTTTCTTGTTAGAAGTATGATTCGATGTCAGATATGGACTCAGATTGGAGGTTTCTAACAGATGGTACTGTTTCGTGTTGGAAAAATATTTGTGTGGTTAGGGTTAAATCTAATTCTAGTTCTATATTTAATCTCTGCTTTCAGAATAAGAATACCAGTTCTTTGTTTCCATCAGATATTAGAGGTACCTTCGATCAACCCTCTGAGTTGGCAAAAGAAGAGATTTGAATCTTTGATAGTCCAATTAAAAGCTCTCGGTTACGATTTTATTTTGCCGGACTCAGTTGTATCTCCGAATGATTATCTAACAAGAAAACAGATTATTCTGACCTTTGATGATGGAACTCGAGATCATTTACATACAGTTTTACCGTTACTAAAAAAGCACGAGATTCCAGGTTTATTTTTCTGGATAAGTGACGAACTTAAAAAATTAAATTCCGATGAACGTCAAAAATTGATCAAACATCTCGGTATTTCGAAATTAGGTTCTCATACTACTCAATGGAAAAGTATGCTTCATATGACTTCAATACAAAGAGAAGATGAATTTGATCAATCTATAGCAGACTTGAAAAATTATGTTACGTATCCTATTAATAATTTTGCTTTTCCCAGAGGGGAATATGATGCAAATCTTGCTCTCATGGCATTACAACGATTCGATTATGTTTTCTCTGTTGACTTAGGATACTTTTGGCCAAATATGAATAAAGTACACGGTAGATATATGCTGAATTCAGATACTTCTGATTTAAAGATACAAGAGTATTTGAATCGTAGTAAACCCTTTAAACAATGGGATTTTTGGGTTTTATTGCTTAGTTTAATTATGCTTAATTTTTTACTTATTATACGGAAGAGATTAGGCCTTTGAATTCGTTCAATCTAGTTTTAATTTGTTTTTTTTTGTATGATGGTGTCAGGCATTAATTTTGAGACTAAATCAAAGAAAATCAAATTAATTTGATTATATTTTATTTTAATCTAATTTAATACTCTCTTCTCAAAAGACGAAAAGCACCTTATATCGAATCACAACAACTACAGCCCACAGAGTTGTTTGAATGGAATCAAGGGAGAGAAGAATGGTGAATGGAATCTCAAATTCGGTCCGTAATTTTCAGTTATCAGTAGAGTCATATCAATCTCAAGAATTGCAACAAAAAACTGGAGATGATTCGGTAAAGGAGACCTTGTTAAATGAAAGTCTCGCATTTGAATTAAATCTTTCGAAATCTATGCAAGTGGTTGAAGGTGAGTCCAAAAGGTCAGTCACAAAGAGTTTGAGTCTTGAGTTTTCTCTAAATTTTGAAAATAACAGATTGATGTCGGAAAAGAGTCAGGTGCCTAAAGGAGATGATCTATTTTCTCCTGAGAACACTGCTAATCGAATTGTGGACTTTATAAAGTCGGCTTTCAAGTTCAGTCAATTATTTGGTGAAAATAAATTAGAAACTGAGGAAGATCGCCTAAAATTTCAGGAGACACAAACCGGTGCGGTGGAAGATGGGTTTAGTCAGGCTCGAGGTTTGCTTGGTGAATTACCAGAGGATATCGA
>JAYZAC010000180.1:0-4422 GCA_036339875.1 bacterium | reverse complement strand
TAATTATTAAGGCTTAGATAAGTAGAAAATGCAGGATCTTGAATTTCCGATTCACCTAAAATTCCAAAAAATAATTGATGAATTTCTCTAGCAAAATCTTCGTTACCAAAAAATTGGCCCTCTTCAAATCGGTTTTCATTGTGTTTATATTGTTGAGCTATTGCCGGTGATATAGCAGCTGCCGCTAATACCCTCTGGTATGGGGTTCTTTTGGAATGCTCTGTCATAATTCTGTCATAGTAGCCAATTAATTCTTTTACACTCAAATCTTTGTCTTGATTAACAGCCATATGATAATTAGTTTCGAACAAACCAATTTTATGAAAAAAGGGATTCAGCCCACTCTTAGTAGACGCTGTTATCCATGTACAAACTGCAGCATTAAGCTCTGTTTCAACATCATATTCATGTCTCAAGCCGGATCTTATTTCGCTATGTGTAGATGACCAGTGCTTAGATAAAGACAAAAGCGTTCTTGCATGTATATGAGCGGTATCTCCCTGAGCTGGAGATAATAAATAATTGACCGGATATAGAGTTAATATTTCCTCGATAGCTTGCTCAGGTGACAGATTTGCCCACTTAGAAATTTGTTCATCAGTAGCATGACCACCAAATGCGAATATATGAAGAATTTTTCGTATCGATGTTTCTGTCCAATCTTCTTGGGGAACAATCTCGAAAAGATTTAGATTGGGTTGATTTTCAGTTCTAAAATTCCAACTATAACTTTTTGTTAATGAGACACCTCTTGACGAAGTAATACTATTATCGACTTGAATACTATATTGAGAGTCATAGTCTAATTTTTGTGGGATAAGAATTGCCAATTTGTCATTGTTAAGAGATATGTTAGTTGGTAATACGTCATCACCATGCAAAATTTTAACGCGTGAATTAAGAACGCTTGAAGCTAAAAGACGTTCCGAAAAATGAATATCAATTCTACCTATTGACGTGGGTACTCTTTGATCATCAACCCCCGGAATAAAATTTAATAATGTTGGAGATGGAGCATTAGATGAGTCCGGGTCTATTGTAAATCGATGAGAAAATCCCGACACCTCGGATCCATTTATAATCATCTTAAATCTAATCCTAACTTTATCTTGTACGGTTAAAATATCTCTATCCGAGTACCATATAATTTGGTTGTTATCTGAAGGAGTATTAAGATTTAGAGAACCAGTTAAATTATCACTCTTATTCCATGACAAGCCATCATCAATTGAAAATGAAAACTCTAGTTCCGCAGGTTGTACCTCTTCTGAAACAACGAAGCTAATTCCAATATTATTTCGATCCCCATCTATTACTATTGAGTGAATCGGATTAGCATGAATCCAATAAGCGCGGTCTGGGTCTAAATAATCAAAGGACGCATAAGATGTATTTCTGGGTCTATCTAATCTATCTACTAAGTTCCATGAACCTTCGTAGTAAGAAAAGATTAGATCTACTTCAGGGTGTTGATCCATGAATTCAACAACATCTGTTTCAACTCCGGGGACGTTGTGCCAACCCGAAGAATACGGAACGGCACCAAATAGCGGAAAGGTAAAACTTAAAAATAACAGTAAAAAAATATTCACTAAGCAAATCCAAATTTTCTCATTAGTAATTTAATTTTACGAAAAAGTTAGAGAATAATTCTAAAAAAGTAGGATTTTTGTCTGAAATTGCAGATATTCTATTGCTTCTAAATGAATATTAAATTTAATCTTGAAACATTAAATAATGAGAAAGCGTAATTAGAACGGAACTTATATGAGGAAAATTATGAAACTTTTTTTAATCAGTGTTTCAGCTTTATTTAGCATTTCTTACTCTCTATTCGCTGAAACAAATACCACCAATTACTTCAACGATTTAAATATATCTAAAATTAGTTCTGATAAATTGTATGAAGGTAGCGAAGATCTTAATCGATTAAAAAACGTATTGATACGTGCAAGGCAGGCCCTGCTAACATATATGCCAGATTCAGTTGTAAAAGAAATTTATCCCAATTCAGAAATTCATGTGACTCAAAGTACAAAGATAAAATTTATCTCAATAGTGGATTCAAATACTGGTGTAAGAATGGTATGCATAAGGGGTAATTCTAACTTAAAGAACTGGCTTGTAAGTATGGATGCTGAACTCGTTAAAGGGTTTCTAGGAGACATTCAAATCCATAGAGGTTTCTTGAAGGGTACTATGGAGGTCTACGAAAGCTTAGAGTTTCAAGATTTAATGAAAATCAAAACCACCACAACTGAAGAGGGTCATGAAATAACTCTAAAAAATATTATATTGGGTCATTCGATGGGTGGTGCTATAGCCGTTTTATTAGCAAAAAAAATGCAGATGGAAGGCCACCACATCGAAGAAGTTGTCACTTTTGCTCAGCCCATGGTTACCGACTCTACAGGTGCCGAATTGTTTAGTAGTGTACCCCTTTTGAGGGTAGGTCTTGACCGTGATGTTGTGGTTTATCTCCCTGCTCATGAACTAGGCTACAAGCATATGGGACAAAAATTGGAGTTTGATTCTTATAATTTCCGTTTTTTCCAAGACTCTACAAGAGATAATTTGCCATGGTCACCGCCGGAAGAGCGCGAACCACTGAAAGAAATTAGTGAGGAAGATAAATCAAAATTAAGCCCTTACTTCGGAATTGAAATTGAATCAAGTGGTTTGGATGAGTTCGTAGTTGCGCACAGTCTCAATATATACAAAATGCAAATAGAAGGTCATATAAAACGATTATCCAAATCAAGTTTTAAGTAGCTTTTAATTTACGTAAGAAAGATCAAGAAAAAGATCACGCCTTGAAGTCTATATTCTTCCCACGCTCGTTGTCTAATCTGGACTCAGTAAGCCTATCTCGTTTAGTTTGGTTACGTTGTCTCGTCTCTTTGTCTATTCTACTCTGCTCAGCTTCTTTAGCACGAAGTTCAGATTGGCGGCGTTGTCTCTCGGATGCACGCGATTCCACCTGCTTGGATCGAGCAGCTTCATTCTCACGATGATTTTTTTGACTTGGAGATGGTGCTCGAGCAATACCAGAATTTAATGATTTAGAGTAAGATACACTGCCAGCCATCGTCAACCTCGACTATTTAATTATACAAGATCTTTATAATTTTTATCAAAATTGACTTTTGTTAGAATTCATAACCAAGACTAGTTGTAAATCTTGTATCAAGCTTTTCAATACCCGGTAGAACGGTCTGCTGATACTTATTTGTTAATGACAACTTTAAATTTGTATCCTTAGTCATTGGTGCTATATAAGACACAATAGAATCAGCTCTCAAATTGTCTCCAAGTTCTTTCAAATCCGGATAGACATGTACGGCACCAGTCACATGATTATTTCCAAATACAGGGAATTTAAAATCGGTAGCTAATAAAGCCGTAACTAGAGAATTACGAGTATTATCTTCTCTACTTTCCTTATCAGAGTTTAATCCAAAACTAAATTGTAATTTACGCTGTGGACTATCGAAATAAGTCCAACCAAAACCAAGGCCAAGAACCGAGCGTAAATCTATTTTTTTTATTTTGTCATACTCCAAGCTAGAAAGTAAAAAATAATATAAATCCTTCTGATGTTTGAGATCAAATCGAGTTTGAATTTTTGCGCTATTAGCATTCTCATTACCACTCGTTTCTCCTTGAGTTGCCAGTAAGTTGATATGAAATACGTCAAATTCAGAAGTCCTACGAGTGCGTAACGCTAAATTGAATTGGGTATCGTCAGTATTACCCTGTTGAACTATCAATCCCGCATCGGCACTTCCTTTCCATGTTCTTCTAAACTTAAGTCTCCGAGATTGAGTTTTTTCTAACTCTTCTAAATTCCAGTGATCTAATGTTTTAATCTCTTTAATCTCGGTTTTTTTGATATCCAATCGTCGACCATCCTGAATAACAAATGATAGGAAATACCCTGCCTTTGGACTTCCCTTCGATCGTCCGACTAAACGTGAACCATCATTCAAATTGACTACATGTTGCTGAGTTAATTCAATACTGATAACGTCGCTCCACGGAATTTGTAATTTTCCGGCATAATACAAAGCATTAATTACTCCTTTTTGAAAATGTAGACCTTGCGTTGTAACTGAGTTTCCGTTCTTTAATAGAACTTGGGACTGCTGCTCGGAATAATTAATTATATGTAAAAGTATCAAAAGAATGAGAGATAAACACCTCATATTGACCTCCATTAATGCCTCAGAATTCAGACTAATTTCGACAGGCATTAACGAGTCATAAAGTATCGTATTCAAATAATTAACTTAGCTTTATGAGCATCAGCAATATTAGTAATATTAGTTAATAATTTGTCTTAAATTAATATATTTTCCAGACTATATGGATCATTTATCCCCATACCTTCAACATCTTGTTAAAGTGTTTTATATATGGAAA
>JAYZAC010000179.1:0-17680 GCA_036339875.1 bacterium | reverse complement strand
TGAATGTGCTGAATTATATCGATTAACGTTCTGATTAAAATCCTCTTGTTTCGAAGGAGACGCTTGTTCCATTGTATTACCATTTCTAGCTTTACCAGACTCAACATTATTCCAAGATCTTTTAGAAATATTTTCATGTGGTGGATTCTGCCAATTTTTTTCTTTCACATGCTGTGTAACAGAATTATTCCATTCTTCATTCCTAGTAGGTGTCTGATTTATAGCGGGTCTCTGATTCCAAGATTGTGAATGATTATTTTCAATCTGGTCTAATTTATTACGATGGGAATTAGCAGCAGCAAAACGACCCTGTGTATGTCCTTGAGGCCTCCACTTCTCAGTATTCATACGATTATTCGAAGAATTAGTAAAATCATATTGAGACGCAATTTCTTTATTTGTAGACTGGGAATGATCCATTTCAAAACGGCTAGATTCATAATTATGAGATGCTTTTTGGTTTCTCTGAATCTGATTGGATTGATGCATCATTTCATAATCTCGACTTCGATTATTCTGTGGTTGCGATTGAAATTGCGTAGTCCGGTGATAGTTTACAGGTGCGTTCACATTATCCAAATAAACTTTCTCACCGGTTTGATCGTTTATTACGTAATTATTAGTTAATTGTTTTCTATTACTAAAACGATTTTCTACTGATGATGAAGCTTTATTGCCGAAACGACGAAATCTGTCAAGACGTTGAACTGGTCGATGAACTTCACCTTGATAGGTTCCTCCGTAATCGTCAAACTTATCATTATCAGTGGCGTGAGAGGACCCAAGCACACTACAAATAAGCGCTGCTGCGACTACTTTTTTCTTCATGATATCTCCTATTTGATCTTTGGTATTCGCTGGGCCTATCGACTTTTATACGACATTTTTTTACCATATTAGGAATTTTTGTATGACTCAATTCTAAGGTCATGAATGCATCAGTTTTGCTATAATGCCCAATCAAAATTTAAGGCTTAAGGTCACCACAGTATGACGATACAAGAACTTCAATTAAAACTTAACCATAGCGAAACAAAAGTACGAAGCGAAACGCTAAGCTCACTGTTACAGATGGGCAACCACGAGGCTTATGGTCTATTAATGTACGTTGCGGGGAATCACTTCTCCCCCGAAACGCGGCGGGAAGCTAGAAAAGCCAGTTTGATATTGCAAAAATCATTGTTTTCATCGACTGATGATAAATTGACTACAGAAGAAACTATAAACTCTGTAACGATTGAAAAATTCAAAACCGGTAGTACAAGTGAAAAAATAGAAATTTTGAAGGATCTGGAGAAATCTAGAAACTCAAAACATTTTGATAGCCTTATTAGTTTGTTACATCAAGAACAAAACCCAGAAATTTTACCTACTTTGATAGGGACTTGCGCTAACCTGGGTAAAATCGACTCGATTCCACATATAACTAATTTTCTGAGATCCGGCAATCCGATTGTTAGAGCCAGTGTTATTCGATCGCTGGCTTCCATTGAAGATTCTAAAAATTATCCCTTATTAGTTAGATTTACCCGAGATCCTGATGAAATTGTCCGTAAAGAATCCTTGAAAGCAGTAGCGAATCTTCCTGCTGAGCCTTTGTTAAACTGCTTAAATAAGATGGCTAAGAAAGATAGTGATTTCCATCGTGATGCTGTTATCTTTGTCATTGCAAGACTAGCTTTTGAACCCGGATTTGAACTCTTGAAACATCTTTCAAAGTCAAACTCTGATGTGGTTCAACAGCGTGCTCAGATGGCCTTGGAATACCTAGTCAAAAAAGGTATCTTGAATTCGGAATCAATAGAATCTACGACCAATAATGGCATAAATACTGAACTCAAAAGCGTCAATTCTAAAGTTAAACATAAATCTATATCGAGTCTTGATGATGAACTCGATGAAGAGTCTGCACCTAAACAGACGGCTGATCTTGAGGAACAATTAGGCTCGAGCCACTCCGATCTCGATCAAGAAGAAGATAATCATATTCGAGTGATCCGCCAAGGAGAAGAATCGTCGGCAATCAAATCCGTTTTCGCATTAATCGAAAATAATCGACTTAATCGCCTAGATGAATTGAAGTCTTCTATTACAGAACGGGACAGTAAGAGATTGTCAGCAACTTTTATAATGGCTCTTGCTCAAAGCAAAAATAAAAATCATAAAAGTTTCCTTCAAGAATGCCTGAAACACTCAGATGGTCGCGTACAAGCTAATGCCATTGAGGCACTGCGGATGCTCGGATGTGATGAATTAAAGACTGAATTACTACCATTTCTGGCAGATAATAATCATGACAGAGCAAGGGCTAATGCCATAATCTTTCTTCATCCTACGGGCTTAATTGATACAGCACAAGAATTGCAAAATATGCTCTCATCTAATAATGACAACCGAAAACTTAGTGCTATTTACGCAATCATGGACCTTTTTGATCCTAAATTTATATCCCTATTAGAATCTCCTATAGATTCTCCTAATCCAAAAGTTACGAGACGTGCTATTGAGGCATTAAAACTTTTCGTACTGGACAAACAAGAAACTGCGATTAAGATGGCTGAAAAATGGAAAATAATGGAAGAAATGACTTCCGAAGATTCAGAAGATTCAGAAGAACAAGATACAAATGAGGAGTCAAAGACCGAAAATCAGTCTGCTAGTATGGATGATCTCATGAGTGATATAAATGAGGGTTCAAAGGGGAATTCAGAAAATATATCGCAAAAAGAAAATCAAACAAAAAATACACCCAAAGCAGAAGATCAAAAAGGATTCTCTAAACTCAAATCTCTCATGAAAAAATTTTTAAAAAAATAATCTTTGATCATCGACTTATCACTTAGGAAATAGAATGAGCTCACTAGCAAAATTTAAAGAGAACGGTATCGTTGAGTTTGTAAGTAATGATGATATCGATTTAGATAATAATTCATATACTTTTTATGCAGGTTTTGACCCAACTGCAGATTCCCTTCATGTGGGACACCTGTTTGTACTTGTAAGCATGGCTAGACTACAGAAAATGGGTCACAAACCTATTGCAGTTTTAGGTGGTGCTACGGGCATGATTGGAGACCCTTCAGGTAAATCTAAAGAACGCGTTTTGTTGACCGAAGAAGTGATTCAGCACAATGTAAGTTGTATTGAAAAGCAAATTGGTTTACTTCTCGATTATGACAACGGTGCTCAAGTAGTCAATAATATGGATTGGTTTCGAGGCTACGAATTTATTTCCTTCTTACGAGATGTCGGAAAACTCTTTAGAGTAACAGAAATGATGAATAAAGAATCTGTTCAAAAACGATTAGACTCGGATGAAGGAATTTCATTTACCGAGTTTAGCTACCAAATTCTGCAAAGTTACGACTTTCTAAAACTTTACCAAGATTATGGATGTTCACTACAAATTGGAGGTAGCGATCAATGGGGTAATATCTCAGCAGGGATAACCCTAATTCGCAAAGAAACCGGTGCTCAGGCTTTCGGACTTACTCTTCCACTTATTAAAAGTTCCTCTGGAGAAAAGTTTGGTAAATCGGAAGGACAAAATATCTGGCTCGACCCAGAAAAAACATCTCCTTACAATTTTTATCAGTTTTGGATTCAGACTCCAGATGCTGATGTTATTCAATACCTGTATTTTTTTACTTTTTTGGAAGAAAACCAGATTATAGAATGTAAACAATCTCTAATTGAAAATCCAAGTGCTAGAAAGGCACAAAAAACCTTAGCTTTTGAAGTTACCGCAATGCTTCATGGAGAAATAGAAGCAAAAAAAGCCGTACAAGCCTCCGATGTTTTATTTGGCGGTAGTCTAGAAGGTATGGACGATGCAACATTGATGCAGATTTTTGCTGATGTACCAAGTCTAACCCTGACACAAAATCAATTAGGTAATGGGGTTGGATTACTTGATGTTCTTGTAGAAGCAAAACTTTCGGAATCCAAAGGTAAAGCTCGTAAACTTGTTCGCCAAGGCGGAATTTATCTGAATAACAAACGAGTCGATTCGGAAGAAATGAATCTGGGTTCAGATGATCTAGTTGGTGATTCAACGATGCTACTGCGATCAGGTAAGAAAAAGTATTGTCTACTACGCTTTGAATGAGGAGAAGAGTATGCTCGATGATCTAGCAAAATTATTTTATAACACCGATATCTTAGCTATTCGCAAAGACCAAATGGATTTAGATTTTTATAAAGCCTTAGCTCATCCAAAAGCTATTCAAAAACTTTCAGAAATGGCAGCCGAAATTATCGATGACTACGCCATAGACAGCATTACCTGCCTCGATGAGTCATTGCCTTATGCAACCCATATAGGCGCTATCCTAGATTTACCTATACAGTGGATACATGCTGAAAGATTAATTGGCGAATCAAAACCTGGCGAAACTATTCAAAGAACCATGTTCATTAGTTTGGCTACTCCAAATTCTAACGCCATTAAAGAACTTAACAATTATTTTAATGAAGTAGAACTTGAACTTATTGGTGTATTTAATCTAATTGCTATTCATGATTATCCTGAGAGTGAGCCTATTCAAATGATTAACCTAGTGCATCTAGGCCAGTTACTTCAGATCTACCGTCAATTAATGATAATAACCGAAGAAGAGTATAATAACTTACTTACCCTTCAAGAAGTTCAAGACCCAGAATAGATGCCAAGAGTTAGTCTATATTTATTGATTGGAATTCTACTCAAAATTACTTTACATGCGCAGTCAGTAGAGATTACTTGGTATGGACACTCTGCGTTTCAAATCATAGGACCAGAAGGTACCCGCATACTAGTCGACCCCTGGGTTCAAAATATGCTAAATCCTCGCGGTGATAAAATATTTCGTAAGCTAAAAAAAACAGATTTCATTTTATTGAGTCATGGCCACGGAGATAATTTAGGTGACAGTTTACATCTGTTAAAAATCAGTAAGGCGCAAGTTATTACTACATATGGATTAGCTAATGCTCTTATACAAATACTTAAATATCCTCCTGAAAGATTACCGCCTGAGTTATCAGCAGATATTGGAGGAACAGTAATTGCTAACGATGAGTTGCAAGTTTTGTTTACTCCTGCTAAACATTCCAGCGAAGTCATGGACACTACCGGTAAACTTCATTTCGCTGGCTCTGCTGTAGGTTTTGTAATTAAATTCAAAGGAGGTCCTAATATTTACTTCACTGGAGATAGTGATGTGTTTATGGATATGAAATTGATCCCTCTTTTTGATCCTATCGATTTGATGTTAGTTTGCGTAGGTGGTCATTTCAGTATGGACCCTTCTCGCGCTGCCCTCGCAACGATGATGATTAAACCTAAATGGGTCGCACCTATGAAGTTTCAAACCTATCAGTTATTAAGAGGTAGTAAGGAAGATTTCTTTTTAGAATTGCAACGAAGTCAATATCGCGGAGATCTATTTCATCTAGAAATTAACGAAGCAAAACTTTTTCCACCTAAGCAGAATAGTTTGGAGAACTAATTATGGAGCAATTTTTTACACCTGAAATCATTACTTATTTGAAAACAAATGCGGCTGATGCCGGCCTAAGAATTCTTTATGCTGCAGTCATTTTTGTTACGGGTAGTTGGTTAGCTAAATTTCTAAGTAGTTTGATCGCTACAATGTTGGGTAACACTGATGCAATAGATCATACAATATCGAGCTTTGTTAAAAATGTTATTTACTACGCAATTATGGCTCTAGTACTGATTGCCAGTCTAGGTCAAATGGGTGTACAAACTGCATCTTTTGTTGCCATCCTAGGTTCTGCAGGTATTGCGGTGGGTTTAGCCCTACAGGGCTCTCTATCAAATTTTGCTGCCGGAATTTTGTTAATACTATTTAGACCAATTAAAGCCGGAGATTATATCGAAGGAGGAGGCACAGCTGGAAGTGTTGAAGAGATAAATATTTTTACCACTCACCTAGCTACCTATGATGGTAAATCAGTAGTGGTACCAAACTCAAAATTAAGTGCTGATGTAATCGTGAATTATTCAAAACTCGAAAATCGAAGAGTAGATATAACGATAGGTGTTAGCTACGAATCTTCTACTGATGAAGTCAAAACAATATTGCATTCAGTATTAGAAAAAGAACAGCGTATTTTAAAGACTCCAGCTGCTGATGTAGCTGTGAGTAAACTAGGTTCTAGCTCGGTTGATTTCATGGTAATGGTTTGGGTACAACGCGCTGATTACTTTAAGGTACTTTTTGCATTAAACGAAGCAATAAAAAAAGCTTTTGAAGATAACAATATCAAAATTGCTTACCCTCAAACGGATGTACATCTTTACAGATATGATACCAGTCAGAGTTAAATTTACCTCGATTTATTCTGACTTCCGAGCGACCTGAAATGTACATCTTGAGGCACAATTTCTATTGGAAATAAGATTTTACGCATATTACCGTTTCCGTCATTTACGCTGACTTGAATAATGTCATAGAAACCACTTTTAGGATACATATGATAAGCGGTTACAAAGGCTTGAAACTGATAAACATTCTCTGAACCTGATAAAATTGTTTTAAATTGATATTGGTCTTTATCATCATCCTGAACATGCTGAGTAGTATTAGTAAAGTGATCGATATCTGAAGGTTTAATACTCTCAATCTGAATTTCAATATCTTTTGGATCAGCAGCATTATCGGTAGCTTCTACTCTAAGTTTAAAGCGTACATCTTCTGCAATTCTTATATTGAAAAGACCTGCTCCATTACCCTCTGTTCCTGCCAGAGCACTTAGATTTCCAGTAGCTGTATTGATACTAGCAGGCTTATATAAGCGATATGTATAATCATCCGCTTCTGGAATTCTGCCTGAACTTATATCCTTATGACTTACATCGCCCTCATACAGTAATCCACGAGGATCTTTGGTTTTCATTAGAATCACATTTTCAGTTTGTTTACTGGAATTAGAAGCTCTATACACATGAGCATAATCATCTAATAATAAGATCTTAAAAAATTGATTATACTTATAATCATAAAAAGTAATTTTGATATTAGGAGGTCGGTTATCTTCAATATCAAAAGTTCCTAATTTAGTAGCAAATTCACTTGGCAGAGTAATCTCTGTAGGAGATGCTGTCCCAGAATCTTCTCGTCCAAGATAATAATCGATCCCATCTTCTCTCAATGATAAATAACTCAAATCATAGGCTTTACCCCAAATAGCATGTGTCTCTTTTCCTTTGGAAGATGGATTGAGAAAATAGGGTAATACAAAAGCGTCTGCTGGAATCCACCAAAAGGTTTTACGCCATGACTTATCTCTATCAAAAAGATTTTCAAATGATGACTTTGTTTCTCTGCCTATATCCAGAGACGCAGCATTACTGTCCACATAATCATACAAATCTGGTTGACTGATAAATCTAATCATAGCCTCATCGGAACCTCCGCCAAATTTCTCTAAAACCTCTTCAGGAGAGAATGTCATGACATAACTTTCGTTGGGCTTATTTTCGATGATGTTACTATTGCCTTCAATGTGCTGAACATTTGTCAATTCAATGGTTTCTGGCATTGAAAAACCTGGAAAATTACAATTTCCAATATTATTGGTATCGAATAGAAATGGTGAACATAATCTACCGGAGACTCCCGTACCTAACTTATAAAAACTCTGGTTATTATTAGCATCATCAAGTTTATAAAGTTGAATTTTTTTCGGTTCGTAATGAAATTTACAATCTGCTGAGATGGTACTAATAGGCTTACTATCGATAAAATATTCCTCACCCTCTATTTGAGGGATCAATTGATCTTCCCAGTTTACAAAAATAGAACTTTCCGCATCTTCTAAATCCATTGGAGTTGAGATAAAAAATCCGGGCACACAAGGGCTATCAGCCTTACCTGTTTGTAGACCAAGACCGTATAGATTACGCGGGTCTGCACCAATCTCGTAGTAGGCTTGCTGTAAGAAGGGTGCCCACCAAGACACATCGGCCGAATCAAGATCATCCACATCCTGCGCGTCATAACCATTCCAATGCTGATAAGGATTATTATCGATTACGGCAATAACTATTCCTTCCTGATTCTCAAGCATCCCACCTGTTTTACCATTAAAGCCACCGAATCCAGCACTTTGAACATCATCTATGGCAGAAGTAAGAATAACTTCACTTATTCCACTATCAGCACTTACCACCGTAATCACTGGAGGTGTATTATCTCGGATAATCACATCGTACCAATTGTCATCAGTTGGTGCTCTAGTATAGTCTCCGTCCATATTAATGCCACCTGAAGCCGCAGGGTCCTCACTAAAGACACCACCACCTACATAATTAGCGACCCCACCCCAAAGCTGCAGGGACTGGTTTGATTGATCTTTCACGTGCTTGGAGGAATTTCCCAAAATTAATCGCGGGTCATTCACACTAGCACCGCGCTGAAAATCTGCTGGGTCTGGCGGAGCAAATGGATCAACAATTCTATTATCTGGCGTCTGAGCGTCAGATTTTGGCCCCCAGTAGACCGCATCAAAATAGGTAGCTTCATCTTGAATTTCCTCGACCCATTTAGTGAAATCGTCAGGGTCAATATTATCTATTGCATCTTTATCAGGTTTTTCACCATAAGTGATTACTGCCCCATTCTTATAGTCGGACTTACCTACATTGTTTGGATTACGAGCCCTCCAGGCCATTCTGGGGTAATCAATCATAAAGCTAAATTCTAATGCAGTCGGTTCGGTAGGCACTCTAAATATATAAGTACTTAATTTTGAACTGAAAGTAGAATCTGACCCACCGGGCACGTCTTTAAAGTTTTGCTTACCAAATATTCCATTCCAATCGATCACACAATCTGCATCGCCAATTATTTGATCTGCACCAATACAAAGATTCGGCTTAAAAAGTGGGACTTTGACATGGTATCGTCTCTTATTAGTATCAGCATCTTTTTGGATTAATGAGCCCTCGGTCCATAAGGGCGGATTCTTATCTAGCTCTCCAGGCATAATCCTATTTTTAGATTCATCATCTGCAAAATTGTGAATAGCCCAAATTTCAGCTAGGTTACCCTGTCGTATCAAATAAGGCCCTTCTGTTACACCCGTCACTGGGTTCTTGTATCTTACAAACCAGTAGTACTTTATTTCCCACCAATCAAACATAGCTTCTGGAGAGTCACTCATATCTGTGCCTGAGTAGTACGAATCTGAGCTGTAGGTTCCTTGAATTCTTTCTACCACATCATCGATAAAGAGTTTGTCACCAGAACTATCTAAAGCGTAATTTGAAGCTTTATCATTGGTTGCATCATTACCAGCATCATCTAGAATTTTACCGCCTCCATCTTTATCCCAATTGGGTGGATGCGTACCTCTTTTATCATTCGCCCCACCGGAGCCGTCATCTCCGGGGTATTCATAATCCCAGACGCCAACGCCATTGAATTTTTGCATGAGGTTATTGTCTTTGTCACTCGGATCTATATACCTTTTATCAACCCCTTGAAAAAAGTCAATTGTGGCGCTAGCAACCAGAGGGGTGCCCGTATTTTCTCTAACAATCATGTATTCATTATCAAACAACTCAATTTTCTTCTTATTGATGTATGGATCATTAGGGTCTTGGGGAGCAGATTCCAATTCACCTGAATAGAGCCGATTAAGGATGCCGACATCACGCACTTTACCGTCACCTTTAATTTGGCGCGGTTTAACGTTGATTGTGTAAGTAGCCACCGCTTCAGTTACTTCATAAGTAACACCGCTGGAGTCATCTTCAAAAGTCAAATCATCGGCATTCCAGCGCACACCCATCATGGAAAGTTTTACTTCATATACCCCTGGGTCAGGAAACAAAATTTCATTACTAATCACATTTGTTTGATCATCGACTCCGTCTCCATCTGTGTCACCTAAAGTGGGATGAATCTGAATATCTCGATAACATTCATAATAAATCAAACCCGGTTCATTCATGGGCGAAAAAGACTCCTCGGCACCCGTAAGAATATCTTTACAAGGATATAACGTAGCCCCCGCACCACCAGGCTGAAATACACTTTGAACATTAGGATGTCCCTTCTTCAGACTCAATGGTGGTGAAAGTGCACGTACCTCCCAACGAACACGCAAAGTCTTAACTTGCTCCTCTTCGCTTACAATGTACGCATTATTCTCTGCATCATAATCCGTTACGACTCGTTCCTTACCTTGGAAAAATGGATACTTGCAGCTAACATCAGGAATATCATCCATGATGAAAGACGGCATATTCATTCCATCAACTGTATCATTATCTTTGTAGTAATTACGCGAAGGCTCGCCATCTGCTTCATCCAATGCGGTTAGCACTATTTCATTACCAGACGCCGTATAATTACTAACTGTTCTTACATATCCATTTGGGTTTTGGGCACCAGTAATCCCCGGATAGTGAAATTTTCTTAAACCTTTCTGACTCGAGCAATAAGGATTCCCACCCAACTGATCTATTACCCACTGCGGTTGAGTTGGGCCGCCAGCCTGCGCCAACTGAGCAGGGGGCCCGTCAAAACGAGGTGGATTTTCCATATAAAACTGAATTCTTTGACCTTCTAAAACCTCGGGAACATCAACGATGTCCAAGGTAAATTGCCCCGACGAAGCAGGAGGATTTGATACATTAACTACTGCCATCTCAATATCTAAATTGGTACTCACACCGGGAGTGCCGCAAAAATTAGCATCGGTATCCCAAGATGGATCATCCCAGTCTAAAGCTCTATTTGGATCAGATGAATAACTAATGACCGAAATGACGCAATCATTAGAATTAGTGGGAACTGTACCCACTAAATATGGGTCGCCACCAGTCACAGTTTTTTTAAGCGACAGTCCAGCCTCTCGTTTAACTGTAATACTGAAGGTGGTACTAGCTTCACCAACGGCAGGAGCCGGAAGAGCGGTTGGATCCTTTAATTTTCCAGAATTTATTAGTGTATTCCATGTGGGAGAAGCACCGCCCAAAATATTCTTCAAATCCGATAAATCCTCTACAAAACCTAACTCAAGCCAATATACAAATCCATCACCATCTGCTCCGAAGCCCACCACTTCGCCTTCATTTGATAAATCAATATTACGAGATTCAATCTGGTCTCCATTCTCATGATTGAACTGTCTCTTACGTAACTCGGCACCAGGTACTTGAGAAGCATTCCGTAAAAACCACATAGTGCCGCCGGTTCCCCAGAATGATTCAGACACTCTGAAATGAGATGCATTTTGAGGATTGGATCGGTATACCCAATCCTTATCATTTGTACGCTTAGAGGTCTGAACTGAAGTTATATGTCCAGTCCAATCTCCATAGTTTCTTGAAGCGTCAACCATATATTTATCACTGTTGAATCTTGTATTTCCGATATTTGAATTCCATCTGAACTCTTCAGAAGCTTTGGTCGCCTTATACTCAATTCCGCCGCCTTCAGGTTGACGGATTAGTTCACCCAAACCCACCTGAACCACTGCAGTGATATATGTACCACCACTGGTTGATGATTTGATTATGTATTTGCGTTGTTCTTGATCATTTACACCTGCTGATGACACCGCACCAACTGCTTTACCAGGTTGAGTAAGGACTGTAGGTGCCTGTACTCCTGGTGCTCCACATTGATCTCCACAATGCATAAACCGAGCATATACAGTGTTAGAACCGACAGAAGTTGCTAGAACTTGATTGTTAGCATAAAGTTGGCCACCTGCACTAGGCTTTTCAATACTTTCACCAGCAGCTACTAAAAATGGTTCGGAGGTTTGTAGCGTCGAAAGATCTTCAGGCGTCATATACTGATCAAAATATAACTTACGAGTTTCAACTTTGACATCGCATACTCGTACGGCTGCAAGATTATTATTATGATGACCTGTAATTGTAGGATGCATGAAGAACGCACCTATCATAGGATGAATGGGGTCACCACAAGGAGTACCATTATGTACATTCCACTCTGCATAGCGAGCTCCACCATTGTTGGAACCATCGCCACAATATGGCTGACTACCATTACTTTGTACAACTCCTTGAACTTCAATCGCCGGTCGTGCGCCGGTTCCACCTACACTATTCTTACCAAAAAAACCACCATGTCTTGGGTACACATAATTAGCATTAACATGCTTAAAGAGCGGGGGCAAAATTTCAGTTCCCGGTGGCAGATTTAAATTCCTCGCTGTAAATATTTTCAGGTCTGGAGCCCAAGTGCGACTTGTATCATTAACATCGTAATATTGGATCCAACCCTCATCGCCGTTATCTGAGATTGCGTATACCCAACCAGGCGGAGAGCCATTCAGGGAACCCTCCATTGCACAACCCGTACCACCATTATTAATTCTTACGATGTTCGTGCTATATAAAGCTGGACGAGGGCCCGTTTGACCAGGATATACATTATTTTTTTGCAAAATAGATTCTTCAGCATTTGCTTCTTCTCTAAAAACAAAAATACGTCCAAATTTGTCTACAGTCAGTCCACTATATCTTGCTCCTCCTGTGAAGCCTGGAAGATAAGAGCGCTTATACTTAGTGTCATCGGGGTAATCATCACCACGAATAAACCTCCATACCCCATGCTTACCATCCTGACCGGTATTACCATTGTTTGGATACATCAAAATATATACATCGCCATTTCGATTTTTAATATTCTGAATTGCTGATTCCCGATCAGTCACTGGGATTCCATGACTTACCATGTAAGTGAAGTAGAAAAGAAGGACTTGAAGAAGTTTCATCGACCTCCTCCTTTATCAAGCTCAGCTATTATGTTAATCAAACGAATAATTTTTTGCCGTGAATACTTATACTTTAAGTAAACTTCAGCTAAACACTGTAAAGTCACATCACGTCCACCTGCTAGTACAAATTGATTTATACTAGGTAGTTGAAATACAGATCCAATGCGAGTTTTTCTATCATAGTAGCTGAGCATCGCTTTAACATCATCACCGAGCCGAAAATCATCAAACTCGCCACTCTCCAAAACTTGAGTTCTATGCAGAAACTTCCATAAGTTGTTCATTTCTACAAATCCAGAGTAATTAAACATACGGGGATTTGGCTTTAAGACATCATCGAAATCTCCAACTTGATTATTCAAGATAAAAATTAATTTTTGTTTTTGACGAATCAATTCGATAGCTTGCTTTACTTCCGATTCGATCTTCTTAAATTCTGCTCGACGTTCGTCGAGCGAGAGATAATGAATTCCAAATGACTGATTATACAAATCCTGCATCTGTTTTTTGGTCATTTGAATTTTGCCTGTAATCTCTGCAATTGTATTATCTTCTTTTGCATCCAAAGCAATCAATTCGGCCTCTGTATCTGCAAATTTATCCCTTAATAACAATCGCTTCTGTTCCTTGAAATTAGCTGATACTCTATTTTTATCTCTATGAAGGGCTAAAAGTTTACGGTTATGATTTTCATAAGCTGTCCTTGAAGACTTAATAAGATTTACGGATTTACGCTCTCTATCCTCTAAGTAATATTTTAGTGGGACCTTCACATCTCGAGGTATCGGTCTATAGAAATTATTAATCTTAAAGTTATAAACCTTCATCCGAGGATGAAATAAGAGTAAAGTTTTATAATTTACATAGCCGAAGTCATTACCGGTATGCTCGCCATCCATGCCGTCTAAGTCGTTTGTCGAAGGCGGACGCGATTGCATCAGCTTTTCGAAAGATAAGTTATTTACAGATGGGTTACTTTGACCAACGAGAATAAAGTTGAAAAGATAACTGAAAATTACTATAGCTGTTCTCAAAATAGTTCCATTTTTAGTCAATACTTTATGTAGTTAAAATAAATATAAATCATTGCGTACACTAGCCATAGATATATTCTTAACTATACTCTAATTTGGGATGTTGCGTACAATTTTAAGGATATTTATATTTTTAAGCTTTTTTTTCATACCCCAGTTAATTTATGCAAATTCTGTAGGTTTGTTTAACCCCTACTTCGTGATTCTGTTTCACCCAGATATGCAAAGTTATGATTTCGGCATGCAACGTTTTTTCAAGAAAAATCCCGACACAGTGAATGATTTAGAATGGCTCGAAGAACGAAAGTCTGCAATCAAATCCTACAATCGAAAAAATGAATTTTCCAAAATTGAGCAAGTTAAGAACATGCAAAAATTTTATGATGAAGTGCTAGAACTCCGACGAAATGGACTCTATGGAGATACCTTACAAAAAGCAACGAAATCAATTCATCTTAAGTATTTCAGAAACGATATTGAGAAGCTGTCAACCTTACAGACTTACTACCTTACAGATGAACAAAATCTAGCGCGATTCGACGATATCTTTAGCGATATATCTAGAGCGGTACAACAAATTCAGGATCATAAAAAACTCTATTTTATGGTTCCGATTCGTAAGGAATCTGTAGGCGTAGGAATAAAATCTTTTAGTCATACATTTCAATTTGATCTTAGTGGTATTAATCAATATTGGAAACTCTATGAGTATATGAAATTAAACGTAAATAAAATCAGTGATGATAGGATAGAAACACAACTCAATGATTACATGGCGAGTGCATATGAATATGATAATTTATTATATTCCAATTTACAGAATGATTTGATAATTCATGGCGATCAAGACCACACAAAAGTAATCTTAGAGAAAGTATATGAAAAAAATAACCAAAGTTTAGCTCACGCAAATATTATTGGAGATTTGTACGAAATATGGAAAAAATTAGACTCATAATAATTTTGATACTTATCCATAATAATATTTTTTCATCTAAGGATCCTCTAGCCTCGCTATATAAGATAGAACAAACTAGAACCTTTAAATCTGACAATCAAGTTAAAGCTTATGTACCTTCACTAGGTCGGGTTTCGATGGACTTATTGTTTCTATTACATCCCCGTATGAAAGAATACAATTTTGCAGTGGATAGCTTCTTCAAGGAAATACCTACAAAACTATCTATACCCATCGAGTTTTATCTAAAAGATCGTCATAAAAAACTTCAGAAATTTAGAAGTTTACAAAACCAAAAATCACAACAAATGAAAGCTAATTTAGCGGAAATTACAAGACAGAAAGATCTATTAAGACAAAAATATTTAAGTTCAAATAATTCCCTACTAAATTCAGACAAAAAATCTGTAAATATTGATAAAAAATATCAACAGATAGAACAAGAATATTGGTCAAAACGCATGAGTTATGAAACTCAAATTAAGCAAATCAAAATTTCTTATGAAACTTGGGTCTCAAATAACAGCAAAGATCTTTTCATTGATCGCAAAAGTCGAGACAAATTGTTGAATAAAATTGTTGATGAAATCAAAAGTACGGTTAGAGAATTGGCTCAATCCAAAAGCATTCAAATCGTAATTAATCGTAATGCTAAATCTCTGCGAGGCAAAAATAGTCGACTGAAGTTATTGCAAAAACCATTCATACCCATGAATAACAATCCGCTAAAAGATTTCTTAAATAATCAGTTTTTCTTTAACTATAAAAATGTGGGTACGGCCCAGCAATACTTCCATACCTTTGAGTCTCACTTAAATAATTATCAAAATATAGAAAGCATCTTTTCTGACGTTTATGAAAAATTCGATACCTTGGGAAAAGTTGAAGATTTAACCCTACCATGCCTTAACCTTCTGTTTGAAAGATATAAATATCCAAAAAAAGTAAAATCAAAACTAATAAAAATATTACAAAGTTGGCAAAAATTATGAAATTTTTGATACTTACATATCTTATTTTTAGTACCTTTCTTACAAGTATCTTACAAGCAGATATCGTAAAAGCTATCCAAGAAAAAAATGGTGATGTATATATTCTTGTAAGACCAAAGAGCGGAGGTATACCTAGCGACTCAACAGGATTATGGCATTACAAAAGAACTCAGGATTACGCACCGAATCGCTTACCCCTGTCTGATGATAGCAGAATAGTAAATTACGAAGGTCTATCGGTAGATAAATTTGGACATGTAAAATTATTTCGTACTGATTCACGAAACAGTACATCATTATGGACATTACTAGACGAAGGAAACAAATACCCTGGTTCTCCTAAATGTGAATTACCCTTGGGTAAGGATACTTACAGAGCGGTTACCAGTTATGGTCCAAGAGGCGGGGGCTGCCAACCTGCTTATACCTCCAACTTAGATTCAATAAATTTTGGATGGTCCTACGTTATTAATACCGCAAATGGAAAAGAAGGCTGGTACTGTTTGTATCCAAAGGGTACCTATGCCAAAGCTTACAATACTCCAAACAATGGTGCCAATCCTATGATGATTAACTGTCGCTTCGAACGTAATAGTACACAATTTGCCTCATGGGAAGCTGATGTTAATAGACACGCCAAAGTTGTTACGGGCATTGCAAATTTGGAAGCCGGGTCACAAGTTTTCCCTCCAATACGTGTAATCTCTGATCCACGACGACATCCTCCAATTCAGGGTATTGCTCCAAATAGAGGTCAACCATGGGGTAAGCCAGTAGGCTTTCTAGCGCATGGTCGAGGTCACTTCATTGTCGGTTATGACGAACTATATTCCCCTTCAAATTCTAATCAATTTGGTGGACAAAGAAGGCGAGGAAATGCTTCGCCACTTCTCGGTTGGTTCTGGGCTCGTAAAGATGTAGTAATGGGGGGAGGTCGGAAGAACGCCCGCAGAATTAGTGATTTGATGATTTCACGATCTAAACTATTCATGGAAGAATTTATTACTGCTGAAGATAATGATCTACTTAAAAATTCCACTGCTACCGGCTTTCAATTCATTGAGGGTGAGGATTACTATACTTCGTCAAACTGTAACCCCAATAATTATACAGGTTCTGGCTTTTTACATTGCAGGAATACACCAATCGATACAGCCTATGCATTTGGTGAAGAATTAGAAGAATATAATGACTGTTCAGACTTGTGTGGACAACCTGCACAAAATGCTAAATTGGTTAATGCCGTCATAAATAAAGGTCGTGCAAAATTTTCATCAGCAGGTGCTAATCAAAATTTACAGCGCGCCTACATCATCAAAAAATACTACCCGATAGCCGGCTCACAAGACGATACCTACGGTGTATTCCAAATAGATGGATCATCTTTAGACTCCTTTTTGGATTGGGAGAATGATTCACTCACATATAAATCGTCTGGCATATTATCAGATACCAATGGGGCAGGAATTCTGAGGCAATTTAATCCTAACGATTATATGATTGCTTATAATTTCGGAGCAGCACAAGGCGGCAATGGTAATGTCCGCTCCCTACAAACCTCTAAACGAATTGCACCCAATGGGAATGATGATAAGGACTTCATCTACGTCTCCGATTTGGCACCCTCCCACTTCAATGTCTCAAGCTCTTTTTGGGGTACTGGAGGAATGGTTTGGTGGGCTACTGAAAATGGTAATAATCTTACGCTTAATTATGAACAATATAATCATTTCCGCGGAACATTGCCATTAACCAAAGGTTCAATTGATGTAGCCAATGCAACACCTTTGGTAGCTTTCGGTGCAGATGGTGATAATTTTATTTATATTCTGCATGGAGGCGGTAATGACCTCGTTGAAAATAGTGGCGATATTGATCGTTTAATATCGCCAAAGACTGAAGAACGTGTACTTCAATTGTGTAATCTA
>JAYZAC010000178.1:0-6896 GCA_036339875.1 bacterium | reverse complement strand
TTTTCTCTATTAATGCTCATTCTGCATAAGTTTCTTTCAGCAGATGATATTACTAAGCTAGCTGGTACTGCCGAGGCTGCAGCTGCTGGAGGTTGGGATCCACAGACGAAAGCAGTTCTTTCTGCTATTTCTGGTTTTGGTTTGGGAGCATCTTCTATTGCACTTTTTGCTCGCGTAGGTGGCGGAATTTTCACCAAAGCAGCGGACGTAGGTGCAGATCTTGTAGGTAAAGTTGAAGCAGGTATCCCCGAAGATGATCCAAGAAACCCTGCAGTAATTGCTGACAATGTAGGTGATAATGTTGGCGACGTAGCCGGTATGGGTGCCGACCTTTTTGAATCATACGTGGGAGCCTTAATTGCCTCTTGTACTTTGGGTTATGTACTGCTAGGAACAGCCGGAATTATTCTTCCTTTAGTAGTTGTGGCAATAGGAGTGATTGCTTCCATAATCGGAATGCAATTTGTTAGTACTAACGATGAGAGTCGCATTCATAAAGCTCTGGATAAGGGTATCTGGGTTGCTTCCCTACTGACTGTTGTTGGAGTCTGGTGGGCTTGTAAAACCTTTATAGTCGCCCCAGAGGGTAGTAATTACGCTTTCTTTGCTAGTTATGATTCAACAGGTGTCGCGATAGCTCTAATTGCAGGTCTTGCTGTTGGGTTGGTTATTGGAATGATTACTGAGCATTACACTGGTACAGAAGGTTCACCAGTTCATACAATTGCTAAGTCAGCCATTACGGGTCCAGCTACCGTTATAATTAGTGGTGTGGCTGTGGGAATGCAGTCTACTGTGTTGCCAATTATCATGATCTGTGTGGCTATCGGTTTGGCGAATCATTTCGCTGGTATGTATGGTATTGCAATGGCTGCGGTGGGTATGCTTTCCACGACAGCGATTACAGTAGCGATTGATGCATATGGTCCGATTGCTGATAATGCCGGTGGAATTGCGGAAATGGCTGAATTACCACCAGAGGTGCGTGGAATTACCGATAAGCTTGACGCAGTTGGTAATACTACGGCGGCTATTGGTAAAGGATTCGCCATTGGCTCAGCGGCTCTAACGGCTTTGAGCTTGTTTACTGCTTATGCTACTGCTACTGGTATAACTACCATTAACATTATAGAACCTACTGTTGTGATTGGACTATTTATTGGTGGAGTTCTTCCTTTCTTCTTTTCAGCACAAACAATGACTGCTGTAAGTAATTCGGCCCAGGATATGATCGAAGAGGTTCGTCGACAGTTCCGAGAAGATAAGGGAATTATGGAAGGTACCAGCAAGCCTGATTATGCTCGTTGTGTAACTATCTCAACTCAGGCTAGTCTTCGTGAAATGGTAATGCCTGGTGTTGTCGCCGTAGTTGTACCTGTTCTAGTTGGAAAATTCGTTGGGACTGAGGCTTTAGGTGGAATGCTTGCAGGTACCTTGGTTTCAGGAGTTCTATTAGCTATTATGATGGCGAACGCTGGTGGCGCTTGGGATAACGCTAAGAAGTACATTGAGTCAGGAGAACTGAAAGATGACAATGGAGATATTCAGGGGAAAGGCTCCGAATGTCATAAGGCTGCGGTCACTGGCGATACTGTTGGTGACCCATTCAAGGATACGAGCGGACCTTCAATCAACATTTTTATTAAGTTGGTTTCGATTGTTTCTTTAGTTTGCGCGCCAATATTTGGTTAGTAATTAAGATTTAATGATAGTTAAAGCCCCTCTTTGGAGGGGTTTTTTTTTAGGTTTGGATTCGCAAGCTTTCGAGCTCTTCCCACTCTTGGTATAAGTCTTCTAGTAGTGCTTTAAACTGATTTAGCTCGTGGCCTAGTTCGGCGTAATTTATGGAATTATCGCCCGCTGGGTTTTCTAATTTAATCTTCAATTCCGTTTGTTTTTCCTCGAGAGCCTGAATTTCTAACTCTATCTCTTTGAGTCTTCGATCTTGCTTGTTACCAAATTTTTTCTTATTTCTCGATGTCTCATTACTTTTCTGTTTGACTGTACTAGATTTATTATTTGAATGATTATGAGACTTTTCTTTTTCCTTATTCTGTTGTTTGATCCATTGTAAAAAACTGTAATTACCGGTAGTTATTAATGGTGTCTTTTCTTCACCG
This sequence comes from bacterium, assembly GCA_036339875.1. Taxonomy (GTDB): domain Bacteria; phylum Muiribacteriota; class UBA6191; order UBA6191; family UBA6191; genus JAYZAC01. Next base: position 4,776 of record JAYZAC010000178.1, on the reverse strand, counting down.
ATTTCCATGATGCTAGTGCAGACACGATCTAAAAAATAGCGATCATGCGAAACTACAATAGCGCAGCCTGGATAAGCAGCCAAAGCTTCTTCCAAAAAGCGTAAAGTATCTAGATCTAAATCATTAGTGGGTTCGTCAAGTATCATCAAATTTCCCGGGTTAGCAACCATTCGCGCAAGCATTAAACGTGCTTTCTCTCCCCCACTCAGTTTTTCTATACGGATGCCAAGTCGGTCCCGGTTAAATAAAAAGCGTTCTAAAAATGCTTTAATATGCATTCTTCCGCGATCAGTTTGAATCGTTTCTCCATATTCCTCAAAGGATTGTAAAACAGTCTTTTCCGGGTCGAGATGAATCCGCTGTTGATCAAAATAACAAAATCGGGTGTTACTTCCAGGTAGCACTGAACCTTCATCAGGCTGTAATTCACCAAGTAGAACTTTTAATAATGTAGATTTTCCAGCTCCATTTCGACCGGTGATACCTAAACGTTCCTTCTCTAACATTTTGTGACAGCTATTACGAAACAGCCATTCATCATAGAATTTACCCAGTTGATTCCATTCCAAGACTCGGTCACCGAGTCTGTGCGCTAATCCAAATTGAAATTCTTCAAGGGGAACTATTTTAGGGCTAAGCTGGGTTTTCACTTTTTCGAAAGTCTGTATCCTTGATTTTGACTTAGTACCTCGAGCGCGAGGCATCTTTTGCATCCACTGATACTCACGCTGTAAAAAGCGTATCTGATTATGACGGGTACGTTGTTCTACTTCTGCTTGATGAGCCTTGGATTCAAGATAGCGGTCATAATTACCCTCATAAACTCTCAATATACCTCGATCAATTTCTGCGATTTTATCTGTGACTCTTTGCAGGAAATAACGATCATGAGTAATCAGTAATAAAGCCCCTTCAAAGTCTTTTAGTCGATTTTCAAGCCATTCGATTGTTTGTGTATCCAAATGGTTTGTGGGTTCATCAAGTAGCATAAAATCTGGTTTTTGCATGAATAATCGTGCTAAAGCAATTTTTTTCTGCTCACCTCCACTAAGGCCTGCTATGGAGCGATTTAAATCTCTAAAGCCCATTAAAGCTAAAGATTGACGAACTTCGTTTTCCAGATTCCAACCATCGCAAGCTTCTAGTGCTGCTTGTAGTTCTTCCAATTGCTTCAGTTTGTTAGGGTCTTCCGCGACCTCTAAACTCATTTGTTCAAAACGTTTCAGTAAATTTAGAACTTTTTTCTGATCAGATAGTACTACATCAAACAAACTACCCTTATTTTCAAATTGAGGTTCCTGTGATAAGTAGCCAAATTTTATTGATTTATTTCTGTGAACTTCACCCTTATCTGGTTCATCGAAACCTAAAATAATTTTAAGAAGGGTCGATTTACCAGATCCATTTGAACCTACAAGTCCAACCTTAGCCTTGGAGTCCATACCAAAATTGACGCTATCTAAAATTTGACGTGATCCGTAAGATTTACAGATATCACGGATAGACAATACGTTAATTGACAAAGATCATTCCTCTTCTTGTTTTTTCGTCCAAGTATTTTTTTGTACTTCTTCCTCACTTAGAAATGGGCTATCAAAAGTATCATCGATAAAGTCTAAGACTTGATCACCAATGTAGATTTGATCTCCCTCGGAGGCATTCATATTCTTAAGCCTCTTTATAAGACCGATACTTTCAAAAAATTTATGAAGTGTCCGCATTGCCTCTTCATTTTGAAAATCGGTCATTGCTACATGACGCTCTATAAGGTCACCGGTTACTTGAAACCCATCATCAACTGCTGATACTGCTAGCTCTCTTGGTTCACGATGCTTAACCTGTTGTTCGAAAATTTGATCTCTGGCTGGATGTTTGATGTGATACTCGGCAAGTCGTCTAACTAGTTCATCAGTTCCTTGTCCAGTAAGGGCTGATAAACTGATTATAATTGGCATTTCTTCTCCAGCTTCTTCAGCACATTCTAAAAATTTAAGACGAGCTTCATCAGCACCAGGCATATCCATTTTATTTAAGACTACTATTTGATATTTATGAGAAAGGATTTCGGAGTAATTTTTTAGTTCCTTATTTACTTTTTGATAGCTATTCCAAGGATCTTGTTGATCATAAGGAAATAAATCAACCATATGAACTAAAAAGCCGGTTCGCTCAATATGGCGTAGGAACTGATGTCCAAGCCCTTGTCCTTCATGTGCACCTTCAATAATACCAGGGATATCAGCAACTAAAATAGAATCATTTTCATTGATTGGTACCATTCCTAAATTTGGTACTAAAGTTGTGAAGGGATAATCAGCTATTTTAGGTTTGGCGTTACTGATTTTTGCTATCAGTGTTGATTTGCCTACATTCGGAAAGCCAATAATGCCTACCTCGGCGGTCAATTTTAGTTCTAGTTTGATCCAGAGTTCTTCACCAGGCTCGCCTTTTTCAGCATATCTGGGACAAGTGTTGGTGTTGGTGATCAGACTACGATTTCCACGACCACCTCTTCCTCCGTGGGCAGCAACATATGTTTGGCCTTCTCGATTTAGGTCGGCCACTAAATTATCATTTTCATCGAAAACACACGTCCCACGTGGAACCTTAATTACAAGATCTTTCGCGCCACGTCCGTCTTTTCTACGGTCCCCCGCTACTCCTGGGTCAGCCTTATGGTGCTTACGGAACCTAAAATATTGCAAACTGTTTAGGTTACGATCTACAGTAAAAACTACATTCCCTCCCTGACCTCCATTACCACCATCTGGACCTCGAAAAGCTTTTTTCGTAGTTTTAGCAAAACTTTGACAACCTTTTCCGCCGTCTCCGCCTTTAACATAAATTCTAGCTTCATCTACAAACATTATTGAAAGCTCCCCGTGAACTAATTATTGAAAATTTTCACCATCATATAAGTTAAACAAAAAACGTAAGGGATGCCCAAAATATAGAACCCGTAAACAACTCTATTGGCACCGATTTCAGTGTAGACAGATTGCTTGAGATGACTGAGAACTTCGTTGTTGAAAACAAAATCTAAAAAGCACAAAATGGAGCCAGCACCACCTATCCAAGTGGAAACATATTTGAAACATAAAAACCAAAGACATTGATTCATAGCAAGAACTAGAAACAGAAAACATCGTGCTTGAAAAACGATTGCATTAAATCCGATCTTTTCTCCTTCAACCTCTACAGCCCCTTGTACAAGGACTTTTTTGACATCTTTACGATTACGCAGTCCATGCCAGTACATAAGTAAATTCAAACTACCTAAAATTATAAGCAAGACTTTCATTGAAGATTCCATTAAACCTCTCCTGAGGGTTGTCGAGAAACGTAGTAAGTGTAACAAAAAAGCGGGTTTAGCAGAAGAATTGTCTGCGGTTTCAAGGATGAACAAATTTAAAATCAGCGCAAAATTGGGATTATATGTTTCGCTAAGCGTATTTGGTAATCTTTTGTTGTCAGTAGATGCAGCAAATATTTCTACGAACATTACACCCGTAAACGCACCTGAACACCAAACAGCCATAAGAAAGCAAAAGGATTTCTTTGATAGGTTCAGTCCATCTAAAAATCTAGCTAATAATCGAACTCTTCCGAGACAGAACAGGATGAATTCTCATCTTGATGTTTCAATGTTTTCGGATGAACTAGTTGAAACCTCTGGTTTCCCTAATTTACGTTCTCCCAAAAGATACAATTCGAAGCCCGCGCCGAAAGACTTTTCCCGATTACTGCCGTCAGCCATAGGACCAACAGGTTTAATTGATTCGATATCAGCAAATGGTTTAGCACGAGGAGAGTTTAATGCTGCATATGTTCATGTAAAGTCTGAAAATAAGACTCCAGGTATTTTTCGGAATGTGAATCGCTACGAAGCTACCGATGTTAATCTTGTATTAAATTATGGATTAGCCGATAATTTCGAAGTCTTATTCAAGTTTTTACATGCTGATCGAATGCTAATAAGTTCGATTGGAACCTTCTTCGATTCAGCAAACGTTCCATTCCCAGAATATGGTTATGGTTTTAAGGCACATCAAAATTGGCGCGGAAAAGAGTTCGCGATCGGTTTTATCAATTCAACAATTGACTCTCTGGCACGTAATTTAATTATCGATCAAGATTTTGAATACTTTAAGTCTGTTTATCTGACAATGACTAATGATCTTACTTACAGGACTGAAAGTCACTTTACTATTAAACATAATTCTACTGATAAAAAATATGATATTAATAATTCTTGGATTTCTCTGGTTGGTGGCGTAGATACCAAACTCACTAAAGACACTCATCTAATGGTTGAATTGAAATATGAAGATTACGACACCCCTTCACGCACGGTTACCATGAATGGTGGGTTGAGACATATGATGGGTAGTACAGGATTAGAGGGGTTTGTTAGAAGAATTAATCAGCCAGGTTTTACAGAGATTGGTTTCAAAGTATCTTCAGCCTTTTAATCACTTCAAGTTATAAGTTTAAGCGACTCAAATTCGTTATATAGCTTCGAATTACTTCGCCACCAGTCTCTAATTATTGTTTTGTAAAGTCCTCTAAAGTCTGTAGTGTAAATAAGGTCACCTCTATCTAATCGATCTAATTCAGGATATACACCATGTAAACCACCCCTAATCATTTTACCAAGAGCAAAATGTACGTTTGCGGTACCGTGGTCGGTACCTCGACTATTATTTTCATGGACTCTACGACCAAATTCGGAGTATGTCAGTTGAATTACATTATCACTTAGTCCAATCTCAGATA
>JAYZAC010000177.1:0-12978 GCA_036339875.1 bacterium | reverse complement strand
TTATAGTGATATCCATGAGATTAGGAGAAAGGTATCAGAGTTGTTACCGAAGTCAACATTATAGTTCAAAAATACCCTTAAATCAAAGCTCCAAATTACATCTTTTTACTTAAATATTAAGTCCTCGACCAATATACAATCTGCGCCATTCACTAATTTTGTCTATATAGATTGGATACTCAAATGTTTCCAAATCGTGACCTTTATCAACTTCAATAAATTCAAAATATGGCATTTCTTCCATTACTAATTGCGCTTTTGGGCGTACTTTATCCATTGTTAGTAATTCATCCTTAGTCCCGTGAATCATTAATATCGGAGTTTGTGAAGCAGGTTCAGGCATTGCTTCCAGTAGCTCCTCAGGCTTAAAAATAGTACCACTTATACCCAGTACTCCAAAAAATGGAACATGGGATCTGAGTGCTAATTCAAGACTCATAACACATCCTTGAGAGAAACCCACCAACATGATTTTATCTCTAGTAAAACCATATTTTTCCAGTTCCGTCATCAAAAGCTCAAGATGTTTCAAAGAGCGTGCAATTCCCTCACGGTGGTCTGGAATCTTACCGTACCAGCTAAACCCTTGATGACCTTCTTCGCTAGTCCAAGGATCAGGTGCATTCAAAAACAAATAGCTGAAATCATCTAGCTTTAAACGATGACGTATTTTTCGTAACCACAAAAGGTTGCTACCCCGTCCATGTAAACAAACGGCTAGAAAATTTCCATTTGTTTTTGCAGGTACGAAGTGATGTTCTTCAAAGCTTTTGAGATTTAATGAACTCTTATTTGAAAACTTCAGATCTACCATATCAGTGCTCTACGATTTCGAGTAATACTTCACGAGCTTTAGTACCGCGGTCTCTTACATAAGTTCTACGAGATGATGAAGCATAGAATTCTAAAGCATCGCGTAACGTACTCCAAGTTGGTTGCTCCCGTAGACTATACACAATAAGACCGTCATGCGTCGCGCGTGTTACATGTAGGGGCTTAATCAAACAATCATGATGCAATTCTTTTACAGGATCTAATTTTGAAACTCTTTCGCTTACTTCAGATTGACGAATTACTGGACATTCAACTCGATGATTAAATGAACCATTTATTAAATTTGCATACTTTTGACGAGCCTGATTCCAAGGACTCAAAACTAATTTTCGTTGACGTTGACGCAATTTAAGAGTTCTCTTTAAATGATCTAATTCAGCTGCCCTTATTTGCCAAAGCCTATGAAAATCTGGAGCGTAACGAGTCTCTTCCAGTTGTTCTTCTAGCTCGTCTATTCTTAACATAGTCTTACTTGCCCAAGGTTGAGAATAGTTTTGATAAACTGACAATTGAACAATAAAAAAAATAAGTGTGAACCGTAACATAATTACAGTATCGGCTATATCGCCTTAGTAGCTTTTATTTTGACGAAGAGATTAGTCATTCTTTATTGAACGATATTTAATCTAAGTGTTTCAGATTTTCTGCCATTGTTCCACGGTCGAGAGTAGCAGGAGCTTCGGCGGGACCCGCTGCTTTTTCATATTTACCATCTTCTGTTTTGACGTACTTGCTAAAACCTTTTTCAGCTATATTCTTTTCGTTGAGCGTATTATTAATATGCTGTTGATGCCTAGCCGGCATACTAATCAACTTCTGAATGGGCCTACCACAATTAGGACATATGCTCATCTCGGGAGCACTCATCGTTTGGAATACTTCAAGGATATCTTGTTTGCACGGTTCTTCAAATCCATCAGTATGGCGATATTCGTAAATGGGCATAATAACTCCTACAGATTCCCATATAACTACCTTCAGGCCACTTTGACAAGTAACTTTATGTAATACTGAAGCTTGTTTTTATAAAAATTATTTGATTCTATTGGTTTTATGAAACTAACTAAAATATTTTTACTCATATCATTAATATTTAGCAAATCACTGATGGCGCATGGGTCAGTGGAAGAAATAACCTGCATGCTAATTGAAGGTACCTTGGAGTATCGCAAACCAGTAAAAGGTCCTGCTATTTTTGAAAAAATCGAAGAAAACATACTGTCCCAAAAAAAGAAGTCACTCATAGATAGTGGCAAAATAAATTTAGAAGCAAAATCAAATGAAGAATTTAGTGGCTTAAATGCTGATGTCAATATCGCCTTCTTAGATGCGAATCATTTGGTAATGGGATCAAGCTTGAACGTCAATAACAAACTAATTCAAAAGAATCAAAGTCAAACACAATACTTCAGTAAAACTCCGGGCGATCACTTTCGTATAATGAATTACCTCTGTAATAATAGTGCAGACCGATTAGTCTCAAATGATTTAATTCGACGAAGTTACACCTGTGTTGTGGTTCAGTCACTAAATGCTCATGGATTTTTTAAGGACACTAAGAAACTAGAATCCTACTTAAATGGCTTAAAAATTAAAAGTATCGCACCTGATTTATTTCCAAATCCATGATAGAAAAATCATCAAATAAAGCGCCTAGAAATCGTACTTTGAGTCTTTCTGATAATGAACGTAAGACATTATCAAACCAGCTTCAACAGGATTTAAAGATAATGGAGGGCGTTGTTAATGGTGATACTTTTACCTTGAGTAAGAAATTACCCAAAAACTGTATAGATCTTCTAATTTTGGATCCACCCTATAATCTTACAAAAACTTTTGGAAAAGAATCTTTTTCAAGTAGGTCTACTGAAGACTACCGAGATTGGATTGAATCATACTTAGAAATAATAACTCCAGCACTAAAATCAACAGCAACTGTTTATGTGTGTGGTGATTGGTTAAGTTCAGCTTCTTTATTTCCAGCTTTAGACAAATTTTTCAAAATTCGTAATCGTATTACCTGGGAACGTGAAAAGGGGCGAGGTTCTAAAACTAACTGGAAAAACTGTAGCGAAGATATATGGTATTGCACCGTGGGAGATGATTTTAAGTTTTTTCCAGACAGAGTTCGCCTGCGACGTAAAGTGTTAGCACCTTACAAAGACTCAGCAGGAAAGCCAAAAGACTGGATAAATCAAGGTAATAAAAAGTTTAGAGATACCGCTCCCTCTAATTTGTGGTCAGACATTACGATTCCTTTTTGGTCCATGCCAGAAAACACCGATCATCCCACTCAAAAGCCCGAAAAATTAATCGCTAAATTAATACTGTCGAGTAGTGATAAAGAAGACCTAGTAGTCGACCCATTTTTGGGAAGTGGAACAACTGCCGTGGTTGCTAAAAAACTCAAACGTAGATACTTAGGATTCGAAAAAGATCCTGAATATTGTTTATATGCTTTGAAGCGACTCGAAAAAGCAGCAAATGACTCAAATATCCAAGGTTACAATCAAGAAGTTTTTTGGGAGCGTAATTCATGCAGCTAATAGAAATTGAAAGTCAACTTAACCAATTATTACAAAATCAAAAATCACTCTACATAGCTAGTTTAGATTCTAATGGCACACCACATTGCAGTACCAGTCCATTCGTTATTCAAAACCAAAGGATTTATCTTTTACTAAGTGAATTGAGCTTACATTGTCAAAATATTTTGGCTCAAAGTGAATTAAGCATTCTGATTACTGAAGATGAAGGCGCAGCTGACGAGATATTTGCGAGGACTCGAGTTAATTGGACTGTACAACAAACTGAAATTTTGCGAGAAACACAAACTTTCGATGAAATTTTAGAGTTAATGAAAAATCATCTTAGTCCAGTTGTCAAAATGCTGAAAAGTCTGAGGGATTTTCATCTATTCGAACTAGAACCTAAATCAGGACGTTTAATTTTGGGCTTCGGTAAAGCTTTTAATTTAGAAGGTTTTAATATTGATTCTACGCCGATTGGCCCTAAAAAATAAAATGATAGATTAATCAATTTAAGGTATCAAAAGTTCAGGTTTCAGGTCTACTTGATCAGCTCCCTGTTGAATTAAATCTTCTGGGAGTAATTTCTTAGTATTTACTCCCATATCCCTGAGTTTTTCTGCACTTTTTACAACATTACCACGGCCCTCTACTAATCGATTTCGAGCTTCTCGATACGATTTATCCGCTTTCTCTAGAGACTTGCCAACATTGTCTAGAGACTCTACAAATCCAACAAATTTGTCATATAGCTTACCTGCTTGATTAGCAATCTTTTGGGCATTCTCATTTTGAGCTTCGTATCGCCAAATATTCTCGATAGTTCTTAGAGTAATAAATAGAGTTGACGGTGTAACCATCACTATTCCTTTATTAAAAGCATCAGAGAATAACTCCGGAGAATTTTCTAACGCGGCCACAAATGCTGTTTCAACAGGAATGAACATTAAAACAAAATCTAAACTACTCACACCTTCTAATTGATCATAACTTTTTTCTGATAAATCTTTAAGATGAGTTCTCATTGATTGAATATGGGCACTAATTAAAGCCGCTTTACTAGAATCATCATCGCTAGAGCAATACTGTTCCCAATGTTTTAAGCTTACTTTACTATCAATGATTATATCTTTACCTTCCGGTAAATGAACCACAACATCAGGAAGGTACCGTGAACCATTTTCATCTTTCAGATGAAGTTGTGTTTCATATTCAGAACCTTTTCTGAGGCCGCTTTGTTCTAGTACACGCTCTAAAACTACTTCTCCCCAAGTCCCCCTAGTTTTACTTTCACCCTTAAGAGCTTTTGTTAAATTAGTAGCATCTGAACTCAATTGCTGGTTCAACTCTGACAATTGTTTGATATGTGTTTCCAAAGAAACTCGCTGTTTGGTGCCTTCTTGAAATCCCTCAGATACCTTTTTTTCAAAATGATCCAAATGTTGCCTTAAAGGTTTTAAGATATTGTCGAGTTCATCCCTATTCTTATCTACCATTTTTTTGGAAGATTGATCCAATATCTTTTGAGCTAAAGATTCAAACTCAAGTTTCAATTGACGCTTATTATCTTCTAATAAGGCCAACTTATCCTTGGACTGTTGGCGCTCCTGTTGCAATCTTTCATTTAGAACAGCTCGCTCTTCTTTTACTTTCTGTAATTCCAATTGAGAATCTTGTATTACAGAACTAAGTTCTTTTACTTTGTTCTCAAAATCATCAATAGATGATTTCAAAGAACTATGTTCATGATGCAAAGAATTAAGTTCAATTTCTTTCTCTGATATCAAGTCTTGCTTTTGAAAATCGAGTTGACGTCGATAATACAAATAGCAAAGTAGTATTCCAATTGCAAAACCAAGTAATGCCGTAATACTAGATGTTAACATTAGATGTTTTGCCCTTGTTCGAAACTTAATACTTTACCTATTGGCTTACCAATGAGTTGATCTTCACGCATTACCAAATTTCCTCTAATGATAGTCATGCGTGCTTTTCCCAACCATGTTTGACCGTGATATGGAGTCCAACCACATTTGCTAAACATATCCTCGTCACGGACTTCCCATTTATGTTTAAGATCAATAACACTAAAGTCAGCATCGTATCCTAAAACTATACGACCCTTATTTCTAATACCATATATTCTTGCAGGAGAAGTACAAAGTAGATCTACTAATTGACCCAATGGAAGCATGCCCTGATTACAATGATGTAACATCAAATTCAGAATTGTTTGTACCCCAGGCATACCACTGGGGCTCGCCGGATATTTATTAGATTTTTCTTCAAGAAGATGTGGTGCATGATCAGAGCCGATAACATCTACTACCCCTTTACGCAATGCTTCCCACAACGCTACTCTATGAAATTCTTCACGAACCGGTGGATTCATTTGAGCACGACTTCCAATAGTTTCGTAAGCTTCACTATTTAACGTTAAATGCTGAGGTGTAACCTCAACAGTACAAATATCTTTGTTCTTCGCTAATAGGTCCATTTCCTCAGCAGTAGTTACATGTAATACATGGACTCGAGCACCTACCTCACGTGCGATCTTCAAAAGTCTTTCTGTAGCCAAAAAAGCTGATTTAGCATCACGCCATTGATGATGAAATCTTGGGTGTCCCCCATCTTGAGCAATATCTTTTCTCTCAATCAAGCGTTGTTCATCTTCACAATGAATTGCTGAACGACGTAATGATTGGCTCAATATGTTACGGATTTTGTCATCCTCTGAAACTAACAGATTACCTGTTGAACTACCCATAAAAATTTTGATACCCGAACAACCTGGAACAGCTTCAAGAGTCCTCCAGTCAAAATTATCGTCAGTACCACCCATGAAAAAGCCGTAATCACAATAGGCTCTTCCAACGCCTCGTTCTACTTTATCAGCCAATGCCTCTACACTGGTTGTGGGTGGTTTGGTATTGGGCATTTCAAGAATACTTGTAACACCACCCATGACTGCAGCTTTAGTGCCAGTATGTAGGTCCTCTTTATGTTCAAGTCCGGGCTCTCGAAAATGAACTTGACTATCAATTACTCCAGGCATGACATGCAAATTAGTACAATCAATTAATTCTTCACCAGAAAGTGTGCCAGGAGCTTCTATTTTAACAATTTTACCCTTTTCGATACCTATATCCGCAGGTTCCATACCCCAAGGGAAGCAAACTAGGCCATTACTTAAAACTTGATCCATTTAGCCACCATAACATAGTAATAAGTTACAATGAACCTATGCGAAGACGTCACTTCCTAAAGTTAGGTTCTCAATTATTATTTGGTAGTGCCATATTTACCTCCTCTTCTTCATCGCGAATGGCAAATGGAATCATTTCGAACTCCAATAAACCCTACAACGTTTTACTTATCTTAGCTGATGATTTACGAGCTGATGCACTTGGATTTATGGGAAATAAAATTATAAGTACACCAAATTTAGATCAGCTAGCTTCGATGTCTACAGTTTTTGATAATTGCTTTGTCACCACCAGTATTTGCCCAACCAGTAGAGTATCTATATTGACAGGTCTATACGCTTCTAAACATAAGATTTGGGATTTCCAGTCCGAAATTAATAGATCCTTGTGGACTAAGTCACTACCGTATCTTTTCCGTCAACAAGATTACCGTACGGGTTTCATTGGTAAATGGGGAATAGGTGTTGATCTACCTAAACAGAAATATGATTTCTTCGAAGGTTTTGCGGGTCAAGGAGAATACTACAAAAATGGTGTACATATGCAGGATCGATTATTGAATTCATTCAATAATTTCATAGAAAATCCTATGGATAAACCGTTCTTTCTTCAGATGTCTTTTAAGACGCCTCATGTTCAAGATGGAGACCCAGAGCCTTTTCAAGCGCCATCAAACTTAAAAAAACTATACAAAGATTGGACGCCACCAAGGCATGCTACGGATTCACATCAATACTTCAAGAATCTCCCCCTTCTAATACAACAAGGAGAAGGGCAAAAAAGATATCAAAGTCGCTATCAACGGGATGCCCAATTTCACAACAATATGCGTCAATACTACCGACTGATTACTGGTATGGATATCATAATCGGTAAGGTAATTGATAAATTAAAAATGAAAAATCTTTTGAATAATACCATCATAGTTTTCAGCTCTGATAATGGACTGCTTACAGGCGAATATGGTCTTGCTGGAAAATGGTGGATGTTCGAAGGTTCAATTCGTGTTCCCTTGCTATTCTACTTACCAAATAAAACGCCTGCTCGAGACCCTAGAATTGCCCTAAATATTGATATAGCGCCCACTCTACAAAAATTGTGTAAGTTAAAACCTCAAGAAAACCATGGACTAGAATTAATACATCCCTCTCAATATTATGAAAGAGAAGCATTTTATTATGAACATCAATTTCAAACTGATGACGTAAAAATACTTCCAAGTTCAGGGTTACGAACAAAGCAACACAAATATATTAAATTTAAGAATTCTGGCACTAGTGAAGAATTTCTTTTCAATATTGCTTTAGATCAAAATGAAAAATACAATCTCGCTAAGCTAAGACAATATCAATATTTATTGTCGGAAATGCGAAAACTTCACGATAAATTACAACATAATTTAGCCACTTAGATTACCTGCTAATTAATGATATTGAAGACATGGGAATTACGGCTTCAACGCTAACTGCCTTATCTAAGCCTGCTGAAGTTACCGCAACATTAGTTTTATCAACTTGCATGAGTAACTGTTTACTATGGTGTCGAATGTCTAAAATTCGATTTCCTTCCAATAAATCTCCTTCAGTTAACCAAGTTAAACCATGTTTTTCTGAAAAAATTAAAACAGCATCAACATTTTCAAATTGACGATATTCATAAATTAAATATTTAGGAATAAATTTCGGATACTGATTCTGCTTTATAGCTTCTAATTTTGCCCTCTGAGTAATTCTTAAAAGTAATCGATCATTAAATGTCTGACTTATAGTTCGCATCATTAATTTCATCTGCGTACTGTAGTTGGAATTATCACCATTGTAATGTAAAAGACCAAATTCTACGTCCTTATTGCCCATGAGTATAAGAACTGGCTTATCTCCTAAAGAATGCTTTTGAACAAATTTATCTCTAATCACATGATCTGATGACAAATCTTTCAGAATGAAAAATTTCAGTAATCTACGAAAACTCATATTGTTATCTACAAAAGCTCGCAGCTTAGAACTCAGTGGATTGGATTTTGGTGCATGAAAGAGTATAAACGGTCGATCTTGCTGCTCCGCCTGCTTTGCGATCTTTTCAAAAGATTGATCGGACCAATCTAATGGTAACTTTTCTTTTGCTGTTCTAATTTTAGGACGAGGGCCTTTGGGCGGATATTTATCTAAAATAGCGTTAGTTATTTTTATTAAATTCTCGGCTGGTAACATCCCTCCAAATTTTGTAATTTTAGTACCTTCTGGACTCAGAAAAACTATACTTGGAAAAGCGTTTATACGATATTTTACACGCTGCTCATAGACACCATTTAAACCTTCATACATATCCAAAACTCTAAAAGCTTTTAACATGCTTTGTAAGTCTTGATCGGGCCAAACCGTTTGATTCATTGTATGACAAATCCCACACCAGTTTGCATGGAAATATAACAGGATGGGTTTGTTGTCTTTTTTTGACTTCTTTACGGATTCATCTACACTCAGTGGCTCGAAGGGAAGGTAGCTAGTATCACGAATTGAATTTGTACAAAAACCCGATACAAGTAGGAAAATAAATAGCAATAATTTCAACAAGGTGAATCACTCAGTAAGATGTTTCTCTAAAAAATCTTCTGCCATCTCATAAAATTCAAATCGATTTTCTTCATTACGAAAACCATGACCTTCATTTTCTTTGAGTAAATAGGGTACATCAATACCTCTTGCTCTTAAGGCTGAAACTATTTGATCTGACTCCGCTTGCTTTACTCTGGGATCTTTTGCACCCTGAGCCACAAGTAATGGAGCTTTAATTTTATCCACATGAAATACGGGTGAAGCCGCAATTAAAAGCTCTTTATCATTCTCTGGATGACCTATCATTGTATGCATCATATCTAGCATAGGTTTCCAATAAGGTGGTAATGTTTCAAGTAATGTAAAAATATTACTCACTCCTACATAATCAATTCCACAGGCATATAAATCTGGTGTAAAAGTAAGACCTGCCAGAACCGCATAACCTCCATAACTAGCCCCATAAATTGCAATACGATCAGGATCAGCTATTCCAGATTTTATTAACCAGTTAACACCGTCTGTGATGTCATGCTGCATTTCTAGGCCCCATTTTTTAAATGAGGCTTCCCAGAATTTTCGTCCGTATCCAGTACTTCCTCTGAAATTCATTTGCAGAACTGCATAACCACGATTGGCTAAAAATTGAACCTGTGGATTAAATCCCCAGTTATCTCTAGCCCAAGGACCTCCATGAGGATTTACAATGACTGGTAAATTTTTTAGATTCGATTTTAATGGTAGAGTTAAGTATCCGGGGATTTTAAGACCGTCACGGGAAGTATATTCTATTGGTATTTGTGGAGCCATTTCTATTGGATTTATTTTTACACTGTAATCTTCCAATAAGGTCAGTTTTTGACTAGACTCTTCGAATAAGTACGTTGAACCTTTACTACGATCACTGTAGGTCCTAACAAGAAAAATTTGTTCTTCTTCATCCCAACCATTAATAGAAGTTTCAAGATCAGGAAATTGACTCTGTATAAATTCAAAACGGTTTTTCCATATAGGATCAAAAAACTTCCGCCCTCGTTTGGCTCTCACATAACTTGCCAGAATTAGACTTTTCGTTTTTCTTGAAAAACTAAGTGAACCTACATCTACAGCCGGATGAGCGAAAAGAACTTCTTCTTCTTTTGCTGTCTGAGGGTTAAATGTAGCTATTACTGATTTATCGCGACCCAAATTACTAGATACATAAAGTTTTTTGTTATCAAAAGTGAAAAATAAAGGTCTCACACCTTCACGAAAATTCGTAGTTAATATTGTTTTGAAAGGTTGATTCGTTTCATCCCGATATAATAAAGAAGAATTAACACCATCGGTACGTACAGCGATGCGAAGCTGCCCGTCATGATCCGTCTTCCAACCCATCACTCCACCTGGATTAGTCGCTATAAGACTTAATGCTCCACTATTTACATTTACCTTGTAAGCATCAAATAAACGCTTATCTCGCTTATTCAAACCTATGATCATCGATGCTTCATCATCTTCAAGACTATCTATAATTTGAGCCTTAACGCCTTCGAATGGAGTCAAATCCACCTCTTCTCCATCATGAATATTTACGGAAAATAAATGAAAATTTTCATCTCCTCCAAAATCTCGTAGATATACTATGTGATCGTTACCTTTCCAGAAATATCCTGAAATATCCCTATCTTTGACAAAAGTAAGCTGCTTCTTAAAGGCTGGAGAAATCTTTTTTACCAACTGATTTCCGATATTTTTACGCTCGATAACGAACACATTCATTCGTTTATTCCAAGGGGCTACAAAGGATATACGTGAACCATCAGGTGATATTTTGAATCCAGCTATAGTTGGATTTTCAAAAAAATCTCTTAGAGGAACTTGGCGAACACATTCTTTCTTCGCTTTACATTGGGATTCAATCTCATTTATGTGAGCTTGAAGTCGTGCTTTTAATATTCGTTCCTTCAGCGTGGATAACAGGTTAGCAGAAAAAATATTTGAACTGAAAATCAAAAAGATAAGTAATTTCATGTTATTAATGTCCTTTAACATACTTCATAAAGATTCAGCATAAACCTTGAAATTGAAGAATCCAAATTAATTAAATAATATTTAAGGCATCACTAAATCTAAATCCCATATGGCATTTAATAAAGGCTCTAACGGTAAACCTAATATACTGTCGTAAGAGCCGCTTACCTCATCAAATAAAAGTCTACCTGCTGATTCAAAATAATATCCTCCACATGAATCATATGACTTTTCTAATTCGACATATTTAATTAGTAATTCCTTACTCATTGGACGCATTTTTAGTGAAACCGTATCTGTTCCTTTAGCCAATATTTTTTTTCCCAAACAAATAGCCCAACCACTTAATAATTGATGACGTTTAGATTGAAGCTTAGACAGTTGTAAGACAGTATTTTCCCGATTTCCGGGTTTTCCTAATAGACGATTTTCAAATAGAACCATTTGATCAGCACCAATAATAAGACTATCAGGATATCTTGTTGACACTTCCATTGCTTTGGCACCTGCTAAATTCTGAACCTGCATCTTATAACTGGACTGCGCATTGAGATTTAGTAACTTTTCCTCATCGATATTAGCCACTATTTGCATGAAAGGAATTTTAACAGTCTTGAGTATAGCCGCTCTTGATTGTGAATTAGAGGCCAAAATTAATTCATATTTAAGATTTATAAATGACACTTCAAAAAACACCTAATTCTTGATTAATTTTATTTGATCATCAATATCATAATCTCGATCAGCAATACTACCAATTAAATTTGGCCAATGCATTGGGCTCATGCCCCCAGCAGGCCTCTTACAGATTATATTATCTTTAGTAAAAATTTGACCTTTATAAATTGGAATCTTGGCAACAATACTCCTTCTAGCTATCTCAATATTTTTGATTTCACTAGCTGAGGCTAATTTCTGTTCTTTGCCTAGTGCTTTTTCAATTAGACGTATTCCACTAATCATATTTTTCAACTCATTGGGCTCTAGGCTAGCTCGATGGTCTGGTCCTGGTAATGATCTATCAAGTGTAAAATGTTTTTCAATTACACAGGCACCACGAGCTACGGCTGCAAGAGCCACTTCTATCCCAAGAGTATGATCTGAGTAACCTACTTTGACTCCTAACTTATCCGCTATCGCATTCATTGCGCGAAGATTAACATCCTCGATGGGAGTAGGATACTCTGTATTACAATGTAAAATCGTTAGATCATCAGAACTTAGTCCTGCAGTATAAAGAACCTCTGTTGCTTGGCATACCTCTTTCATACTACTCATTCCTGTGGATAAAATAACTGGCTTACAGCTTTGACCTACAGCTTTCAAAAATGGCCAATGAGTAACCTCTCCAGATGGAATTTTAATAAAATCCAAATTTAGTTCTAGAATTAAATCTAAACTATCCAAATCAAAAGGAGTTGATAGGAAATTAATACCTTCATTATTACAAACTTTCTGCAATTCGTAATGTGAACCTCTACTGAGCTCCAATGCTTTAATCATTTTAAATTGATTATCGTCAATACCAGTATTACGTATTTGATATTGGGCCTTCTTTGCATTTTTACAGACTAATGAATCAGCTTTAAAGCTTTGAAATTTTACATAGTCTGCGCCGGCTTCACTAGCAACCTTAATTAATTTCCTAGCTAATTCAAGATCACCGTTATGATTCACTCCTGCCTCAGCGATAATACAAACTTTTTTAGTCACGCGACCTCCAAGCTTTTCACTCTTTTAACTCATACACTGTCAGATTTTGGTGATGCCAACTTTCAAAATCATATTGATTCATTAAAAGTTCCATAGTTCGGTTATCACTGATGATACAGCTCGACCTGC
>JAYZAC010000176.1:0-19436 GCA_036339875.1 bacterium | reverse complement strand
ATTCACAAAGCTTAGGGAGCCTTGCATGCAAGACCATAAGGATTATTCGGCATATCTTTATATATTACCAGCCAGTCTGGTTATTTTACTGTTCCATGTTTTTCCCGTTATTTACTCTTTTTTACTATCTATTTTTCGGGGTACTCTCAAGAATCCGATGCGATATTTCATCGGTTTGGAAAATTACGTAGAGTTATTTCAGGACATAGAGTTCTGGAGGGCTATGCTGAATACAGCCTTTTTTTCGATAATGAGTGTTCCTCTTGGGATTCTAATCGCTCTAGGTATAGCCATACTATTGAATCAAAAAATCAGGGGTTTGGGAATTTACAGGACAATTTATTATTTGCCAGTAATTACTTCAATTGCAGCAGTTGCTTTGGTGTGGAAATGGTTGTTTGACACAAAATCTGGTTTTTTTAATCAATTATTTGAAATGGTAGGTATTAGTCCTTCACTGTGGTTGAGTGAGTCTCGTGGAATTTTTCAAGTTGTACTAGGATGGTTAAGTATTGATTTACCACAGTATATTCAGGTTTTTGGGGGTGACTTTGACCAAGTAATTACTCGTTTAATCCATGGTCCTAGTGTTGCGCTATGTTGTATCATTGTGATGAGTGTATGGAAAGTACTCGGTTATAATGTTGTGATCTTTTTGGCTGGTCTGCAAAATATACCAGCTCAGTTATATGAAGCTGCTGAGATCGATGGAGCTTCTCCATTCCAACAATTTAAGAATGTTACGTGGCCACTACTTTCGCCAACAACATTTTTCATTTTCATTATGAGTACAATCTCTTCCTTTCAAGTTTTCGTACAGGTATTTATGATGACTCCTTTCGGAGGACCTGACCGCTCTACCTCGGTCGTTGTTTTTTATCTATATGAAAAAGCCTTTAAGACCTTTGAATTCGGATATGCTGCTGCCATGGCTTACGTATTGTTTACTATCATTTTCGTGCTTACCTTACTTCAAAAGAAATACGTGGGTGAGAAAGTACACTACGGCGGATAGGGGGAGTAATGATCACGGCAAAACAAGAGCGCTTTAAGAACACAATCTTGATTCATGCTGGACTTTTCCTCGGTGGGTTGTTGATGTGCTTCCCTTTTTTTTGGATGGTTTTAACTTCATTGAAAAGTTCTTCGGAGGTTCTCGATGTAGATAGGTGGCTGCCCCAACAGAAGGCTTATTACTCTGAAAAAACTACCGGTGTAAATTATGAAGTGATTGTATTAAGTGTTGATGACGAGTTAGTTAAAGTACGATTTCGAGATAGTGATCAAGAGCTTACGGTAGGAAAAACTGAATTACAGCATAAAACTTATCTTTGGTCCAATTATTTGAAAGCTTGGAATAAGGTTCAGCCAAGCTTTACAAGGTATTTTTGGAATTCATTTTTCATAGCTGTAGTCACAACTATCGGACAGGTAACCACGTCAATTCTGGCAGCTTATGCTTTTGTATTTTTCAATTTTCCTTTTAAGAACGGTTTATTCACTTTATTTTTGGCAACTATGATGATTCCCCAAGAAACACTTCTAATTCCAAATTATTTGATATTGAGTGAGCTTGGTTGGATTGATACTTATATGGCGTTAATCGTTCCTTGGTTGGCAGGAGTTTTTGGTATTTTCATGTTGAAGCAATTCTTCGCTCAGATACCGCGAGATCTTTATGATGCTGCTATGATTGATGGTTGTAGTAAAACAGGTTTTCTATTTAGAATTTTGGTGCCTCTAGCTCTACCGCCTATTATTACAATTTCGATATTTACCTTTCTAGGTAGTTGGAACTCCCTTTTGTGGCCATTAATCGTTACAAACTCTCAGGAGATGAGGACTATACAGGTGGGTTTGTCATACTTTTCACAAGCTGAGGGGACTGAGTGGGAATTGTTGATGGCGGCATCTACCTTTTGTATTTTACCTTTGATTATTATCTACATATTCGCTCAAAAATATTTTGTCCAAGGTGAGGCCTCTAGCGGGTTAAAGGGGTAGACGCATGCATCGGATTGCAATTACCGTGCTAATTACTGTTTTGATTGTTCTTTTATTGGGATGCACTTCCAATGTAAGAGAGGATGAATATGTTAATGGCAAACTTAAATTAATTTTTTGGCACGCAATGGGTGGGCCACTCGGGGATGTTCTCAATGAGATGGTCAAGCGCTACAATAATGAGTCAGATAAATATCATGTACATACTGAATTCATGGGTAATTATGGAATTTTAGAGCAGAAAATCATTGCATCAGTGATGGCTGGTAAAACTCCAGACGTTGCACAGATGTATGAGGGAGTCACAATGCTTCTCACTCGTGATGAGGGCGAAGAGTCCCTACAGAAGTTGAATCGCTTTACAGATACGTGGGATGGATATAATCAGCTTTATAAGGTCTTTAGAGACAATAGTACTTATGAAAATGGGGTAGTTTACTCTTTACCATTTAATAAAAGTTTTCCGGTGCTTTTCTCAAATAAGGATATTTTGAGATTAGTTGATGAAGATAAAGAACCTGAAACTTGGCAAGAGCTTGAGAGGATTAGTAAAAAGATTAGTAAGGAGCTTGTATACGATAAGAAATCCGGTAAAGCTGTTCGCAGAAACGGTGTGAATGATTCGCGTAATCCTATTTATGGTTACTCTTTTGCAGTAGATCCATGGTTGTTTGGCGTTATGTTGCTGCAGAATGGCGGAAAAATGACTAACGAAGCGCAGACCAAGGTCGCTTTTGACTCAGTAAAATCTCAAGCGGCTTTAATGTGGTGGGTTAATTCAGTAATGGATAAGTGGGCTTATCGAAGTGAAGGTTATAACTTGCAGAATGATTTTGGAGCCCAGAAAGTTGCATTCATAGTCACCAGTGCGGTATCTCAAAAATTTATGCAAAAGAAGCTACGCTTTAATTACAACGTTACGAGAGTTCCTTCAGGTGGTGTTGTAGACCGTTCAGTAATGTCAGGTACTAATGTTTGTATTTTTTCTGGTATCGGTGAGAACAGAACTTTAGGAGCATGGGACTTTATACGCTGGCTGAATTCTCCTGAAATCACAGCATATTGGGGTATGAACACTTATTATGTTCCAACTCGTAGAGATGCAATGAAATTGCCTCTTATGCAAAATCATTTACAGAATTCGATTGGAGGTAGAGCTGCGAGTGATCAGCTGGAGATTGGAACTTCTGAGCCTCGATCCAGCGCTTGGTATCGTTGTCGCATAATTCTTCGATCTTATATGGATAAAATTATTACCTTGATCGAAAATAGTACGTCAAAATCGGAAGCAAAACAAATTGTTGAGAGATACTTAAAGGAGGCCAGCGTTAAGATGAATCGTGAGCTTTCAAAGTACTCTCCTACGCCTTAAGATAACTTTAGCTTTGGTAGATTTTCTTAAAATATTTTAAAAATTTAATTTAAGGGTTGACGCTTTAAAGTTCTTGCTTAAAATGCGTTTCACACTGAAGTTAATTTTATTAACATCAGCTTAAGCGTAACAACAAATATTGCTGTTGTCGGTTTTGCAGCAATATATAAATGTCAGTTTTAAGTATTAGGTTTTTAAGCTTAGGAGAAAAAAATGATCAAGAAAATTTCAATCGCTTTAGCTCTAGTAGCAACTGTAGCCAACGTATCTGCTTCTGAAAACGCACAGTTGGACATCTTCACAGGTAAGGCTGCTACAGCAGAACAAATTGAGGCTTCAGCAGCCAATTTCAAGAAGCAAGTTAATTTTGCTGAACTTTACAAGAGCCCAGCAAGCCCAATGAGTGAGTACACTGTGACCGGACCTCTAGGTACAATCACTGTATACAAAAACGGTGCTGGACAATCACAGATTCGCGGAACTCACAAAGGAGCTCAATTTAACAGCGATGGAGCAACTCAAATTCCGTTTACTGGTCGTCAGGTTGGGACTCAAGGAAGTAGTAAGTTCGTTCAGTTTTTTAGCCCAAAAGCTACTATCATTGTTGCTCAAAATTACCCAGCTTCACAATTGAGTGCACAGGAAAAGGCTACTGTGGAAGCTATGGCTCCCGGTGCTATTCAAGGTGGCGTTGTTAAAACTGCTGTTGTTATGGCTAAGGCATCAGGTATGGAAGTCGTTGCAGGTTACAACGTAGTAGTTCCACTAAACTAAATTTAGACATTATTTAAAGTAGGCTCAGTGTTTGCACTGAGCCATTTTTTTTTTAAAATAATTTCATGAGATTTTTATTCAATTGTATTTTCTTTTTTCTAATAGCCTCCGGATGTTTGTTTTGTAGTCAGAAAGAATTAAGGGAAAAGGCGAAACAAGGCATTGTTCAGCAGAAACAAGGACGCTGTGCTCATGCGATAAAACTTTTCAAGGAGGTTGTTAATTCAAAGCCTCATTGGTATTCACTTTACAATAGAATTGCGAGTTGCTTTCAAAAGTTAGATTACGATGAAATTGCAATGAAATATTATCGTAAAACCTTAACATATGACCCAGTCAATTCGCGCGCAACCACAGAGCTGCAGAATTACCTAAAATCGAAAAAGACTTCGAAATCTTCACAAGATACAATCATTCCAAAAGTAAGTAAGGAAAAGTTTTTTAGTTCCAACGAAATTCAAAAGATGCAGCAAAGATTATGGTTTTTGAGAGATGGAAAACTTATGACATCTCTTCGAGATGGGCGTGATTTGAGAGAGTATTCGTCTATGATTTATTCAGAAGTTTTTCCTGAGCGCGGAAGCAGTGATGGTTTCCCTGTGTTGATGCAAGAGGAGTATGGTGCTCCACAAATCCTATTTTTTCTATTCCCTAATGGGGCAACTATGATAAGGCTGACAAGCGATGAGTATGACTGTCAATTACCTCTATTTAACGAAGAAACCAATGAATTGCTATTTGTGGCGAGAAAAGTAATTGTATCTCCCGAATCAGTTGAAATTAAAACCAAATATACCTACGAGGATAAGTATTCTGTCTATGGTATTAGTTTGAAAGAAGGGGCTTTTGAGGAAAAACCGCGGATTTATCTCGAGAACTTTCATAGGATTACAGACTTAAAGAAGGGTCCGGTAAATATAAATTATATTGTTGGTCAGAAGACAGTTGAATCGCTTTCGAGAGTTTTTGAATGGACTCAGGGAGAAAATATAAATCAAATAAGTTCAGGATTTGGCAATCATCAAAGTGTTCAACAATCTCCTGACGGTAAGAAATTGATTTCAATGGTTCGTGGTCCCGATGATAAATTAGGTTATATTGTTATTAATCTCGATTCTAAAGAAAGTTTTGCGCTGACTTCAATAAGGTCAAGCCGAATGGCGGGAGTATGGAGTCCCGATTCTAAAAATTTCATTTTTTCTTCAAGTAATTCAAGTATTAAAGATTCTTGGGAGACAAAGGTTTACAAGGTAACGATACCTCAATTACTTGTATCAGAATTATTTGAGAGTAATTTTCTTTACAAAGATTTCTTGATGAGTGAGAGTGGTGAAATGCTTTATTTTCTTAGTAATTATGATAACAATTATGAGGCTTATCGCTACAATATTGAGACAAAATCGCAAGACAGATTAACGATTTCTACGGGAGATGAGACTCGTTTAGGATTTTGGACATTTTCTGGGATTTGAAACTAATTTTTGTTCGCTTCGTTAACTGGAGAGCCTTGGTGATCGAAAATAGTTTGAGGAAGATTCTTTAAATCGCATACTAAATTGTTAGGAGCGAGATAAAACTAGTGGATCTGAACTCAGAGAATGAGTAAAAGTAATAAAGCCTTTGACATAAAAACGATTTCACGAGTAACAGCGTTGCTCTCGATATCCCTATTAATTTCATTAGTAATGGGTTGTGGGGGAGGCGGATCGCAGAATAACCAGGTATCATATGGCTCGGGGCTAGGAGGATTCGGACCAGCAGCGAAATCTACCTTAGTTATAAATTTTAGAAACGCCTTGAGTTTAAGTGTAAATCGAGTAGCTACTGATTTTGACCATGTTCGATTACAACTAAATCAGGCTGAGGCGGTAACAAATAAAGTACCTGTTAATTTGGCAACAACTTTGGGCGCCGATCCCCTAATCAGTGATTCAATGCAGGAAGAGTTACAAAGAAAGCAGAGTGCCTTTAAAGTTAGATATAATAATCTGCAATCAGTTAAAAATAAGATAACCCAATATCGTATAATAATTACGGCGCCAGACTTATTACTGCCGGTAATAGCAGTTTTTCCATCAACCGCCGAACAGGGTTCGGTACAGGTGGATTCCGGTCCATCGCGCAACATACGCGTTGAAGGTGTTGGCGTGGACATTGATGGAATTGAAAAGGTATTGATCGCGGCACAAACGATTGTTAGTTTGGAACCATCTTTAACGACTCAAGTTGGAGGCCCCGAAGCTCAAATACCGGTGACTTTCACCCAAATCGATACGATAGCTCCAATTACTGCAGCTTTTCCAGTAGGGACAGGCGTGCTTGAGGGTCCTCATCGAACATCTGTAGATATCATTCTTTCTAATTTTGAGGAAGCCGAATTAAGTTATAAAATTTCTGAAGTTGGAAATGAATTTAGTACTTTGTCTGCTGTAACTTCAGGTTTTATAAGTACGGTTTCCACGGCCACGATTAATCTTAGTCAAGAAGGGGTGTATCTTTTTCAATATTTTTCAACTGATGCCTCTGGGAATCAAGAAGTTCTAAATGAGAAACAAGTAACAGTCAATTTTAATACTAATCCTCCGGTTACAAACATTGATTATAAAGGCCAACCTCACAAATTATTCGCTGGAGCAAGTATCGGTATGTCTATTGAGATGCAGGATGCAGAAACTGGAACCGTAACTTACATCATTGATACGTCGGATGCTCAGACAACACGCCCTCTAAGGAATAAAGAAGTCGAATTTGTACAAATTGGTACTCAGGGTTTTATTCCGACCAATCCTCTAGTAAATGTACAGTTTTCTTCGGAAATTGCCGGCGGTTCGGTTGAATTGAGCAGTCAAACCACTGTTATCGAACTTACAGATATATCTATCGGAGGTGTCATACAAACTAAATTCGAGGGTGTAGCTAATTCGGTATATTCATCGGGTGTCACTCTTTTATGTGATACTGATAGTACATCTATCTATGTTTCTGAAGTATGTCAGAATGAGGGTAAATTGATTACATTAATGACCGGACCCTTCACTCCAGGTAATGCTGCAGAGTTTGCTTGTATTACGGTTGTGGGGGGACAGTTGACGGTAGTGGATAATGGGGTAAATGGAGTTTGTCAAAGTTGCAATAGCTTTAAAACTGCTTCGGGTCAGAACTGTCCGTAGGTAACATGTATTAAAACGCGTTGCTTCTAAGGCAATAGCAGATTATAATTGCGCAAAACCAGGAGATATAGATGGCTTTTTGTCGTGCTTTCCTCGCGATTCTTATATTTATACAGGTGTCCTTTGCAAATGGGATTCCCCAAACGATTCAGTATCAGGGACGTTTTTTAGATGCCTCAACAAATAGACCTGTGGCCGGTGTGCTCACCAAGCAGATAGTCTTTAATATCCGTAAAGTTGAGGCGGGCGATGTGCCGGGTCAGATAATTGATACGCACACTGCCAGTAATGTAAGCGTCAGAGATGGTGTTTTCAATGTTGAGATTCCGATATCGAATAATGTTAATTTTGATGAACCCTATGGAATTGAAGTTATTGTTCAAGGTTCTGGTGGTGGTAATGTAGGGTTTCAGCCTTTTCGTTCAGTACCGTATGCGATTACGGCTAAGAATGCCTTATTTTTAGGCGGTATTTCAGCGAGCCAATATGCTTTAACGACTCACATACACACTACCGCAGGACAGGAGAATTTCACGATTGATGGAACGGGTGCTAATCTTTTGAGTGACGATTCTCAATTCAGAATTGTTAACGGAGAAGGTCAGGAGGTTTTTCGAGTTAGTGCTAGTGGTGATATTCAAAAAGTTAATAAAATAATAGCTTCCGGTGCTATTGAGACCGAGGGTTCCTTGCGTGTTGTTAATCAGCAACAGGAGGATGTTTTCGTAGCAAATCAGAATGGAAATGTTGTGATTAAAGGTGATCTTAGTATTTCTGGAGATTCCACCTTAGGTTCTTTGGAGGTTTCAGGTGATGCGCAGTTCAAACAAATGCTCATTAGTGAAAGTCTAACTTTAGGTCCCGGTGCGAACATAGATGCAACTCCCGGAGAAAATAGTGAGAATATAATCGGAAAAGCTCATTCGCTCGAAGACCATGCCTCGAGTAGTTTGTTCAATAATTTAATATCACTTACCGACGGTTCGGTTTTAACATCTTCTTTTCACAGTCATAGTCTTGGGGTAGGCGAATTAACTAGTAACGCAATTGCTGATAACTCTGTACTATCCATCCATATTAGAGATGGTGAAATTACAAATGACGACATAGCATCCAATGCAGCCATCGACGATTCTAAATTGGCAACAATCTCAACGGCTGGAAAGATCACTACTCCAGCCTTACCCTCAGAAGTTGCTATAAAGAGTAGTGATAACATTTTTGGAGCTGGTTTTGATGCTGGCAATATCTCAACTTTAAAGACCTTAAATAGTTTTGATGCCGTTCGCTCTAAGACATTTAATGTGATTTCTACAAGTTCTGCAATTAATTCCAAATTCGTTGAAATCAAAGATTTTAATGCGCAATTTAGATGGCTATTAGACGGTGATGGTACGCTTCAGTTTAAGCGAATTGTTTCAGGTGTAGGTGATCAGACCCGAATTGAAATTAAGACGGAGGGAGCAAAGACATATATTCGTCTACGAGAAGTTATATTCGAAGGTGACTCCGATATGATTTCGGGAAATGTAATTGCTGATGGTGGTATTCAGTCTCTTGACATAGCAGACGGTTCTATAACTACAGACAAATTACAAGATGGTTCCGTGACTACCAGTAAGATAGGAGCTTTGCAGGTAACGGAAGATAAAATTGCTGATGGAGCTGTCACTGCCGCCAAAATCGGACTAGCACAGATTACGACTACTGAAATTGCCGACGGTGCAATTACCACAGCTAAAATTCAAAACGGAGCGATAACACGTGATCAGATCGCTAATGGCACTATTACAGGAGTTAAACTCGATAACCAGACTATAACATCGGATGAAATTGCGCTACAGACAATCACATCTGCCAATGTCTCTCAAAATGCAATTGAAACAGACAATATTCAAGATGGTACTCTTACTAATGCAAAAGTAGCCGATGGAGCAATCAGCAATTTGAATCTAAATAATGATGTATTAGTGGCTAGAGTACTGCCTATGAGTATTAATCTGACCACAACGACCTCGTCACACATCACACTGGAGGCCAATAGTGCGGATGCCAAATTTGTCAACATGGTAGTAAATAATCCCACTATCGCTAATGACTCTATTCCCGGTGTATTGATAAGTAATCAGTCCAATAATCAATCAGTTAGTATGAATCTAGATGGTTCGATAAGTCTCAAGTCTATAGACTTTTCAAGTCCTGTGACTTTAGAGCCAGAAGTTATTGCAGCTATGATGGGTTTGCCGCTAGCTGTCGATACCTGTCCTCTTAATAACAAAAGTGATTTTGCCTTGATTAATCCTAATAATTCGGCAGGTGATTATGGCACGGGGTTCTGTTTTCTTGAGCAAGCCGCTTCAGTTGATTATGCTCAGGCACTCGACAATTGTAATGATCGAGGAGCCAGAGTCTGTAGTCTTAATGAGATTTACAAGGCTTGTAGGGATGGTCAAGTCACCGATAGTACGTCTCTAATGAGCGCGGATTTAACATACAACACCACAGTGAGTTACATTCAGTTCACTGACGTCGGATCAAATGATTGTGCAGATTCTAACTTTACCTTCACTGAGAAAGATATTGGACTATCAAGTGCTTATGCCTGCTGTATAAATCCTTGATTATTAATCATAAATGCTTAAAAATTATTTTTTAATATATATTGCGTCTCTTGTAGTAACCTTGGTATTGGGTGCTGCAGTTCCAAGAACTATAGTTTATCAAGGAAGACTTTTAGATTATGAGACTCTCAAGCCTATTGAGGGGAACTATACTAAAAACTTTTTAGTTCTAATTCGTAAGCTCAGTAGTCCAGACCAAGCGTCGGCTCCTCTTTTATCAAGGTCCATTAATGATGTGGTGATTAATGATGGTCTTTTCACGTTGAGTATCGATGTTCAATCCGTCGGTAACGAGCCAGTGCTGACTTTTGACGAGCCTTATTTTCTTGAAGTGATTATGGGAGATCAATCTACGGGTGGGAAAGTCGGACAACAAGTATTGTTCTCTACTCCATATGCAATGGGGTCTGAGAACGTATTGCAATTGAATGACAATGAGCCTTCAGCTTATGTATTAAGTTCACATGGGCATGCGACGCCAGGTACATCTACATTTTTAATTGATGGATCGAATCAAAATCTGAGTGGTACTGTTCCACAATTTGTCATCAAATCATCATACTCTTCTAATGAAAATGGAGATGTGTTTCAGGTTATTGAAGACGGTACGATGACTTCGCTACGTAATATTAGAGCAAGTACGGATATTATAACGAATGATTACCTGATGACGGGTACAAACCTAGATGAAGTCAATACTGTGACTCAAATAATTAAAATAACCAATACAGGTGATCTTATGGCTACTCACGATTTACCTAAGGGGACGCTTTCAATTGGAGGGCAACTTAAAGTTACTCAAGGAGGGCTGTTTGGTTATCCCTCTCAAACTGCCATACCTGTTAGCAGTGCCCGCTTTACTCGGGTATCATTTAATCCTCATCAGGCTGATTTTATATCTGTAAGGTTTTCAGAGGGAGCAACAATTGTCCAACAAGGTTTACAGAATCTTATTGGAAGTTCCCATGCGATTGATGATCACTTCAATTCAGATTCGCAATTGAAATCAGAATTAATGACCTTGGCTGGATGTGTTGAGAATAATTTTACTAAAGAGATAACTTGCAATCAAGCGACGCAGAGAGTCGAGGGCTATCATAGTCATGTTTATGATAATAAGGAGTTGAACTCATTTCCTAATGATTTTATAGATTCAAAATTAATCTTAAATGGTGAATTAAATGATTCAAAATTTAGCAATGATCCTAATAATCTCATAGAAGATACTAAACTTGCGGTCATATCGACTCCCGGTAAGATTAGTCTTTCGGCGGTACCTTCGCAAGTTGCTCTAACGCATTTAGATAATGACTTTACTAACGCCTTTCCACTGACTCAATCAAATTTTGATATGTTTCAAAGTAAATCTTTAACGGTTGCTTCTTCTATTGATGATCGTATAGATGGAGCATTTCCTTTACTCAGCTTTAAAGATCAGGATATTACCCAATCCAATCTTTTCAATTACACATTTAAAAGTAATGGGGATTTAGTTTTCTCAAGGGAAGTTTCACCGATATCATCCTTTGCTTTTGAAAGTCCGGGTAACAGGAGTGTAACCTTTTTCAAGGCAAATAATGTACGCTTTCAAGATTTAGATGGGTTGTCATCCGTAAGTTTTTTTGATGGATCTGTTATCGCAAACGGCAGTATTACTGGTATAGACTTGGCCAATGATGCTGTAACTAGCTTAAAAATATTTGATTTGTCAGTGAGTACCAGCGACTTTTCCACTGATGCCGTAAGTACGTCAAATTTGTTTGGTGATCTTACAAGCCGTGCTATTGCTATAAGTGCAGTGACTACAGATAGGATAAGTGATAACAATTTAATTACAGCCGATTTTCAAGGTAATGGTATCACGACAGATGATTTTGCAGATGGCACAATACGCGCCAGTAGGTTTGCCTCCGAAGCTATTACCAGTGGTAAGCTTGCGAATGGATCTCTAATTCACTCAAAATTTTGTGACGATGCTAATTGTTTGAACTCTGAATTACTTGATAATTCTGTGTTTAATGACAAGGCTTTTACGTCTTCTAAAATTGCTACAGGTGCAAATCTTATATCCAACGCAAAACTTTCCTCAGAAATTCTTGCAAGCCGTACGCAACCAATGAAGATTTCTACCGATTCTATGCAGATTCTTACATTGGAAGCCTCTAATTACATGACAATGATCAATATGAATTTGGGTGTTCTAGTTGCTGAAAATGACTTCAGTGCAGGCTTTGAAGTCACAACTGCAACTGGGGGACGCATAATAAGTCTAAACAATAATGGGACATTGTCACTTTCTTTTGGACGTAGTGCAACAGGTGCACAATCGGTTACATTAACTGCTAAGATTGCAGCGGGACTCTATGGTGTATCGGATGTTTCGGGTAACTGTGGTAATGGAGATCCGAAAATGAGAGTTCTAATCGCAGACCCTGCGGCGGATGGCTACTCAAATAGTGATTGTATTTCGAAAGAAATTAATCACGGTATATCAGAATTGACTTTTTTGAATGCATTTAATGTCTGTATGTCAAATGGATATCAATTGTGTGATCTGAATCAGTATTATAATGCTTGTAGAGAAGGAGTTCTCTCATCGACTGAAGAGTCTTTAGGTTCTCAATTATTGTCAACTTCTATGGCTCCTGTATTCGAAGTTAAGAGTGCAAACGATTGTGACAATCCTAATAGTGACTTTTCCATAAATAAAGCTGATATTTCAGTTGATGCCAAAAACTTTAGATGCTGCCTTAAACAGTAGTTTTACGATAATTGAGGAACGCTTTGCATTCCACCTATGCATCTTGTAGCATGCCAAAACCTAATTCATTAAATTATTAAAACATTCATCTGGCAAATCATTCTTGTAGGCTAGGAGAGCGAATGCTTAGGCTTTTATTTTCTGTTGTTTTCTGTTTTTTTATCATCAATCCTGTCACAGCAGTAGATACAATTCTTTTCACAGGTAATACGCAGAGTTATTTAGAACCTTGTGGTTGTGTTCAAGGTATGTTGGGAGGAATTACCCGTCGAAATAAGGCCTATGCAGATGAAAAAGATTACATACTTGTAGATAGCGGTAACTTTACTGATATAAAGCATGAATTAGATCGCACTAGAAACGATTATTACGTACGTTCATTTGCAGCCTTGGGATATTCAGTAGTGGGTTTATCCAGTAAAGACTTACAACGTCCAAATTCTGAGCTTCAGGTCTTAGACGCTAAAGATCTATTTGTTTTAACTAATGTGGTCAGTAGTGAGGGTAAAAAAACCTTCAGTAGTTTGAAGACGAGTTCCGGTTTAGAATTTATTTCATTAGTTAGTCCCAGTAGCGATGTTCACGAGGATTGGAAGGTACTTGATCCGGAGCAATCAATCAATGAATTCCAAGAAGGAGATCGAAATCTGGTGCTTTTCTCAGATCTCTCTCAAAATCAACTGAGCCCGATTGTGAAAAAGCTAAATAATAGATTGTTGCTGGTTGTAGCGAATCAATCTACTGGAGATTTCAGAAAAATTGAGGGAGTTCCTGTCATTTTTCCAGGTGAAAAAGGAAAAATGGTTAAAAAGTTTTCGTTAAAAGATGGAAATTATACATCTCTCGCGGTTTTAGACACTTATGAGGAAGACCCCAAGCTCAAAGAGATTGTTGACCAGTTTTATCAAAAAGTTTCAAATGATCCAGAGCTTCAGAAAGGGCATGAAAAACTTTTCGCAGAGGACCCGCACGACAAACTGGTGACTGAAGGTAAAAATAGGTATGTGGGCAGTGAGAATTGTAAAACTTGTCATGAACCAGAATACAAGCAGTGGAAGTCCACCTCGCACGCTAATGCATTTGACATTTTGCTAGAGAAGAAAAGAGATTTTGTGCCGGCATGTGTTGTTTGTCATTCAGTAGGATTTGGTTACGATAGTGGTTATGAAATTTCAAAGAGGCAAAAATGGCTGAAAGGTGTGGGGTGCGAATCTTGTCATGGTGCTGGACTAAATCATGTCCGTAATCCCGGCAAATCTAATATTGCAAAGACAGTGGATCAGGCACGCTGCATGAGTTGTCACAATGCTGAGCATTCTCCAGGTTTTAATTATACAGCCTTCACACCTCTAGTTAATCATTCCATCAAAGCAATAGTAGAAGAGGTTAGCTCTAAGCCCCGCAGCAAGAAGTCTACGGTAGATGTGGATCTTTACGTTATGAGTCAATGTCCTTTTGGGATGAAGGCTCAAAATAAGTTACTTCCTATGGTTGAGAAATATCATGAACGAATCAATATGAACATGCGTTACATAGCCACTGATGTGGAAGGTAAGCTTAGTGAGGAGGAAAAACAGGTCAGACAGCAGCTTGCGGAAGAACAAAAGAAAAAAATAGAGCTAGAGGCTACGAAGAAAAAAGAAGAAGAGAGTGGTCAACCTGGGTGTAAAGCTAGTTTTGAAATAGATCCTAATGCCAAATTTCAATCTTTGCATGGACCTTCTGAAGTAGATGAAAACATAAGGCAACTGATTGTATCCAAGCTTTATCCTGATCAGTTTTTAACTTTCATTTTAGAAAGAAACAAGAATATTTATGGAGATTGGAAGCCTGTAGCTAAGAAGTTGAAGATTGACCCTACCGAAATTCAGAAGGCAATGACCGATGGGAGAGGTGACACTTGGTTTAGGGAAAATATTAAGCCAGGTAATGACATGGGTATAAGTGCGTCGCCCACAATTAGAATTAATCAGGAACCTTACACAAATACAATCGAGGCGACACCTGTGTTATATGAAATCTGCCAAGGTATGGAAGATCCGATGCCCGAGTGTAAGAAAGTTGCTATGTGCAGCCAAGATGCTCATTGCAATAAGAAGGGTAAAAACGGTTTCTGTAAGAACCCGGGAACTCCTCAAGCTATCTGTGAGTTCAAGGATCCAGTTCAGGTCAATCTAGTTATGATACGAGATGATCAATGTGATTTGTGTGAATCGGGTCGTTTTTTAACGCAACTTTATCAGGTATTCCCGGGCTTGAACGTCAAAACCTATGATCGGCAGTCAGTTGAAGCTCAGAAGTGGGTAAAGTCTTTGAGCGCCGATCGTTTTCCTCTATTTGTTTTTCCTGATATGACTTTTCAAAATTCACCTCGAGTGAAATTCATTCAGAGGTATTTAGCGGCAAGTGAAGGAATTTACTTCATCAACCCACTGGTGCACGAAGTGGCTGCATTAAATCAAAAACCAAAGCTCTATAAATTAAAACTTTATACGACAGCTTTGAGTAGAGCCGTAGAGATACAAAAGGAATTGACTGAGACGGTAGAGAAAATGGAGAAAAACGGCAAAAAGATAGATTTTGAGGTCGTATATCTTACGCGTCAAAGTCGCCAGAATCCTGGTACTATTAAGTCAAATGACAGATTTATGGTGAACTACACTGATGGGAAAGGAAATACCTTCCCACTTTATCTTGAGTCACAGAATGGTATAAAGGAATTAACCGAGGGAATCACACAGACTTGCTTATCCAAGGGTCTGAGTCGAGATAAGTATTTTGAATATATCAAGCGATTTACCAAGGGTTTAGGCGAGCGATTATCCAAAATTGGACAAAAAGAGACGGCTAACTTTTATAAAGATTTTAAGCTTAATGAATACCGCTCACAAGTTTTTGATCAGGCTGGCATTACTGTGCTTGAGCGACAGAAAGCGTCTAATTGTGTGAGTTCAGATGAGTCAGCTAAACAAGTTCTTAATGATTTGATTGATTCCTCAAAAAATAAAATTTTTGCGGCTCCAACTGTTGTTATTAATGATTACTATGTTTTACGAGGAGCTTCAAAGGCCTTGATTGAGATATTGCCGGAAGTGTTAGAAACAAACCGAAAGCCCGACTTTAAGAAAATGAGCCATGCAGGACACAACCATTAGGTTTATTACTAGGTACCCCGAACCTGAGTATTGATCATATAAATTAGAGTTTGAGTTACAGCAAGTCGTCCATCAAATGGGTCTCTGCACTCAATGTATATTTCTAGTGTGATCCTCGGATAGTCTCTACTCTTGCTGCCTTCATATTCAGGGTTTGGATAACTTTTTGCAACCCTAAAGCTCAATTGGTGTACATCTGGTATTCTGATACGAGTTAACCCACCCTGATTGGTAAAAGTTCCCAATGTTGGAGGTGGACCCGTTGCGTAAGTGTAGACTTGCTCTTGTCCTTCAATAGTTAAATCTGCCAAATTGTGAGAAGTCCCTTTATTAGCATCTACGACCGTTTTAGAATTAGCATTTAGAGTTATACTGTATGCTGTAGCAAGCCCAGTGCCCGGAACGGAATTACCAGCATCGTCAAGTTGATAGGGTGTAACTGTAGTAAATTCCACGATTAATTCATCGGTTCCTGCCACGAAGGTTACTGGGGTTGTAGAATCTTTCGAAAAAGTCTTTTGAAAAGTTAAATCATAATTTTCGGCTAATGGATGATCTGGCCCTAATTCTGAAAAATCACGGTTGCTAGTAAAACTCGGGTAGGATGTACCGTCGAGTGCTCGACGCAACAGAGACATCCCTAATCGTACTTTTTCGACAGTATGTATCCGCCAAGTACCTTTAGCTGCGGCTTTATTTCCTTGTAAAAAAAATGCTCCAATTCCTAGTAAGAAAACACTTAAAAGGCCAGCTGCAATAAGCAGTTCAACAATAGTAAAAGCTGCTAATTTCGAGCCGATTTTTATTTTGGCTTTGTTCTTTAGCTCCATTGGCTTGCACTCAGTTTTATTCGATTTATTGTAATAATTCTCTGAATTCATCATCTTGCCGCGAATCTACTGTTATCTTATAATTCATTATAACTGCACAAAATACGCATGACTACGGCTAGCTAAAAATTATCTACTCTCAAACCTGATAGGGTATGAACAAAAAAAGAGGATACATTGAACAAACTCAAAGCAGTTAGACTAGGTTTCACTTTAACAGAGATATTGGTAGCGATGTCTGTACTCGCCTTTGCGCTAGTGCCTTTGATGGGCGTAATGTGGAGCGGTGTTAAAAGAACAGATATTTCAGATTCATATGCTAATGCTTCGACTATCGGAGCTTCAGTTTTAGAATTTTTATTGAATGATTCGGTACGCTTTGATCAGCTTAATTTTACTAATCCTCTAGCCATAGACCTGCGAGATACTGAGACCTCGAAAGAATCATACGGGATTGTAACGACTGTAATTGGAACAAATGATTTTTTAGGGCAATATTGCGGTGAGACAGACCCCTTAGCTGGTTGCGAAGCTAATGAAGGTACTCCCAACTCATGCTGTCAAACAGCAAATTCTAAACAAAGATATTTCAAAATCGGTCGTGAGAACTATTACACTGATTTGTATATAGGAGCTTATTTTGCAAGTTCTTCGTTGGGTACCTCGAAGGTTACTTCAATGACTTATAATTACATGAAGAATCCGGAAATCGATTATGAGCAGGCACCTAATAATCCACAGCAATTTTACGATACGTTAGCACTAGAGGATAAAGGACCTAGCGGATACAGGAGCGGCTCCGGATCGACTAGTTACGAAGAATACAGTCCTTACAGTATTACAAATGGTTTCTGGAATTTAGATTTGAGTGCAAGTAGTGCCTATGAGAGGAAGGTAGATAATCAAGTAAGTCTTCCTATTTATTCAGGTGCCCAGACCATGTCGGCTTTTGAAAGTTTAACTGGTTTAGCTAGTGCCGCAAATTATAGTAATTTTGCTAAAATTCAATTATTTATAAGATGGGGACAATCCTATATTGCGAACCTATCGGAAGTTGGTCCAATTACTGATGAAGTTAATGTGACGCAACAGATTGACTCGCGAGGTAAAGCAAAAATGATTCAATTGGTAACATTTAAAGGGAGATTTAATTGAACTTTTATAAATCCCAAAGAGCTATGGCAATACCAATTGTATTGGCTATCATTGGCATACTCTCCGTTACTGTTGTAGCCTTACTGAAAACGAATCGGCAATCGCTGCCTGGAAATTATGAAATCATCAAGCGAATGCAAATGAAATTCATCGCTAAAGGGGCTTTACAGCATGCTCGTTTGAAGATGCGATTGTTATCCACTGAAGCCTATGATGCGGCGGCATATTCAGTAGGTAAAAACCCATTTTACGATCACGCGGCAGGCTACGATAATTTGAATGGTACAAATATCTTGGGTGAGAATTCTACCTCGCAACAAGGCTCTTTTATTGTTACAAATCCGGGGCCAGCTTTTCTAACGGGAACGGCTGTGATTAACGGTTCGAATTTAGAGCGAAATGCCGTTGATGATATTAATTTCGATGGCACAGCAGATACCTGGTCTGGTCCATATCCATTAGGAGACGAGGAACTCTTTCAAACATCTGGTAAGTCTAATCTGATCAGTAACTTATATTTAGTCAGATTCTATGAAGACATATCTACACGGGATCCTTTTCAGCATGATCTAAAACCTTTACAAACAGCGGTCAACTTAAGAAATTGGATAAGTGGTGATTCTACAGTTGATATATTCGAGGATAGACCCTCAAAGATTGATATTAATGAAGCTTGGAATGGGAAGTGGAATAATTCTCAGGAGGCTGTTCAAATTGTCTCAGGTCAGGTTGACCCGGTGACTGGTGTACCTGATATGTTTACGGCTAGTTATTATGTTGATGAAATGCGGGTGCTTGCCAGCGAAGGATCACGCTTGTACGGCAAAGAGGCTGTAAAAGTTGGGGTGAAGGTTGATCTAGTTACCAAGGGAATCATTAATTCGGGTTTGGGAGGAGATTCGGGCTTGGCGATAATTGGTGATGTTCTGGGCACTTATCAAGAAACTTCAGTTTTTAAGGTTTCGAGAACGCTAAGATAGAATATTACAGAATGTGGCTTGAATCTTTGTCTACCGTAGTAACGCCAGGTTTTGTTGCTATAAAAGTATATGTTTTTCAAAAACTCTCTGGAGCTTTTATCCCTGCTTTCTTTATTGCAGGTGCTATGGCAACATTTATTCCGAAATCTACAATTGTTAAATATTTGTCTGCTGGCGTAAAGCCTATAGTTTCATATCCAGTTTCTTTGGTATCAGGAGGAATTCTGAGTGTTTGTGCGTGTGGAATTTTACCTATATTTCAAACAATATTTCAGAGGGGCGCCGGAGTAGGTCCAGCAATTACTTTTTTATTTTCAGGACCTGCCATAAATATAATTGCTATCGTTTTTACTTATCAACTGCTGGGTACTGAATTAGGTCATGCACGCATTCTTTTCGTATTAATTTTAGCACTTACTTTGGGATTAAGTTTTGCTATGATATTTGGAGAACCCAAGAAAAGAGTTAGCTCCGCTCAATTGGCTCTTCTTCCAAGTTCTAAAAAGTCTAATAATCTTCCAAAATGGGTATTGTTCTTTCTGTTAATGGGAATGGTTTTAAGTTTACCCATTGAATCAATCCCTTGGTCAACCAAAGGCCCATTAAATTTGGGA
>JAYZAC010000175.1:0-6095 GCA_036339875.1 bacterium | reverse complement strand
GCATATCTATGTTTCCATGGTTATGGCAGCAGGATGGTCTCAGTAGTTCGCAACTAATCGATAATTTAATCAAGGGGATCAGACCTAATGGCCAAAGAAAATAAGAAGACTGAGGTTGATCGTGTAGATCAATTGTTGGGTGTAGCTATTTTCGTCTTAATTGTAATCGCTGTATTTTGTATTGTTGTTTACAGTGTAGGTAGTTTGTCCGATATGGTTTTTGATTTTCTCTATCCTGAAAAATATTAGAGATTATTTTTATTCAAAATGCTGAAAGTTTATTTAGCTGATTTTATAGAAAGAACAGATTTAGAAGGTCCTGGCTATCGGATTGCGGTTTGGTTTTCTGGATGTAGCATAAGATGTAAAGGTTGTTGTAATCCTCATTTATTTGATCAAAATGAAGATCAAAAAATGGACCTCGAAGAGTTATTTAATAAGATTAGAGAAGTACAAAAATTTTACTCTGACATCGAAGGAGTAAGTGTGCTGGGTGGTGAACCATTTGATCAACCAGAAGCTTTATTGTCATTACTCAAATTCAGCAAAAGGCGTAATTTGAGCACAATGGTATTTAGCGGTTACACGTTGAAACATATCCAAAATTCCGAATATTCTAGAATATTGGATTCAATAGATCTATTAGTTGATGGCCCTTACATTGAATCAAAAAGAGTAGAAAATCGAAGATGGATAGGAAGTTCTAATCAAGGTCTTCATTTTATGACTGATCGGTATAATGCTTCTATGCCTTGCTTTTCAATGCCAAATGAGATGGAGTTAAAATGGAAAGATGGAGAATTACGCATTTATGGTTTTCCTCTAAATTTAGTTGCAGAAATCGAAAAAAGTAATAAGAATTCTATTTCAAAAACTCTAAACATTCTGGAGGGTGATGATATCAAGCACTCATAATCAGAAGCTCATTCTAATGGAGGATGAATACTATTTCTTGCTCTTCATGAAACGATTAAAGAATGCTGATTATCGATTGGCTTTTAGTTATTTTCTCGAAACATCTTTTCCGGAAAGTATGAAATTTAGTAAGCCCTTCATTCATGGATTAGAAACGATTTTTTCTAATTGGATTTTAGAAGAAGCTATTAATAATGGAGGTTGGAAGCGTCAGTTTTTTTCCATAGATGGTATCAAAGCTAGAAAAAGATTTTTTGAATTTAGTGAATTTGCCCCGAAATTTAGCTGTGAATTATTATTTTTCTTTGAAGATTTGCTCAAGATTTATAATTCACCTAGGCGTAATCTTTTTCGGCCTCCAAATCGAGAATTTACTTCTGGAGATCGACTCGTGATTCATTGTCTAACTAGAGAGCTTGCTCGTCGAGACAGGAAAGCAATGTTAGCTCTATTTGAACCGGCTCTGAAACAGGTATCATTAAATAATATGTTATTACAGGAACCATTTTTGAATTGTTTGATAACACCATTGAATTTAGATGTTGATGAGCAATTATTTATGGATAGTAGTATGGAATTCTTTATTGAAGAATTTAAGAATTTTCAAGCCTCGCTCCATCTTTACAAACAGACTGACAAACTTGCAAGAATGCGAAGATTGAGCATCAAATTACAAGATTTAGTTTCATGGGCCCATCAACATTCTAAATGGTGTATTACCACCTCACTCTTAGAAATTTTTGAAATGATAATCGATTTAGATCTAATGAATCCGATGCGATACCTCGACGATTTAAATCAGCTCTCTACAAATCCTAGTCATGTTATTCAAAATCTAATACTTGAGGTGAGTGGAATTTTCGAAACTTACTACAGATCGCTAATTACGTTTCATAAACATTTAAGTTCGTTTTCATTTATTGATGAAGATTTTGATGAAGCTCAGCATATACTAGAATACTTTACTCTCAAATTTTTTCCTCGCCAGTATGAATTTGAGAGTAAATTAAGTGAAATGCAAGCTAGTTTTCAAGTCTAGGAAATCTTTTCGCGAAGGGTTATCCTAGTGAACAATCTTTTGAATAGGGGAATTCTGGATGAGTCAAACTTATAAGGTTCGTGTTAAACAAACTCTGCGAGACACGGTAAACGTTGGTAGAGAATGGCGTCAGAAAATTGATTTATTACAATTGTTGCCAGCTGATCGAATGGGCGGTCTTCTAGCCTTGGAATTGGAAAAAGACGGTTGGCATAAGGCTCAAGATGGCAAGGTTACAAAAAAACATGACCAATTTGATCTGGAGTTTGATCCAGTTACTCGGCAGTTGAAAATAGTGTATGAACAGGAGCAAGATATTAAACTTGATATTGACCGTGAAATCGATGTGTACGATTACGCCGATGATGAATCAAGAGCTAATCGAGAGGGCCATATGAAGGTTATCCAAGAAGCAGATGGAGAACTGAAGGAAGAAGCTCAATTATTGGAAAAAGAAATGCTGAAGGAATTAGAATCGACACAAGAACAAATGCTGCAGGAAATCGATGAAATGATGCATGACAAGGTGGAAAAGGCGCAAATAGAGGCTTTGAAAGAGAAGGCTAGGAATTTAGGTGATATTCAATCGATTAGTGAAAATATTGAAGCGGGGGAAGTGACCATAAGGATAAAGGTATAATATGACTACTGACCTTGAACAGTTACCTCTTGAGCTCAATGAACGATCAGCATTGGAAGTTGCTTATGGTCGAGATTTGTATTGGATAGGTAAAAAGCTTCAAACACAAGCTTCTGTTTTGATTGAGTGTGAGAAACAATTGATACCATTCGTTTTTATGACGTTACGCGGGCAGATGCGTGATGCCGGAATTCAATTAGAATATTTGGATGGTCGAAAAATACCTGGCTCTGAAGGCGAGAATCCAGCTCCGTCAATACTCCGCGCTATGCTAGCCCAAGTAACTCATTGGGTACGGAATGCCAGTGAACAAAGAATTTTAGTTTTGCCACATCTAGACTTATTAGTATCAAGTAGCTCTCAAAATGAAGGTTTAACCACAGAAGCTAGAGAATTAATTCCTCTTTTGTATGAAAATCCTCGAATCGTTTTTTTAGCATTCAAGGATCCAAACTTTTCGTTTAGTAAAGTAATTCAAAATCTTTTTCCAGCTCAACGTAAATTAATTGGTATAGATCGTAGCTGCCTCTCGAAACTCGTCACTCAGAGAGAGGCTCGTAAATTTCCGAAAGACTTTAATTTCAATAGGTTATATCAGTATGTGTCTGGGTTAAATCCTGTGAGAATTCGACAAATACTTTCAAGACTCGAGGGTATTGATTTTCCTGATAATCCAGATAAGGTATTTAGTCAACTTCGTGAGATGACTTTAGATTCTGAAATGGAAATACCACTGGTTGATATGCAAACAGATCTAGGTGGTTATACTTCTGTAAAAGATAAGATTCAAGAGGAAATTTTAGGGATATTAAAATATCGTGATGGGATTGAAGATGAAGAAGAATTAGATCGGATTGATTCGATAATTCCAAAAGGAATTATTTTTTGGGGTCCTCCGGGAACTGGAAAAACTTATTTCGCTAAAGCTATTGCACATGCATTAAATGCAACGATTTTGATTGTGTCTGGTCCTGAGCTAAAGTCTATGTGGGTAGGACAATCTGAAGAAAATATTCGAAAAATATTTTTCAAGGCACGTCAATCAGCTCCTTCAATTATAGTTTTTGATGAACTTGACTCCTTTGCTGGATCTAGATCTAAACTTTCGACGACTGAAGTGAATCATTCTATGGTTAATCAACTTTTGACGGAGATGGATGGATTCCGCAAAGAGGAACTTGTCTTTGTAATCGGTACAACAAATTTTGTAAGTTCATTAGATGCGGCATTGTTGAGGCCAGGTCGATTCGAAATGAAGCTAGAGATTCCTTATCCAGAGGAGAAAGACCGACTAGAAATTCTACAAATCTATATACGAAAAATGAATCTCCCTTTGTCTGAGGAACAAGTTCAATACATGGCTATTCAAACTGGTGAAATGACTGATCCTATGACAGGTACATCTTACACTGGAGACCATCTTTATTCAGCCTGTCGCTTCTTGAAAAGACTTCAAATTCGTGAAAATAAATCGTCTTTCGAAAAAGCTGAGATTCACTTAGCGTTAAGAGGTGGTGAGCAAAAGCGTAAACTATCCGATGAAGAGCGTAATGTCGTAGCTTATCACGAAGCAGGGCATGCAGTAGTTGCACTATGCTTAAAGGATGCGTCTCCGGTAGAGAGAATTTCAGTAGATTCTGACTATGCTGAAGCTCTAGGATACATGAAGCAGGAAGAGCGTAAGAATAAGTTCATGGTTACTAAGCGGCAATTATTAGCGGACTTAATAGTCCTCATGGGAGGTCGTGAGGCTGAGTTATTAATTTTCAATGATCTATCCTCTGGGTCCGAGAATGACATTTTTAGAGCTAATTATCTAGTCACTGAGATGGTTTCTAGATGGGGAATGTCAGAGGCATTTGGAGTACAAATTGTTCCTGAAAGAGAAATGTCAGCGGATGCATTGGCAAGAAGAGACGCAGCTGTCGGCGACATTCTTGAAAAAGCACGTCTAAGGGCTCGCCAAATTTTGGAGCAGCGTATTGAATTAGTTAAGGCACTCGGAGAGACTGTGTTGATAGAAAAAGTTATGGAACGTGAGCGTATTTCTGAATTTTTGGATGAGCACGCTCCCGGTCAGAAACTGAATCTAAGTGAGGAAATCACGTTATGGCAGAATTGATTTTGAAGCTCAGAAGAAACGTGGAAACAGGTAAGCAAGATCTGTATATAGATTATGAATCAGCTGGCGATTCACTGCCATTTGAGCACGAGGAAGAGCATCGTGATATGGTTCGAAGAGTTATCGAAGAACTAAATATAGATACTGAAGACCTTGGAAATATCTACATTGAGCGTCAGCCTGTTGAGCTTTCTGATTCTGATGAGGAAATCGGAGATACTACTGAGAATACTTTACGTCAGGTTTAAGTTGTGACTAGGATCACTACTCTAAAATTCAATAGCTACAACGAATTACAAAATCAATTTGTAACATGGATTAAGGTATTGCCCTCAATTTTTGGAGTCAAATGTCAACTTTACGATCATAATAATGAAAATAGTTGGCAACTAGTTTTTCAATCTGAATCATTGGCATCTTTCAAATCTTTGTATCTACATGAAGTAGCTAATCGAATTGAGTCGACAAAGACATTAGATGACTCCGATAATTTTGAATACTTGTGGGTTCATTTACGTTGGGAAACATACGATGTAAAGCAAGAAGCTCTTTACTGCCTTCTTCCGACTGAAAAAGTAAGTGCTTTAGTTCGAAAAGCTTTTCGCTTGAAGCTTTTTGATCTTCAATATCAAGCTTTTAGGAATAAACAAATATTGTTAAAAGTTATGTTTGCTCCCCGCTATCTTATTCTATGGATCAACGAACAACTGAATTGTCCCGTATATTGGCTTGATTCGTATGGAACGTTCATGGCTTATGGAAAGCGGCATCCATTATCAACTTATTGGGCGAAAGATGAGACTTTACGAATCGTTAATGAAAAGGAAATACTTAATCTTGGAGAATTTGATTTACGTTTCAGAGATATTAGAGCTGCGATTACGTGGAAGTATGATCTACAAGAAAAGTCATTGATTTCTGTCTCGGAACAGCTAAATATTGAGATTCATATTAGGCTTCGAAAAGATAATTCGAGGAATCAAGCTAAAGCATCTTTATGGTTTTATGAACGCCAGCAACGACAGGAGCTTGAAGATTGGATTACTCGATTGTCTCGAGATCAGCGCGAAGAATACCTGTTATTGAGTTCCGAAGCTCCGTTTGAGGGTTATTTTTTACGAATTAAAGATGAAGTTCGTCCCGAATTGGTTAGTCCCCCACCAACGACAAGGCGTTTTCGAATACTATTTGAGGGAGAGTCAGTATATGTGCCAACTGATTCAAGATTAGAGCCTGATATACCTTTTTCTGAGTTTCAGAAGATTTTTGATCCTCAAGTTGGAACGAGTATGATTTTTTGGCAAGAAGAGGAAGATCTTAGCCTTATTAAGCTT
The DNA here is from genome assembly GCA_036339875.1 of bacterium. GTDB lineage: Bacteria > Muiribacteriota > UBA6191 > UBA6191 > UBA6191 > JAYZAC01. Next base: position 45 of record JAYZAC010000175.1, on the reverse strand, counting down.
GATGATGTTCGTTTTGATGAGCTTCAAAGTCTTGTAAATTATGTC
>JAYZAC010000174.1:0-14660 GCA_036339875.1 bacterium | reverse complement strand
ACCCGCAAATTCACCCACACCACTACCCACTTCAAGAATACTATCACCCTTTGCAAAACTCATAATCCTCTTAATAATTTTACATTCCTCTGCAAAAGCCTTAGGGTCAGGCGTCAGGGTTGAATTCATTTTTGTTTCTTTCAGAACTTTTTCTAAATTTTTTGGACGGTTATGAGCAAATAGATGATCACACTTTTCGCAATACATCCAAACTCGAACGGGATCAAATCCCGGAGTAAAGTCATAACTAACACCTACGTTGTAACATCTTTTGGCCACAGATTCAGAACCACATATGGGACAATTATTATTGTCGATCAATTCTAATTTTTGATGAACATAGGTTCTATGAGGTAAGTTCTGCGGTAAAATATTTGAGAATAGCTTAGGATCATTTTCGAGCGCTGCATAATGATGCTGCCGAGATTGCTCATAATGCTCCATCCTATTATATACTTGACCCATACGAAAATGTGCAATGGCACCTAAGCTAGGCTTATCAGCGATTTTCAAATATTGTTCTATGCAAGCTGCATTCAAACCTTTTTGAAAAAGCAGTTCCGCTTGCTCAAAAATCTGTTGGTCATTCATATTAGGATCTCCCATATTAAATACTTATGACAGGACTTCATAGTATATCGAATAGTCGTGACTCTTTTAATTACAGAAAATATAATTTAAATATCAATTCTCAGGGAGAAGATATACCGCCGCAAATTTTCCAATTCTCTTCATTGATATCATTAATATCAAATTTATTTTGAAAAATATATTCCCAATCCTCAAGCGCACTAAATTCCTCCTTTGAATAGCCCGTCTCTTTTATCAGAAGTGGACAAAGCTCTATAGGATGCGGAGGGTCAAGTTTCGCATAATCTGAATAAGTTTTATTCATCTTCATAATTTTGGGGAATTTAGCCTGATATTCAGAAACATAATCATGATTAGAGCGATACTTAAAAATTCTAACCAACTGAAACCATCTATTTAATTTTTCAGCATTATGATTATCAATTTTCAAATCTCTCAATTCTGAAGAATTGACCCTATCTCGTCTATTAAGAGCATATGTTATGGGATATATTGAATGAAAAATATGAATGTAAATATTGGCTAACTTATCATAGATTGATTTGATGGTTTGATCACCTGTCGCTATGTAATACTGCCATGCAGCTTTCATTGCAAACGGAAAATGGTCCGCTGAATCTACCTTCTTCTCTCTAAGAATATTCAACCATGACTGTAGCGTATCTTTTAGTTCTTTCAGGGCCTCTTTATCAACGGTCAAGCTAAATTGCTGTGACGGTATTAGATTTAATTTCGTGCGCGCCGCAAACCAATTAAAAACAGCTTGAGCTTGCAGTCGATAACCAAGATCATTTGCATGGACGAGGTCATAACTCAAAAATCGTTTTGAAATTCTGTTGTGTTTATTTGCAAATCCTGCATTATTCAGAATTTGTGCTAGAGGGATGAAATTAGGCTGATCCTTAAAAAAACTATTCATGAAAGTTTTTTCACCTAAAAAATAATCAACAAAATATAGATCAAAAGACTTATGTTTTGCTAAGCTCTGTAACTCTTCAAAATAAGCCGTAGTTGCAGATTCAGATGTTTTATCCCGTACCCACCCATACCAGAAAATCATACCTAGCTTTAGCAGTCTTATCTCAACATAATGCCCAAATATATGTAACTTATAATTTTCGTGGCGCTTCCAAGAGTCGTTAATACCAGTCCGCATAATAACTTTAGAATTTTTGGGAAGTAGTCTTAAAACCTCCAAGTGCTCCTTACCCGTAGTTCCAGGATAACCAAGATTCACGACATTCAAAGAATTATCACTTCGCTTCAATAAGTTTTGAAATTGAGCTGGGAGTGAGTAAATCTTCTCATTGGATGCACCACCTCCAAAAATAGTTGAGTCACCAACAAAAAAGACAGTTGAATCGGAATTAGACTGTTCTATTTGACTCTTAGCTACTTCAAAGAATTCTGGATAAGAGCCGTATGGATTGACAGCTTTGGCAAGATACTGGAGAGTTATCTCCAGTACAATTACTAGTATAAACAGGCCAATCAAGACATAGCGCATATGCTTATGTATTTATCATTGCTCTGCGAGCTATAATTTGTGTAAATATTTCATATCCACAGATCAAAGCGGATTCATCAAAATCAAATGTTGGTGAGTGATGGGGAGAAAAGGCACAGGAGTCACCCCCGACACCAAGTAAAAAATAGCACCCTGGGGCTTCGCGCAAAAAATAACTCACGTCTTCGCCACCCATACCCATGCCCTCATCAGTAACCTCGATGACACTCTCTAAATTTGCTCCAATCTCTCTTACAAGTTGACTACATTTATGATCATTGTGAATAGCTGGGTAACCTTCAATCAGTTCGAAATCTATTTTACATCCGTATTCAGACTGTAGAGACATAAACTTTTTTTCGAGGCGAGATACGATAAATTCTCTGGATTCTTCTCTAAGGGTACGTAATGTCCCTCCCATCTGGAGATGATCATCGATTACGTTATAAGCTGACCCTGAATGAATGGTTGTAAACGTCATGACGTTACTATCCATTGCATAAAGTTCCCTTGCTACAAGGTTCTGACAATCTTGAATAATTCGAGTGGCTATCATAATAGGCTCTATGCATTGATAAGGCCGGGCACCATGGCCGCCCTTACCCTCAATATTAATTTTAAATTCATCGCAATAAGCTGAACTTATACCACTCTTAACCCCCAGCACACCTGAGGGTAAACGATTAGCTATGTGTAATCCATAAACCTCTGCAACATCAGGATTTTGCATTACCCCTTCAGAAATCATGACAGAAGCCCCTCCAATTTTTTCTTCCGCTGGTTGAAAAATAAACTTCAAGGGTCTTATTAATTTGCTCTTATTCTTTACAGCCCATTCCAATGTGTGAAAAATTATCGACATGTGAGCATCGTGCCCGCAAGCGTGCATTATCCCTTCATGGCATGATTTATAATCAAAGTCATTCTGCTCCAGAATTGGAAGCGCATCCATATCAGCTCTAAACATAATCGCAGTCTGCTGATCACAATTTTCTCCGTTAATATCAACCACTAGACCTGTCCCAGCACTAGCTTGGGGCGTCAAACCTAGAGCTTCAATTCTTTCCTTTAAATAATTACTAGTGAGATGTTCCTCGAAACTCAACTCAGCAATACGGTGTAAGTCTCGTCTAACTTTAATGATATCTGAGAGCATTTTTCTCCTCCCCCACTAATGATAGCAACATATCTCCTTAAAGCAAAAAATTAGATACCTATAAAAAAAGACCACCCCTAAACAGGAGTGGCCCCATAAAAATCTGATGTCAAGCAAATACTACAGTACTTAAGTAGCGCTTAGCATTAGGCCTAAAAAGTGTATCCATCATATTTTTATAGTGATGAAAGAATTGTCCTTTTTCATAATCTGGGAAATCTGAATATTCTATGGCGAATTCTATAATTCGATCAAAATGATTATCATAGAAAGCAATCATTGCATCATCCAAATCTTGGAAGTTTTCATCACAGAATTCTTGAAATTTTTGAATCTCAAAATACTTATCACTCATCTGCTTGTGAAAATCAAACTTATCCTGCTGACTCTTTTTGGGATTCATAAATACTTTTGTATATTTCTCTTGTTCTAGATCAATACCCATGTTTTTCTTTGTTACCGCAACATATGAAATCCACTTAACCAAGGCACAAAGTAACCATGGGAAATGGGTATGCAATGATGTGAAATTAGAATCTGGGCATGCGTTAGCAAAATCAATAGGATGAATTGCACCGTCTTTAACAAGACACTCGAATGAATTATAAGTCCAACGATGATAGCTATTGATAAAGCGTACGTAGGCTTGAAGGCGTTCATAAATCTCTGGGTCCATAACAATTTTCTCTGGACTGTAGTGCTCGTGTAAAGGAGTATCTGGCTGAAAAATCATTGGAAGAATCATTGGCCCAATCCCCATACAACGAATAAAAACATCATAATTTTCGACGGCTTCTTGAATATGAAAGACGCGACCATTAGTTTGATCGTATTTCTCATAGAGCTCTTCCAAGGAATCTATTTTAAATACATCACTTCCTCCTCCTCCGAAAGCCTTTTTAAGGAAAACGGGATACTGATTGTTGAAGTGCTTTTCCATTGTATCTGCTATGTAATTGTTACCAGGATAAAACTGTTCTCTTATTAATTGTCCTCGCTTCAAGTATTGCTGCATCTGGCCCATGCTTTCATTTACCTTCTGCATATCTACAGTTTTACGACTAGAATCCCATCCATACTTGGTATTCTTCATAATTAAACTTTGCTCATGACCCCACATTTCCTCGCGCCACTGCTCTTCTGTGTAAGGATGAAAATCGGGCATTAAAACTGTTGTGGGAAAACGGTCCTTAGGGTGCATTGCTCGGGCAATTAGATCGTAAGTACTATGCTTATCAAGATTAGAAAAGGTAAGACTGCTATTTAAAATGCTAGCACCACAATTCTGAGCGGTTTGTCCCCAACACTTATAGAAATCATTCCAGTGAATTGTACGATCGACAACTACGTCTGCTTGCGGAGCAACATTAGTACCACATTTTAATGGTTCGGCAATAATTCGACCCAAATCAATTTTATATTCTTTCTTTTTGTGACGAATTACAGGATCCGCAAACTTAATAAACTCCTGCATTGCATAGCGCATGCTCCAATCTTGAGAAGCCATGATACGAACTTTGATATTTTCCATCGTTTAACACCCTTCGTGTAAAGTTACGGTTATAAAAACTACAGAATGTTGCAACTAGTGCAAGGAATGTAAAGCCAAATCCATCCATTTGAAATGGAAGCTAACACTTCGCGCCGGCTGCAGCCAGGCTCAGGATTATAGCACCTCAGATCACATAGCTAAAGCTGAGCTATTATTTTTTATAAATCCGTATTAAATCAAAAAAGTAAAATATGTTATTTTTCAGCCCACAAAATCCCAGGAGTATCGTATCCAGGTAGACCTTTTACGCAAAAACAGATATACCGTTTTTCAACTGTTTCCATAATTGCACAGAGGTGAGCTTCCGCAATGAAAGGTTCTTCAGCATTATTGACCATCGGACTACCATGTTCATGACTGACTTTTTTAACCTGCTGACTACCTTCCATCCGAGTACTAATTTGAAGGATTTGATTGTATAAACCCTCTAATTGAAGCATGGTACCGGGAATTCCTATTGCCTCAGCCGCTTGAATCTTCAATCCAGAAGTCATTAGTAGATAACGACCAAGATGAGCTTGAGAACCAAATCGACGATCTAAATAAGCTTGTAATAGACGTTTCAGTCGAATGTGATCAGTATCTGATTCAGGAGGGTCTTGATCCAATAATTTCAAGAAATTATTACATAAACCACTATTATCAGGGTCACGAATATGCTTAGTCTCAATTATTTCTTGTAGACGCAACAATTCTGCACAGCGGTCTTCAGTAGTTGGCATAGGGAAAAATCCGGCTCTTCCACCAAGAACACATTCTGAAGCACCAAATACTAAACCAAGTCCTTCTAATCCACTGCCCGCCATTATGAGACCATAAGAACCCTTATTATCAAGTAGGTAATGATGAAGAGCTAATGTATCCGTACCCGGTAGATACTGAGTTTGCAAAAACAAATCTACGGGCTGAGATGGAGAGCTATTTTGTAACATCATTTCCAGTGGCTTTAACAAATCTAGATGAATATTATCAAATGGCAGATTTCGCATACTTATTGCAACAACTTTTCGATCACGTATTTGTTCCAAATGTCTCAGACATTCTGATGTTTCAGAAGGTAATTGAATAGAATCTAGAAATGCTTTCATTATCGGGTTCATAATGACTCCTACTACACTATTCGCTGCAACACCTGTTCATTAACTTGCGCAGTATTTTTGGGGATATGAGGATGAAATTTACGCCAATGAGAAGACTGTTCAACGCACGAATAACGAGGCATCGTTAAATCCCATTCTTCAAGGTTTTCGTAAAGAAAAGCATAGATTTCATCTCTTATTGGCTTTGGGTATCTGTATTTGCGATCAGGCCCTTGCACGAACTCTTGGTCAAAAATCTTAATTCCCGGAAATCTCTGTCTCGCAATTCCTGCCAGTCCGGGGATATATCTCAATAAACCTAAATGCATCCAAGAAATTTCGCCCGGTTTAAACTGTTCTTTCAATGTCATAAATAGCTCTCGATAGTCTTGCTTCCAGCCTTCATAATATAAGACAGGATCAACATTGAATGCCACATGATAACCGGCTGAAATCAAGCGTCTGGCAGCTGACAAACGTTCTCCAAGGTTCGAAGTATGAAGCTCTATCTTGTTTACAATTGTTTCTGGATTTAATGAAAAAGAAACTACTGTTCGCCCCTTGGGATCTATCTTTAATAAATTTTCAATAGCAGAGGATTTCGTTTTAAGTTCGAGATATAGGTTTTTACATTCTGCAAAATAGCTTACCAAGTATTCATTTTGATGGAGAATATTATCTAAGGCTAACGAATCCGCAACCTCACCAGTACAGATACGAATTGTTTGGTTTACATTTTTATCAAACTTGCCTAATTCAGTAAAAATATGATCAAGATTGCAATGAACCTGCATTACGGGATTTGTAAGGCACGCTTGTAAAATGCAATAAGCACAATTAAAAATACAATTACTCATTAAATTGATCGTATGCAGGTCACAACATAAATACTCTCCTGGACTTTTTGCCGGGCAATATTTAATGACATCACCTTTATAGTTATTTAGATAAAGTAATTTTTTACCCGAATTTATAATCGACTTCGAATCACTACGATCAATAAATTTTTTAATCTCTTCAAAACCGCGTACCTCTATTATCTTTTGATTAGGAAAGTATTCATTCACATGATCAGGAATTCTGGAATCGCTTACTTCACTATCAATAAATATATGTTCAAACGTAACCGACATTCTTTTAATTCTCCAATATCTCTGCTATTGCCACATCGATTTCACTAGATTTTAGAATTTTCTTTAGAGCTTTAAAATCCTCAAAAGTTTTAATAGACCAGTGAAGTCTAATATTACAGGACTCAAGAGAGCGATCCCATTCAATTTGATCAGCATTCAATTTGTGCTGTAGATCTTTAATTTTACTCTCTCGCTTCATACGATACTCGACTAACCTCGGACTGCATAACTCATTTAAAAAGCTAATTAGCTTACGTCTGTCTCCGTCGAAGGAATTTAAGACATCTTGATACTTCTTGATGAAAGTAGCGGAATCGAAGCCCTCTCGTCGAATATAACGACCTAATAATTCAATTACATTTCGCTGTTGTGAGTAACTTAATTGAAAATCTGAGAGGATGTCAGCATAACAATCGCGCCATTTAAATCCATTACTGCACATATATTTCAGAAGTCCAGGCTCGGCAATACCATTGAGAATCAGCTTCTGATATTTGAGTGGCAAATCTAAAATAAACCCCCACTTCAGCTTTAGTTCACGAAGAGATTCTCCAAAATATTCATATAATGCATCCCACTCCAAATCAAATTCCATAATGAAGTCTCGAATACTAAATAGATCCTGAGGCACCAAACGTTCTCCCCAAGAATACAATTCGATAGTATGGAGAATGAACTCATTAAGTGAAGTTCTCAGAACTAATACACTTTTATTAGATTTATCCAAGTTCTCTAACCAATAAAATTGCTCATCTATCAAAGCAACGGTAGATAAATGATAGTTAGATTTAGGCTCTGTCCATGGATAGAAATGCTGGAGAGCAGAATTTTTTATTTGATTTATGTCTTTTTGTATTTGAAATTGCACTTAACTGTACCTATTGGGTGGCGGGGAGTGTAGCAGTAGAAAACAATTGTTGCAATGGCATAACTTTTCATTAAAACGCTACCGAAACTTTCTATGAACTACTAACTTTTGTTCGTACTTTTTCATAATGTAACAATTTTGAAGGCATCAAGGATGATTTCGCCAAATACTAAAGTCACCATTCTGACCGTTTTATTTTTTGCAATTAGCATATCTAATAACTTTGCTGATGATTTATATAGTACGATGCACGGTTTAACTGGTGCGATAATGACGCCCTCGCCTTTCAGCCGTCGTTTGGAAGAGGGTGCTGGCGTTTACTCGGTCAACTTTTTCGAGCAGCGAGACCCGTCTACACTTATTCAGGAACGAGGAGCGCATCATTGGCTGAGCTTTAATGCCGGTGTAGTGCAAAATGTCGAGTTTGCATCAGGTCAGGAATTCTTCACTGGATCTGCTAATCGACGTAGAAGATATTTTTGGAATCTAAAATACTCTTTTCCCAACGATAGTTTACCTGCAGCTATTAGCGCTATAATTCCAGGGTCCTCACACGATTACACGAGCATTATTGCAACATTCGGATGGAAAGCCTTCTATGCCGGTTTAGGCACCAATGTATCGGGAACTGAACTGACAGAACCACGAGTCCTTGGCGAACTTCCTTTTGGTGTTGCCCAATTTGGCGGGTACCGAATGATTCGTCGAACAGCAACTACTGGAATGCAACAAAATGCGCTAGAGGTAGTTGGTCGACCCGACGAAATTTATCCAGTGATCGGAGGACAAGTTAATCTAGGCAACAATATTCAATGGCTTTATGACTATAACGGAGATATCTTCTCTAGTGGTTTTAGACTGACGTTTGATACAAGTACATTTCAAATTGTCTGGAATAGTAGCGGGGATTACGACAAGCTATTTTTACGTAATCAAGATAACATCACAGCCAGTGCCCAATATCGATTTTAATTTTGTTAAAATCCTCCTATGGAACGAAGTCTAGAAATTGCAATCCAATATTGAAAAATCTAGAAATTGAAAATCAATGAGAATCTCATGATCTGGATAGTTTGTCTTAAAGAACTTACCTCCAAAACTGGAAAGCTCGACATTCGTCGTAAAAAAATCACTGAATTATGATTATATTAAGTGAATTTTATAAGCAATTAATTGAGCCCATACCAAATGATCTCAGCATTATCGACGTTATACAAGGTGAAGGCTGGACTCTCGTCGAGTCTGAATTAGGCGCAGGCTTAGCGATGACTTATAAAGGTGGTCTAAATACTTCTCTTTATAAAAATTGGATAGGTCATCCAGTAAAAAATCTAGCCTTGCAAGTGAATTCATGGAATTTTCTAGAAGCCAGTCTGGGATTAGCAGCAATAAACTCTTTCTGGAACACGAAAATAACTCTTGAAAATAAATTTGGAGACTACTCTCTAGAGACTAAATTACATTTACTTGAATATTTAGATGCTGCTCAACAAGCAAATAAGAAAATTGTTAGTGTCGGACATTTTCCGTTTCTCGACAAATTAAACCAGAAAGTAACCATCCTAGAGATGAATCCAATTCGAGCTAATGAATACCCATCGACTGCAGCCGAGTATTTGATACCAGGATGCAATATAATTCTAATAACGGGCTCGACCGTAATAAATAAAACATTTGAATCTATATCAAGATTGATAGGAGGATCTACATCTTGGTTGATTGGTCCAAGTACACCGTTAACACCCCAGTTCAAAAACTATAGAATTGATTTCTTAGGAAGTCTTTTAGTACAAGATTCAAAGCTAGTTAAACAATTAATCCGTTCAGGAGCTAGAAGAGAACTTATGACTTGTGCAGGCATACGAAAAACCGATGTTACCCTTCGCTGAAAAAGTAAAGTCTAAGTTTTTATTGGTCGCTCCTTAAAAGTTGACCAACTTGTTTATCAAATGGGAAAGTCATTTTCTCAGGTTTGAATTCATCGAGAGGAATCCACATGAATTTTTGCCGACCCGGAGTCCCTGTATCAGTCAATATCTCTCGCGGACTCTCCAAAGGAATATGACTCCCAAGGCGCTTAACCTTCCAGTAAATAGCAACCACTTGAGTATTATCGAAATGAGATTTCAAGAAACCATGAGGTACATGAAAAACCCCCTCGATTGAAATTGGCATTTCAAGCTCTTCCATAAACTCTCTTCGAACAGCCTGCCCCGGACCTTCACCTAATTGAACTCCACCACCGGGAAACTTAATCATCCCATCAGGATAATGCGGATACCATTCTTTGCTGAGTAAAACGCGGCCCTCTTCGATTAAAATACCGTAGGATCTCAAGTTGAAAGAATCCAGATTCCATTCAGTAGAATTAGCGTCGAAATTTTTCATATTAGTCCAATGTCTCCAAGACTTCAGTTATTTGACCGATGGCCCAATCCAGTTCCTCTTTTTTGATGACCAAGGGAGGAGTAATTCGAATAACGGTTTCGTGGGTTTCTTTACACAATAGCCCGCGCACTTTTAATTCTTCGCAAAAACGCCGCGCTCCTCCGGCATCATCCTTCAAAACTATACCTATCATGAGACCTTTACCCCGAATATGATCAATATGCTTAGATTTGATAAGATTCAGACCGTTCTTCAGATATTCACCTAACTCTGCACTGCGTTCGATTAAATTTTCCTCGACCAAGACATCTATAGCCTCCATGGCTACAGCACACGCCAGTGGATTACCTCCAAAAGTAGAACCATGAGTTCCAGGCCTAAATACCCCTAATATCTCCTTACTGGCGACAAAGGCTGATATGGGATAAACACCACCACCTAATGCCTTCCCTAATATGTAACCATCTGGCTCGATATTATAATGTTCCATACAAAACATTTTTCCAGTACGACCTAGGCCTGTCTGAATTTCATCCGCAATGAATAAAACCTTATGTTCCCGACAAATACTTGCCGCTTCAATCATAAAGTCTTTACTCGGAACGACTACTCCTGCCTCTCCCTGAATCGGTTCAACCAAAAATGCTACCGTATTAGTATTCACAGCTGCTTTGAAAGCGGCAATATCCCCGTAGGGAATGATCTTAAACCCTGGTGTAAAAGGACCAAAACCATCTTTGTAAGAATCTTCTGAAGAAAAACTGATAATTGTTGTTGTCCTCCCATGAAAATTCTCAGTGCAAACGATTATTTCAGCTGCATCATCAGGAATATTCTTTTTAATATAACCCCATTTTCTAACAGCTTTGATTGCAGTTTCAACGGCTTCTGCTCCCGTATTCATTGGTAAAGCCATTTCCATACCGCACAAACTTGTAAGTTTCTTAAGAAAAGGGCCTAATTGATCGTTGTGAAATGCTCTTGAAGTAAGAGTACAGCGATGTGCTTGCTGGGTTAAAGCCTTCAATAGCCTTGGATGACCATGACCTTGATTCAATGCAGAGTAAGAGGATAAACAATCCAGATATCTTTTTCCTTCTGGATCCTCGACCCAAACACCCTCAGCCTTAGCAATCACGATAGGAAGTGGCTTGTAATTCATTGCTCCATAAGCTTCAGTCATCTCGATAATTTCTTCACTATGCATTGAAGCTCCTTTTAGCACGCCCAGCCGAGTAGGATACAACCGGTTGAATTCATTATAAAGTTTGAAATATTGTGAAATTTTTATTCCAAAACTCACTATACATAATAACTTACGCGTAATCAGAAATTCATGGAGTCTAAAGATAGAACGTTTAGTAATTCATTAAATTCTCGTTCTATACGACTAATATTTGCTTGAATTTGAGCCTGTTCCTCACGATCAGACTCCAATTCTAATTCTTTTCTAAGTTCATCTTTCTGAAGAACTAACTCATGAATCCTATCGTAAATTTTTTGGCATCGTTGATCTGCCTTTTGAGCACTACGATCATTTTGATCTTCTTCTTCAAGTATTTTTCCAAGAAAGTCTTTTACACGTTTTGAAGGACTCATAAAGTATCACTTTGTACGATTATATTATACCTTCTATCATTCCATCTCACCAATTTACTTCTCAAGCTTAAGTAAAGGTTTTATTATAGCTAAGTGGAGGCATAATGCTAATTGATAAAATTTTTGAAGAATTCAAAGCCCTTCTGCCTGATAATGAGGCCTATGAGGGATATTGCGAAGATGTGGTATTAAAAGGAAGCCCAGATGCAGTCCTAAGACCTAACGACAAATTCGAACTGCAACGAATAATTAAACTTTGTTCTCAACATAGAATTCCATTTACAGCATGTGGGTCCCAAACTTCGGTAACAGGGGCTAGCGTAGCTCACCGAGGAATCTTGATTTCAATGGAAAAATTTAAAGGAGTTGAAAAACCCTTAGATATAGGAAACGGAACAGCTTGTGTGAAAGTTCAACCGGGTGTATTACTTGGCGATTTTCAGCAAGAGATGGAAGCTTATGGTTGGCACTATCCTCCAGACCCGACTAGTTGGGAGGAAGTTCAATTAGGCGCTAGCATAGCAACCAATGCAACCGGAGAAAATTCTTTCTATTATGGTAGCTCCAGAAATTATGTCCTCGGACTTGAAATTGTAACACCTAGTGGCGAATTTATAACTCTCAGAAGAGAAGCTAACCCATTAGAATTGAGTCGCGAGAAAAATCGTGCTGGTTATCATATAGGCAAAGAGGAAATTGACGAGTGGATAGGAAGTGAAGGTTCCCTAGGAATAATTACCGAAGCTGAACTTCTACTATTAAAAAAACCTAATCCTTTCACGAGTATTTTTCTATTTTTCCATAGCGAACAGGAAGCACTCGAATTTAGTCTGAAGATGAATGCACAACGAACTTACTTCAATCTTCGCTGTCTTGAGTATATGGACCATGAGGCAACGACAATGATGAGAAGTAAATCAGACCGTCTGGAAATTCCGGAAGATACATGCACCATATACATAAAGATGGAAGAATTTAATGACAGTTTTCTTGAAAATTGTCTGGAAAAATTAATGGAAATTAGTTGCTCCGTTTCAGAGAATAATAGTGACCTTTTTGAACAAGCGTTAGTTGCTCAAGATCGCAATGAATTATTAGAATTTCGCAAACTACGTCACCATGTTCCGGCAACAATTAATGAACACGCATCCAAACAGCGAACACTGGGTGGAGGGAAAGTTAGCAGCGATTGGTGGGTACCGTTACCACATCTAATTGAACAATTCCAATATCTTCGAAACGAATTAAAGAACCTATCTATACCAGTCGTAGCTTTTGGTCATATTGGAAATGGCCATCCGCATGTTAATTTGATTCCTTCCGATGCTACTGAAAAAGATGCAGCTCTAAACTTCACTAAAAAATGCATGCAACGTGCTGCAGATTTTGGTGGTGGTGTCTGCGGTGAACATGGTCTTGGAAAAATAAAACACTGGGCTTTAGATATCCAATGGAATGCTGAAGTCATAGAAGATATGAGAGCCGTAAAGAATAAGTGGGACCCCAATGGTCTGGCTGCTCCAGGAAATTTATTTGAGGATCAAAATTAAGGGTAATGATGATTAAAATCGCCGATTATAAAATACATGCTATTGATACTGGTCGCTTCAGACTCGATGGCGGAGCAATGTTTGGTGTAATTCCTCAAGTACTTTGGGCGAAAACCAACCCCCCTGATGACAAAAACAGAATCGAATTAGCTTTGAGAACCCTTTTATTAGATGACGGATGCAAGCGCATACTTGTTGATACGGGCATCGGTACTAAATTTGATAAAAAGCATGAAAAGATATATGGCATAGACCATGATCGACTAAATCTGGAAATAGAGCTTGAAAAAGTTGGATATGCTCGTGAGGATATTACCGATGTTTTCCTAACTCATCTTCATTTTGATCATGCTGGGGGAACAACATATCGAAAAAATGGAAAGCTCAATTTAACCTTTCCTAAAGCCACCTATCATGTCGAAAAATCACATTGGAATTGGGCCCAGAAACCTAGTAAACGAGATAGAGCCTCTTTCTTAACTGAGAATTATCGATTAATGGCAGATGCAGGAGTCTTGAATCTATTTGACGGAAATATAGATCGTTTGTTTGATAATACAACAATCTTGAAAGTTCATGGCCATACACCACACATGGCGTTATTAAAAATTCATGATAATCATAATCAACTACTCTATTGTGCTGATCTAATTCCTACGGCTTCCCATATCCCTCTACCGTTCATAATGGGATATGATCTCAATGCTTTACAAACACTTAAGGAAAAAGAAGAGATTCTTTCACAAGCATATCAAGAAGACTGGATTTTATTTTTTGAACACGACCCAAACTGTGATGCAGCGAGAATTCAAAAAACTGATAAAGACGACTACAAAGCACGTGAAACTTTTTACCTATAACGAAATCAATGACTATGAAAACTGAAAAACCAAAATTTGAAAAAGGCTTAGTCCTACTTTGTAATAAATGTAGGCCAAGGTTGGCTAAACGAAATTTAGATGCTCAACCATTTGATGAACTCAAATCAGAACTGAAAATGAGATTTAAGAAAGCTGGATTTTGGGGAAAAATAAGAGCTTGTGAAACAAGTTGCTTAGGACACTGTCCTCTTGATGCTAGTACAATTTTCATACAAAACCGATCGACTGGTAAAGACCTATGTATCTCGGTAACATCAGAAATTAATCAACAGGAAATAATCGATTCTATTGAAAGATTTTTAGCACTTGAGATTTGATTATATACTAGGTATTGTTTGTTTTAGCTTATTGATTAC
>JAYZAC010000173.1:0-26099 GCA_036339875.1 bacterium | reverse complement strand
GAAATCAAAAACTCTGATGATGTGGCTGTCAATAATGAAGATATTGTCAAGCTATTAGCTGTAACATTTGTAAACTTAGCTGTGGACTGTGCAATATCTCCGATTGCAACTCCATCAATATTACCAGCATTCAGATCAACCGTAGCGGCTGTTAAGGTACCTGTTAAATTCGTATTTGTTACATCAAACTGATTTGCTGTTAATGTATCTGTCACTTCAGCTGAGCTTATCTCTAGTCCTGTAGCTGTAGCTGTCAATGAAGAAGTTACTCTTAAACTACTAGCTGTAACGTTTGTAAACTTCGCAGTTGACTGTACAGCTTCTCCAATTACAACTCCATCAATATTTCCAGCATTTAGATCAACAGTCGCTGCTGTTAAAGTACCACTCAGATCTAAATTAGTTACATCGAACTCATTTGCTGTTAAAGTACCAGTAACTTCGGCTGACGAAATCTCTAATCCCGTGGCAGTAGCTGTCAATGAACCACTAACATCTAAACTAGTCACATCTAACTGATTCACAGTTAGCGTATCACTCACCAAAGCTGAACTTACTTTTAAGCCTTCTGAAGTAGCTGTCAATAATGAGGTTACTGTCAGACTATCCACGGTTACATCTGTAAATTTTGCTACTGACTGAACGTCTGCACCGATAATCACGCCATCAATATTCCCACCATTCAAATCAACGGTTGCTGCCGTTAACTCGCCACTAAGATCCATACTGTCAGCCCCAAAAGCTGCACCAGTAATGGTACCGGTAATATGAAGCGAATCGGCAGTTAGAAAACCTGAAACTCTCATTGAATCTGCTCGAATCTCTCCGTTGACATCAAGCTCCGAAGACGGATTAGCAGTTGCTATACCTATTCTTGCTGAACTAGATAGAGAGGTATCTACTAAAAAGTGTGTACTATTAACACTCATGTCTCCCGATACATTCAAATTTGTAAGTGTACCTAAAGCAGTTATATTGGACTGATTAGCGGTCTGCAAAGTTCCTATGATGGAATTAGTTACTGTCAATGTTCCGATCGTGGAAGAATCACCTATTAAATCAGTAAATGTACCCGTCGTAGGAGAGCTTCCTCCAATTACAGTATTATCAATTACTCCACCATCAATATTTACAGATTGAGCAGAGAAACTAGAAGATACCTCCAAATTAGATGCAGTCAAATCAGTAAAACTTGCTGTTGATGAAACATTTGATCCGATAATCACACTATCTAAAGTACCTCCATCAATATCTACTGTATTTGCAGCGAGAGTAGTTAAAGTACCAAGACTAGTAATATTTGGTTGAGCTGCCGTTTGTAGTGTACCAGTAATCCCAGTGTTTGCAGTCAGGTTCGTAAATGTACCCGTAGCCGGTTGAGTTGCTCCAATAACAACATCATCCACAGTTCCACTATTTAGATCAACACTTGCAGCAGTTAACTTACCACTCAAGTTCAGACTACTCGAACCAAATCCTGCTCCGGAGATACTACCGGTGACATGTAATGAAGTTACCGTTAAAACTCCAGAAATATTCATAGAGGATCCATTAATCACCCCATTTACATCTAATTCTGAAACCGGGCTAGCTGTACCTATACCGACTCGAGCTGATCCAGAATTTGAAGTATCAACAACCAAATGAGTTGTATTAACACTCATATCATTAGAAACCGTCAAAGAGGTTAATTCGCCCAAACTCGTTACATTAGGTTGAGCAGCTGTGAGTAGTTCACCAGTAACTCCACCCGAAGCTGACAAGTTTGTGAATGAAGCTGAGTCTGCAGCTAAATCTGTAAAAGTACCAGATGTAGCCGTACTAGCCCCAATTACAGTATTATTAATAAATCCACCATTTAGATTAACAGTAGCTGCAGTCAAACCACCTGTTAATTCCAAACTAGTTGACTTAAAACCGGCTCCTGAAATAACACCTGTAACATTCAAAGATTCCGCAGTTAATACGCCCGATATCGAAATAGACTGAGCATTAATCTTACCATTTACATCAAGTGCCACTAAGGGATCAGACTTACCTATACCGACCTTACCGTCTTCAGTAATTTCCATGGCTGACGATAAACCGTTATTTTGAGTCCTAAAAACAAGTCGTCCCTTTTCAGCTCCATTAGTATTATCAGTCATCAGAGCTTCAACTCTTGCTACCTCAAAATCATCGCCGATAGAGTCATCTGAAAAAAAGCGTACCGCTGTCCCAGTATTCGCTGTATCAGCTTGATTAGTTATCCTGAGAGAAGTTAAACCATTTTGAGTTTTAGCTATTTCAAGCTGATCAGACAGAGAAGCATCGATTCCGACACCGACAGCACCGTCTTGACTGACCCGAAATACCGTCGTAAGAGCTGTTCCGCCATCACTAACTGTCTGGAATTCTAAATCACCGCTATTTAGCCGCACTTGCATATTCTGATTTGAATTGGCATCAATTTCTTTTAAGAAAATTGCTGGAGCATTACCCTCCAAAGTTACAAGTCTATCTGGTGAGAGAGGATCACTCTGACTAACGTGAACCTTACTTAGCGGGTTATTGGTACCCACACCCAAATCTCCACCAGATGTTAATCTTAATAACTCTGAATTAGGATTCGCTGATTGAGAGACTTTAAACGGAGTATCGGCTGTAGATATCAATTCAACACGATCAGCAGTAACTTCTTGAAATACTGCTGTGCTTGCATTATTAGTACCAATGGGCGTACCATTCAACGATCCAGAGCGCATATCTAAATCGAATGCTACACCTTTTGTTGCCCTAAACTCTCCTATGAATACATCAGCTTTTACGTTTCCATTAACATGAAGCACTTCCTCAGGAGCCTCAACGCCATTGACACCGATGCGATTATCGCGTGTAAAGTACATAACGGAAGTATTAGTCTGAGATTGAGTTAAGGATAATCCATGCAAACCATTTCTATTTAAAATAAATCTAAAATTCTGATTTGGATTTTTCAACTCGATTTCTGAACTTGTTGTCGCCACCAATGTTCCGATAGAAATACCTGCACCTGTAACCGTATTCACGATCTGTAGATCAATTTCAGGATTTACAGTTCCTATACCAACTCTCCCGGCAGCTTGATCAACCTTTAAGGTGCTACCAAAAGTCCCATCTCCACTAACCTCTAAATTCGTGAATTTCCCATCAACAGCCTTTATCCCACCAACCACTTCCAAGGTCTCCGTGGGGTTTGATGTACCAATACCTACAGTTCCATCGTTTCTAACTAAAAGTGCAGGATCTGAAGTATCGTTCAATGGATTAACTAGAAGAGGATGCAGTCCTGTTTCACCTTGAATAAGTGTTCGGACTCCTAATTGAGCCGTATTTGAACTGTGACCTAAATATTCGGCACTAAGATAGTCCTTAAATTCCTGAAGATTCATGTCATTGAATCTAAAAGTATTTTTAGAGACCATAGAAAAAGCAAATGACTTGAGTTCAATTCGAGGATTCATAACTTCCCCGTCAATTTGTAATTCCAGATAATTAAAATTACTTAGATCAGGTAATGCTGGACCTATCTCAAGACTAAAATAACCTTGGTCAACATCTATATTATTAAGAGTTTGGATATATCCGGCAGATCCACCAAAAGGATTTTCGTATAAACTTACGGTGAATTGCCTAGTTCCCTGAACGGCTAACACCTGTCCTGAATTATTAATGAGTGCTCCATTGTAGATAAAAGTACTAATAGCACTTTCATCTGCCCATAGACATCTACTCAAAGTTAGTATCAAAACCAGTAGCGTTTGAATTCTGAATTTTAGATTTGCTGCATTCATAATTTCACCGGATGTTTGGGGATAATACCGTTCGACCCATTATGGGGCGAGACTCTGCAATCGTTTCACCTGATGCAGTACTTATTGGATCACCAACCAATGGTGACCCTACTGCCTGCGGCTTGATCGCGCTTACTTTACTTATGTTATATCTTGCTATTCTTAAGTTTGTTTCATTAAAGTTTTCATCCACTGCAAAGTAACGGACAAGTAACTGGCCTGTAATTGAATCAGGGATATCAATGGAAAAAGAATTTCGATGGGTCTTCTCTTCAACCACCACTGGCTGTAACTCATCAGTACGAATTAAGTCTCCGCTCTGAAAAGCGTAAAAGATTCTTCCAGGACGATTTAGATGAAAATGAAGAGTTTGTTGTTCATCTATTAATGATCCATCATTAGGTAGAATGGAAACATCAAATGCTGCTTGAGTTTGAGAGGGTGGAAAGAAGTTTGGCTCCTCTGGATCAGGCCTGACTATTGGACTAGGCTCTGATGAAATACCGCCAGAACGGTCTCCACCACCACCACAACCCGTAAGCAAAGCCTTAATCAAAACAAAAATTATAATTATCCTTATCCACATATTTTTCATTATCAATTTCTTTTTGTACGACAAATCACGCCAAAGCCTTTTTTTAAGGGATCGACAGAATAAAGAGCGGAGTTTCCAAAAAATAGGACATTTATCAGTCCACTAAAGGGATTTTTATCCTACTTTATACGTGAGGCTGGCAAGAAAATGCAGACAGAAGAAATTTAAGCTAAATTCGTACAAAAACGAACATTGTGTCAAATAAGGTTTTTTATGAAAAATTTGATCATATTTTCAAAATAGTTGATTTGGTTAGGTAATTTACGAATTCCATGACCCTCATCTGCAAAAAATAGAGTTTCGACCTCTTTTTTGGACTGTTTTAACCTGCCTACCAGCTGTTCGGCTTCGCTTATTGGGACACGCGGATCAGTCAATCCATGGACCACTAGCAGTGGAGTTCTAACTTCAGAAATTTTATGGATTGGAGAAATCGATTCTAAGAAGCGCTCGTCACTCAAAGGACCGTATTCAGCTTCTCGCAATTTCCGACGATAAGGTTTTGTATTTTTCAAAAAAGTAACCAGATCTGAAATACCTACAACATTTACTGCCGCTGCAAAATAATTAGGGGCATTAGTTATGAGTGAGAGAACCATGAAACCTCCATAACTACCACCAACTACACCCAGCCTATCAAAGTCAGTAAAACCCTTTTTAACAAGGAATGCAGCCAGTTCTATACCATCTTTGATTGCATCTGGACGCTTCTTGTAATCGTCCATTGCCATGAACTCCGCACCATAACCTGATGATCCCCTTATGTTTGGAGCGCAAACACCTATACCCAACTCAAGAAGATACTGAAGATGTTTATGGAAAATAGGCCGGAATTGACTCTCTGGACCACCGTGAAAATGCAATATCATGGGAATAGGGGAATTGGGTTTATAATTATTAGGTAAATATATAAAAGCAGGGATTTCCAATCCATCAAAACTAGTATATTGAATCAGTTGAGGCTCGATAAATGACTCTCTATCTAATCCCTGATACGAACTGAAAGTAATCTGATCTAATCTCTTACCCTGTAAAGCAAGATAATAACAATCAGAGGCGCGACTCGCACTCTGATAAGACAACAACAATCCATTATTAGCTGTGAATTTACAGGAATTCACAATACCTTTAAGCTCAGGTATCGGTATCTCTAACCCCGTTGCCACCTCAACTACCGTTAGCCTTGAATAACCGGCCTCGTTTATCAAAAAAGCAACGTGCGAAGAATCCAAAGAAACTTGCAACCCATTCAAGTCCCACTTGTAATCTTTACCTACCTTACGATAGTTAGATGAATCAGTGTCCATTATATACAAGCACTTAAATTCTGAGTCTAAATCAGATAAATAGATGATCTTGTCATAACTTTCTAAAAAAGCGGCCTCGTATCGCACATGACCCTCATGCGGCGTTAAATGTCTCGAATTAACTTTTTCGATACTATACAAATATAAATCCTGATTGGCCCCACATGAAGCCGAACCAAAGAGGATATACTTACCGCAGGGGGAATATTGAATTGGATAACACCAACCTTGGCAATCAATCTTCAAATTGTATTCAGCTGTAATCAAAGAATATTCGTATATTTTATAGTCATACTTATTTTTAAAATTCGATCTAAACAAAAACTTTGAGCCATCCACCGACCAAACTATTGCACCAGACTGAGCATCAACCTCTTGAAAAACTATCTTTGAAATCTGATTCTTAACATCTACGAGAGCTATCGGTCCATGCTCAGAACCTCCTGCATTAACTAGAACCGCAAGATAAAAACCACATGGAGATAAATAGTAAGAGTCAACACCTTCCTCAAAAAAAGTTAATTGATTTGGCCATGCTCTATGGGACAGACAATTAAAAACCTGAGTTACTCCATCAACTCTTTTTAGAAAAAAGTAACTTTGATCACTTCCTTGCGGAGAAATATGACCTTCGATCTTAATAAAACTACGTAGTCTCTTGCTATCAAACTTCATTTTTCTATTTGATCTAACTCAGTGATGACTCGACTTAGCTGAATCCTAAAATTATCCGTGTAGAATATTTCGAATATTTTTATCTCCTCTAATAACTGCAAAAGCAAGTTTATATTACCTGAATCTAATAAAGACTGGGCCGTTTCTAAAACTAAGGCCTCATTCCACTCTGTATCTAACTTACGTAAGGTAGCCTCTATTTGAGTGCTATTTTTATCTATTACACCTCTTCTCTTTTTGGTAAATATCTCTTCTTCCTTCAAATCTTTAGAGAGTTGCATAAGCTTCTGATGACTAGATTTATGCTTAGCATGTTGATTTAAATTATCAGACAAATACACTAGGGTAACCCCTAATTTCCCTTTCTCAGGTTTAAACCAACGGACTCCGCGTAGTCTATCTAAACGGGTTCGTATTGAATCATCAATAAAAGCCAATCCATCTGCATCTCGTCCACGGCCATGAATCAGCTTAATTTTGTATATTCCTTTGTTAGAGGCCGTTAGAAGGCAAAAATCCCATAGAGAATTAAAATCACCAAATGATCTTTGACTTCCATGGAAATCTAGCTCTATCCAATTTGTTGTAATCTTTATACTCAAACTAATCACTTAAAGGGCCTGCACAGCGGTGATAATGCTAACATTTACGATATCCTGCCAAGTGCAACCACGACTCAAATCATTCATTGGTTTTTTAAGCCCTTGAATTATTGGACCATAAGCTTGAGCCTTGGCAATCCTTTGTACAAGCTTGTAACCTATATTACCTGCGTTCAAATCTGGAAAAATGAGAACATTTGCCTTACCAGCAACGGTACTTTCTGGCGCCTTTTTCGAAGCGACTGACTCAATAAGAGCAGCATCCAACTGTAACTCTGCATCCATGAGGTATCCATCAGAGTTTCTCTGAGATGCAATTTCGTATGCTCTTGTTACCTTGTCCACCTCTGAATGCTTTGCAGACCCTTTTGTTGAAAAACTTAAAAACGCCACTTTTGGCTCATCTTCTATTAGTTTTTTGAAATTACTTGCAGTGGCCAATGCAATATCAGCTAACTGAGCTGACTCCGGACTAGGGATGACACCACAATCTGCGAAAAAGAGAATACCATCACTTCCAAAAGCGCCTGATGGCTCGATCATTACAAAAAAACTTGAAACGGTCTTATTACCATTTTTTGGCTCAATAATCTGTATCCCCGATCTCAAAACGTCCGCTGTTGGTGAAATTGAACCAGATACTAAGCCATCGACCTTTCCCTGTCTCAATAATACTGAGGCCAATGTAATCGGTTTAGATAATGCCCTGCGAGCCTCAACCCACGATAAACCCTTATTCTTACGAAGTTCATAATAAACCTCTGTCAATTCTTTCAATAACTCATCATCAGATGGCGATACAATTTTTACTCCACTTAAATTATATCCTGACGACTCAATGACTTGAGGTTCAGCTATGACAGTGACATTACACAATTTTTCTTGAAGTAAATACTCCGCAGCTTTTAGAACTCTCTCATCCTCAGCCTCGGGTAGAATTATGTTCCTTAAATTACTTCTTGCTATAGACTTCAGACGTTCGATGAATGCATTCATCAAATTACTCCTAATTAATTGGTTTTCAACAAGCTTATCCAGCAGAAGAAAAGAAGTCAAAAATCTTGTACAATGAAAGCAAGGGAGGACCATGTCCAAAATACTGGTCGTAGACGACGAAGAATTAATGACGGAAACAATCCGGAAACTGTTATCTAAACGTGGATACAAAGTAGAAATCTTCAGTAATCCCATAACAGCCTTAAATGTATTGCAACGAGAGAAATTCGACATTGTCCTAACTGATTTCAAAATGCCAAATATTGACGGGCTGGAAATGATTGATAGAATTCGCGAACTTCGACCAGAAGCAAAAATTATTTTAATGACAGCCTATTCCTCAATTCCCAATGCGGTCGAAGCCATCAAAAGGGGAGCATCGGAATACATTACTAAACCATTTGAGTGGGAAGAACTAGAAGAAAAAATTAATAATATTGGTGGTAAAAAGCATTCTAAACAGACCCGACCTTCCATTGCTGGATTTGATTTAGTTGGCGAATCCCAAGAGATTAAAGAATTAAAAAATAAAATTCAAAGAATTGGACCTTCCAGTGCTACAGTTTTGATTAGAGGTGAAAGTGGCTCAGGAAAGGAACTTGTTGCAAGACAACTGCATCTGCATTCTGACAGAGCTCATCAACCTTTTGTCCCAATAAATATGGCTGCGATACCTGAGAACCTGATGGAATCAGAGTTTTTCGGATATAAAAAGGGGAGTTTCACTGGTGCAGACCAGGATACTCAAGGAAAGTTTATGGCATCAAACGAAGGTACACTCTTCATGGATGAAATAAGTGAAATGCCCTTGAGCTTTCAAGCTAAACTACTCAGAGTCCTCCAAGATTTTCAGATTATGCCAATTGGTGACACTCTACCCGTGCATGTTAATTGTAGAGTTTTGGCTGCTACAAATAGTAATATTGAAGAAATGATCTCCGATCATAGATTCCGAGAGGATCTGTACTACAGACTGAATATAATAGAAATAGAAGTTCCCAATCTACGCAATAGAATGGAAGATTTACCACTCCTTGTAGAACATTTTCTACAAAAACATGCTAGCGAAGAGATGAATGTAGACTCTGAATTCATTAGTGTCTTGAGAGCCTACCACTGGCCAGGCAATGTAAGAGAACTAGAAAATATTATCCATCGCTGTGTAGTCCTCAGTGATGGCAATTTACTAGATAAATATGCTCTCCCTAAGTCTATTAGCGGCTTACAGCCTAAAAAGGAAACCCCACTAACTGATATTGCATTTAGGCAATTAAAAGAGGGTAAATCTTTGAGTGAAATTGAGAAAGAAATAATCCTCAAAGCGATCGATGAATCATTTGGAAATAAGACTAACGCAGCTAAAATCTTGAAAATCACTAGGCGTAAACTTTATTCAAGACTCGAAAAACATGGTATCCAAATTTAAGAATCCAGTACCAACTGTTGATCTAATTATACTTGATAAGCAAAGATATGAAATCGTTCTCATCAAGAGAAAGAACACGCCTTTAGGGTGGGCCTTACCGGGTGGATTTGTTGATTATGGTGAAAGTCTCGAAGCCGCAGCTACAAGAGAAGCCTTAGAAGAAACAAGCCTTGAAGTGGAGCTAATTTGTCAGTTTCAAACTTATTCAAACCCTAGCCGCGATAATCGTCTTCACACTATATCTACAGTGTTTATAAGCAATACTATCTCAGGGAAATTATGCGCCCAAGATGATGCTGCCGACGCAAAATGGTTTAATCTTGATGAATTACCCAAATTAGTTTTTGATCATGATCTTATTCTTGAAGATTTCAAAAAATACTTCTTAAAAAAAACTCAGTATTTTATCCAGTCTAGAAACTTGTAGAAATAGAAAATAGCCTTAAGATTTGATCTAACTTTGAATTAATTATTAAATAATTACGACTTACAAAACAATGAGCAAAAATAACTCGCCGATATTTATAGGAGGAGCCGGTAGATCGGGCACTACTCTTCTTCGCGTAATCTTAGATTCACATCCAGAAATTTGTTGTGGACCTGAGTTTCGAATGACACCAACACTAGCATTGTTGTGGGAGAATTACGATTCTAGAGCTCATATGTTAGCGGAGTATGGAATAAACAAAGAAGCAAATCTCCAAATGTTCCGTAATTTATTTCTAACATTAACCTCTCGATTTCTTAAAGAAAGTGGCAAAAGGAGATTAGCCGAAAAAACCCCTGGTAACTGTACTGTTTTTTCACAATTACATGAGATTTTCCCTAGCAGTCCACTCATTCAAATCATAAGAGATGGTCGTGACGTCGT
Organism: bacterium; assembly: GCA_036339875.1. Lineage (GTDB taxonomy): Bacteria > Muiribacteriota > UBA6191 > UBA6191 > UBA6191 > JAYZAC01. The sequence goes on along the minus strand of JAYZAC010000173.1, from coordinate 15,815 downwards.
AGCCTCTTTACGATCGCAAAATTGGATTGATTTAAGAACGGGTAAAGCTATGGATGTCACGATTGACTCTCGCAAAGCCGTAGAACACTGGAAAAACTCTATTTTGAAAGCACGAGAAATCACAAAAATAGATTCAGCAACAAAACATTACTATGAGATAAGATATGAAGATCTCTTAAACTCAACAGAGATTCAACTCAGAAACCTATTTAATTTTTTGGATGAAAATTGGAATCATAACGTTCTGGAGTTTCACAAAGTAAATCGTAACTTAGCATCCGAAGCTAGTGCAACGCAGGTAAACAAGCCTCTTTACAAAACCTCAATCGGACGATACAAAAAGATTTTAACTCGCCAAGAAGGACAGATTATTTGGGCGGAAGCCGGGGATTTACTTATTGATTTGGGTTACTGCAAAAATGAAAAATGGATTGAAGATCTCCCTAAAACTTCAATAAATGGTAACTCATTATGAAGCTTATATTTGCTGGCGCATCAACAGACGATTGTTTACTAGCTATCAGAGAAATTTGTGCATCTAGGCCCAAAATCTTTTGCCCACCAGCACTTAATCTCGTTGTTGAACAATTATCTGCGCTATCCAATTTTGAAACCGCTGAAATATTTTTACGTGAATATGGCATTAATAAAGAAGATTGTTACTCCATTTTTCGTCAATTAATATCTAAAGTACTAATGTCAAAAATCCCCGAAGGATGCCATAAAACAATTGAAACAAGCTATCAGAATTACATGTTTTACCCAAAACTATATCAATTATTCCCAGAGGCGGAATTCATATTCTTTTTACGCGATGGACGAGATGTTGTGGCCTCAGAACTGAAGAGCAAAAATGAGTTGAACCCAGAAGCTATCCAAACTGAAGAGGTAAGAGATTGCGCTATAAAATGGCTGAATAGTATTGGTACAGGATTAAACGGAATTGTTGAAATTAAAAGCTTAGGCGCAAGTACCAATATTATTAAGTACGAAGATCTGTGTAATCCATCTCTAAACAAGAGTATTATTCCATCGATTAGCAATTCTAAAGAAAATATTGCTGTAGACTCAGATTTAAAACAACACACTAATCAATGGCGGACGGTATTTAATCAAGAACATATTAAAGTCTTAAGAGACGAGCTAGATGAAGTACTTGAACAAATGGGATACCTGAAAAACTCTCCGTGGTAATAAGCTAAAATTATCAGTTCACAAACAAATAGATGCATTAAACTTGAGTTTAGTTAACATAAGATACATTATGCTCATTAAAACTACCGCTAGATATCACCCGCAGTACTTCCCCCTAATTTAAATTGCATACAAAAAAAATCAAATACTGTTAAAATTGTTCTTCTGTAATATCGGATCTACTGAATCATGTATCAAGAAAAAGAAATGCAAAAAGTATTAAAACAGGTCTTTGGTTTTGAACAATTTCGACCAAATCAGAAAGAGATCATAGACGCAGTTATGTCAGGAAAAGACTGTCTTGCCGTTCTACCCACAGGCGCTGGAAAATCACTCACATTCCAAATACCCGCTCTATTGAAAAATGGTGTTACTTTCGTCATTTCTCCTCTTGTATCTTTAATGAAGGATCAAGTAGATCAATTAAGAAAATTGGGAATCTCTGCCGCTTATATCAATAGCAGCCTAAACTTCGTAGAATTACGCAGAACTTTGGCAATGACTGCGAATCAAAAATTTAAGCTAGTTTATATAGCGCCGGAGCGTATTCACACACGCTCCTTTCAATTTGTATATAATCATCTACTCAAGAAGCAGTCCATCGCACTACTTGCAGTTGATGAAGCACATTGTTTATCTCACTGGGGACATGATTTTCGACCATCTTATCGTCAAATAAAAGAATTACGGAAATATAATAATATTCCAGTGTTAGCCGTCACAGCAACCGCAACACAGAAAGTACGCGATGATATAACCCGCGAGCTTAAGTTTGATAATAAAGCCCTTCTTCAGATCGGAATACTTGATCGTCCTAATCTCAAATATTCTGTAAAGCAAGTCCTTAAAAAAGAAAACTCCTTAATAGAATTCTTAAAAGATAAACACGAAAAAAAAGGAATTATTTTTTGTAGTACTCGTAAGTCCGTAGAAATAGTTTATTCCTTGTGTCGTAAATTTAACCCAAACGTAGGAAGTTATCATGGGGGATTATCTGACAGTGATAGAAAACGAGTTCAAGAAAATTTTTGCAAAAATAATTTAAAGTGGATTATCGCAACTAATGCTTTCGGCATGGGAGTCAATCTACCTGATTTACGTTTTGTCTTACACTTTGAGATGCCTGGATCAATGGAACAGTATATTCAAGAAACCGGTAGAGCTGGGCGAGATGGAAAAAAAGCGGAATGCTTAATGTTATATAGCTTATCAGATCGTAAAATCCACGAATTTTTCATAGCTAACTCTCAACCTGATTCTTTCGTAACTCAACACCTTATGGATTTCTTCAATCGTCAAGAATATCCACTCGATTTAACTGATCAGGAATTAAGAGACAATTTAAGCTCTATCTCCGAGAAATTAGAGGGACGTAAGTTACTTCGATATCTCCAATTATTAGAGGACCTCTCGATGATCTCATGGGTTACCAAAGGAAATATAAAATCTTACAGCTTAAATGATAAGTTTGATCTATCCAAATTACCACTAGGCATTCTCGATAATAATACCAATGAAGCTAAACGCAAACTAGATCTCATGGAAGGATTCTGTTTACAGAGCACTTGTCTTAGAGCCTCATTACAACATTATTTTCAAACTAATCCAACAATATGTGGAAATTGTAGTCATTGCCTAGATGAGCATCAAATTCGTATAGACAGCGCTGGGCCAGTTGCGCAAGAAATTTATGCTGCTTTGAAAACTCATCCAATGCGATACGGGATCTCAACAATTGCAGAACTTCTTTGCGGAGGACGCTCGCAAGCTTTATTTGACCGAAACCTACATGGCTGTGACCACTATGGTGTCCTATCTGACTACAGTCAAATCGAAATAAAAGAATTTATAACTAAGTTGGTTCATAAGGGAGCAATCTCTAGAAGCAATGATGATTTTCCGAAAATTGGTCTACCCAAAATCCGAAATCAACTAATTTAGTCCAAATTAGGGTATAATTCATCATAAGTATAGTTTAAGGAGTTTTCTCGTGTTCGGTATTGGTATGTTAGAACTTAGTGTGATTTTAGTAATCGCCCTCCTCGTCTTTGGCCCTAAAAAACTTCCTGAAATTGGTAGAGGTCTGGGTAAAGGTATAAAAGAATTCAAGAAAGCTGGGCAAGAACTAACCAATGCAATTGAGGAGGAACCCACGACGCTGGTACACAAATCCCCTTCGCATGATTGTCCCGAAGACAATGCAAAAGATAAAAGCCCCGAAAAGTAGATCTTCAATATTGGTTCATACTAATCTCGCGATTTTGGACTGAAAAGCGCAGACATCAGATTTCTCGTCAAACTTTAGAACTGCCAATTCAATTGGCTATATAGTCCACGAAAATCCTGCTTCAGAAAACTCTGATGAGTGGAAAAATCTTTCACCAAATCAACACTCAAGTTTCGATAACCAAGCTCCAGATTAGCCGCGTACCAAGGAGCCCATATTAATGCAAGCTCGAAATCCTTAAGACGCATGTCATCAGAACCTATGTTCCTGTCGCCAAAACGATAATGTGAGCGGAATGAAACATCATTTGTAATGAACCACTCTGCTTCAATACCCAGCATTGGCACAACTCCTGCAGTATCCATTGTTGCTTGACTACCCAAGACATCGAACTGAGAAATATCTGCTTCTAAAACAGTTATACCGTAAGACCAACGCAAACTGACATACTCGTTCTCATGAATGAGATTCCGAGCATGAATGTCATAAGTATCCATTTCAACTCTAAATCGAGCCTGATTGGATGTTCGAAAAGGTGTCAACATCAGCTGATTATTGTTAAGTGTAGGGGAACTTATGTTGAAACGTGAGTAAACCAATTCAGTTATAGTGCGCCCAAAATCTATCCTAAATGCTAATCCAAGACCCGTATCGGATTTGTCATGTACCGATGCAGCTTGGTTTTGATCACCCAAACCCCCTTTAGTCTGAGGGTTCCACCAGCGTAGAGAGGCGTCGAATAAAGCCTCATAAGCTGGAATAGACTGTGCGAACAAAATAAAAAGACAAAAGATAGTAGATTTGAAATTCATGTTGGTTCCTCGTATCCAAACAACTTCAACATTATTCTACAAAATCAAACTAGTCAATTCAATCACCAATTAAATACTTATAAAAATAGAATCAAAACAAAAATATTTAGAATAATAATAATGAGCAATATTCCTACTCAAAAAAAGAATAAAATAACCACATTGAAAGAACGAATTGATCACAAAAAAGACCCAAAAATCCTAATGATCCGATAAAAAACGCTTACGATACAAAAATATACCGATTGCTTCCTCAGCCATTTCTTTAGATTGATTAATTAGGTATATCAACTTTTCGCGTGCCTCAAGAATTGGATATTTTTTTTCGGAATCTACGCGAATCCAATCTACCATTTCTTGAATTGGCAATTTAAATTCTAGCTTCATTTTAATAGATGCCATTGAAAATGTACCCAACCTCACAACCTTGAACCTCACTTTGGAAATTGAATCCTTCTGCGTGTACACATACTGACTGGTTGTTGAATAAAGCTTATCTCCAGACTTTATCAAAAGATGGTCTGGATGAGAACTTGTTAGACTTAGAAAAACTTGCTCAACCTTAAATCTTGGAGTGAATGAGAAATAAATGTCAGCTTCGTTATCACCGTAAATTACCTCTCTTTGCTTTTCAAAAACTATTGGAAGTGAGTATTTGAGAGAGTCTACAGGTGGAGTTCCCCAACTATCAAAACTGAATATTAGCAAAAACAAAACAAAAATTTGCCTCATTGCTGCCCCTCTATTTTTTCTAAATCTTTCAATAGTAACTCCATCTCGGTTAAACTAATCTTACCTTCTAAATGAAGATTCATTATCAATTTATGATGGCCAATTTTAATGGGTTTTAGCGGATCCATATTTTGAATATCATCGTCTTCTGAAATAGTTGGATAATCTTCACTATTAACTTTCGTATCAGTAGACTCATTTAACTCGTTTAACTTTGTATTGATCTGATCCTCATAATGATCAAACATATTCATCAAGTCCTCATTCGATTCAACAGTTTCCAGACTCTCAGTTAAAAAATCTTGAGTACACAAGCTTTCAGTATCAATACTAGCTGGGCTCTCAGAATCATTAAATTCCATATCAAAAAAACCTAAATCCCTTTGCTCTCCAAAAACATTAACAAATATTTCTGGATTTTTACCAGAATGAGCCCAATCATCTTGGACCGAAGATACCATTAGATTGGGCTTTATTTCAGGATCAAAAAGAATTCGATTCCCGTCTCCATAGAAAGACCATGTAGCCTCACACCCCTGTCTGGACGATAGTTCTATATTGCAAGACCTTGTATTGAATAACATCTGGCTGTAACCAAACACCCCTATCAAATCACAATGACTTATATCAGCCTTCAATTCTCCACTTCCTCCAATAAATCGAATCATTGAATTCTGAGCTTTAACTATTAAATTACCCATCAAATTAACAAGTAAAACCTCACAACTATTTAAGTCCAGTTGAATACTTCCACTAGTGTCATTAATTGAAAGCTCAACTTGCTCAAGGATAATTTCCACTCCGATGTTGGCAGGTAACAGTAGGTGAATTGCCTTTTTCCCTTCTCTGGAGTCATCTGATTTTATATTGCAAACAAATTCATCGCCGATTTTAGAAAAAGATTCGTATTGATCCTCATACGTATTTACCGAGGGGTCTAAACTTATGGATAGCTGACAATTTTTTGCTCGAAATTTCATTACGTAAACTCCTAGTGTCATTATACAATGACCTACAATGTCTTAAAATTTAAGACCTAAGTTTTTAAACTTGATGGTAAAACAAGGAGCCGACATGTGGAAAAAGAGTCGAATAGAAACTGGAGAGGAAACAGGTCGAAAATTACTAGGTGATAAATGGGATTTAATCATCGAAGCTCTTTCAGCGCAAAACCAAGATATAACAAAGTATATCGTGGAATGGGGATACGGAGAAATCTACAATCGTCCGCAACTTGGTTACAAATCCAGAGAAATTATTGCATTAACCTCTTTAGCAATGCAAGGTCTCAAACCACAGCTTAAAACACACATCATTTCTTCCATGAATGCAGGACTTAAAGAGGATGAGATAATTGAGGTATTCATTCACCTTGCTCTATTCGCCGGTTTTCCAACAGCCCTTTTCGCAATAGAAACAGCGCGGGAAGTATTTGATAGCGGTTCCAGCAAATCACCACCAATAGAAGATGAAAATTATGAATAATTAAGCTTCCTCACTGACTGAAAGGTAGGGATTCATCATTAAATCTCTTTCGTACTGCGCTATGAATCATTTCTTCTTCGTATGTATTAAATTTACTATCACTATGCACAGCATAAGCAAAGTACTCTACATTTCCATTGGGACCCGGTACTCTACAATAATCAAAATTCAGTAAATTGTACCCAGCCTTATTAAGAGAATCTAAAGCATTTCGTACAGCATTTAAAGTTAAATCAAAATCTCGAATAACACCTTTAGATCCAACATGATTTTTTCCCACTTCGAATTGGGGTTTAATTAAACAAACCAAATGATGATTTTTTTGACCTAGAATACTAAGGTGATTAAAAAGACGAGTTACAGATATAAAGGATACATCCATTACGATTGCATCAATAGGGAATGGTAGATCTTCAATTTTTAAATTGAGGATGTGTGTTTTCTCCAAACTCACAACTCTCTGGTCTTGACGTAATTTATTATGCAGCTGATTGGTACCTACATCAACACAAAAAACTCTTTCTGCTCCATGCTGAAGAAGAAAGTCTGTAAATCCACCCGTGGAAGAGCCTACATCCATAAAATTTACACCGTGAATCTCAAAGCATAAAGACTTGTAAACAGACTCTAATTTCAGTCCTCCCCTACTAACGTAGGCTATCTGCGATTTTAATCGCAAATCACAATCTATGGGAAACCGTGATCCAGATTTATCGACTCGCTGATTATTGACAATGACTTCTCCAGCCATAATAAGAGATTGCGCTTTCTGCCGCGAATCTACCAATCCCCTTTTAACAAGCAATATATCTAATCTTTCTTTCATAAATGCAACAAACCCTGAAGCATTAGCTTCAGGGTTGGATAGTAATCAGCGAAATTGCAAATTGTCTAACGTTTTGAAAATTGTGGCTTACGGCGAGCTTTCTTCAATCCAGGCTTTTTTCGCTCAACAATACGGCTATCACGAGTCAGATAACCTGCCTGCTTAAGAGTTGGACGTAAGTTGGGATTATACTCACAAAGAGCACGCGCAAGACCTAATCGAAGCGCACCCGCTTGACCATGTGGACCGCCACCCTGAACTGAGGCCCGAACTTCAATCTTATCTAAAGTCTCAGTCAAAACAAGGGGCTCTAAAGCTTCGGATGACCAAATCTCGGAAGGTAAGTATTCTTTGAGCTCACGTTTATTAACAGTATATCGGCCTTCGTTTGCAGGATATACTCGCACTCTTGCGGAAGAATTCTTTCTTCGACCTGTACCGTAAAAATATTTAACTTTTGCCATTTTAACCTCTTAGGAAATATCCAATTTAGTTGGGGCTTGAGCAGTATGAGGATGCTCGGTCCCAGCATATACTTTCAGTCGACCAAACATTCGCCGACCTAAAACGTTTTTAGGCAGCATACCTTTTACCGCTTTCTCAATAATTCTGGATGGATAAGTACTGAGCACTTGTTTGAAACTACGAGTTTTGAGCTGGTAACCGGTGTGGTTGTGATAAGCCTTAGTTTCCGCCTTGTTGCCAGTTAAACGAACTTTTTCAGCGTTAATCACGATAATGGTGTCTCCACACAACTGGTTAGGAGTAAATTCGGGCTTATGTTTCCCACGGATACGACTAGCTACGAAGCTTGCTAGGCGGCCCAGAACCATGTCTTCGGCATCCACTATGAACCATTCTGGCTTGATTTCATCTTTTTTTGCCATGTAAGTATTATTCATTTTAGACCTCTTCAAAACGAGAAAATTGCGAACGAATACCGTCTACTCGCAACAGGAATGTAGGAGTATACCAGCTGGATGAATAAAAACAAGCTTTTTTTCAACTAACTAAAATACCCTGAAGACCGTAGCTCTGCCCCAGAAATTGATCGTATTGACTCACGCTTAGCCATATCAATTGCTTCTGAGCTGAAGTTACCCAGAGAGATGACAAGAGAATTGGAAACTTTCAACTTCTTCATCAGAACTTTTACATTACGCAATTCAACCTCTCCTATAGTTCTAGAATCTTGATAAGCGCAGCATAGGACATCATTGTTCGACTCATTCAAAGCCTTGAAAGAACTCATTTTGTTATGGTTATGATGGGAAATCGTTTCATTAACGGTAAGACCCATTTTACGAAGAGTTTGAGAAATCCGTAATTCAAACATGTGCTCTGGTAAAGATAAAAGATCCTCTAAACTAGTCGAATTACCTTTGAACATGGAGGTAAAACTTGAGAATAAAGGGCTTGCCATAGCCCTCTCAATTGCAGCAACATCAATCGGAGGAACATGATAATAGCTCCTCGGTTGTAACTCTTTGGACTCACCTAACAATCTTGCATGATCCATGCGCTGTTCTAGATATTCTGCAATCATTTGATCATTATTCATCTCATTAGCAACGGATAAATTATCAATTAAAACTGCCACATTTTTATATTCCGAATCTAAATTAAAAACTTTCATCCATTCAGCCCTAGAAGCCTCAAAGTCTAATTTCTCAAGATCTTTAAAGTATTCTAAAAAGCCTAGTTGCCAGAAAAACTCGATAGCTCTTTTCGGAGATTCCGAATACACTAAGCCGCAGCCTCTAAAAACTTTTATCCAAAAAATTAGCTGATCTGAACTAAGCGGTAATTTTAATTCATAAAAATCTTTCATTAACGAGCTTGCTGCATCTTTACAAGAATTCCTTTTCGACCATTTAGAATTTTCTAAGAATTCGAGAAAATACTGATGCGATTCGTCCTTAAATCCCTGCTTTTGCTTAATTTTAGCCAACATGTATATCTCTCGATTAGACGACATATCATTCGACTTTAATTCCTCTAAAAGATTTACAGCCTCATCAAGTTTAGACTCACCAATAAGACAAGGGATCATAGCTGTTTTAGCTTCATAATCTGAAGGTGAATCTTTGACAACCTCTTTGTAATAATTCAAAGCTTTTTCGAAATGATTTTGAGATGCATATAAAAATGCTGTCTTCTTTTTTACTTCATTATTGGGTGCCTTAGCCATTAGTATCAGATAATGATACAGAGCATCTTCATAAGATTTTTTCTCATATGAAATATCTGCAAAGCTACGACGAACTTTATCTAAGTCAACACCACTCAAATTTTTTTCTCCTAGCTCTAGAATAGTCTGGCAGATATGCAGAAGACTCTCTTGTTTTCCAGCATCCTCATAGATTTTTAGTAGATACTTATAAGAATCAGAGTGGTTATAGTGAGTCTTGATATGCTCGGTAAAAAAACGCTCGGCTCTCTCGGTATTGCCCGATTGGTATGCCATCACTCCTTTTTCGTAGAATGACTGCTGATCTTTCGCATTTTTCTGTATCTTACCAAACCTCTCTTCGAGAGCGTAAAGAACACTTATAATTAGAAAAATCGTAAATATAGATAAGAGAACAATAGCCATAGCTAAATCAGATCAATCCATACACTGGGTCAAGGTAGCTATATTTTGCTATAAACTACTCCGATTAACCATCTCTTTCTTAACGGGAGCACTCTGGGAAATCATTACAGACTCATTATTCTTGTTATTCGAAAAATTTTCTCCTCGAAGATCTACTAGAAATCCTCGCCAAACCCGGAGAAAATCTCTCGAACTCATTAAAGCTCGACTACCCCTGCCCGCCGGATCATGAATGATTAATTTTCCACTTTCATCAATACCTGTTACTAAAACAATATGACCTTTAGTACTACGAGAAACCGCGCCGGAGGAATACTTCAAGTACCCTTTGAGACTTACAATTTGAGGACGCATCTGATTCAGTCGGGACTTAATGTGCTTGAGTTTGTTAGTGAAAACAATTTCTGTATCTACAAAGCCTAAGTGTCGGGCCATTTCTACCATTGGAGCATACCGACTGCCTTGCCCTTTGCGATACATAGGTCCTGTGCCCAAGTCAGTAAGCGCTAAAAAGTCCCTACTTTTTTTAAGACCGTAATAATCAAGTACCATCTGCATAGCCGTAGGCCCACAATAACCTTGCGGGTACTTACCGCGATAACCTTTTCTATCATAGGGATCTTGGCGATTTTGAGAGTAAATAGGGACTCCTCCCACCTCAATGTGATTAAGTTGCCTAGTTTTTTTAAGAAGACGCCTAGATACTTTCAGATGACCTGATGCAACTTTACTTACCGAACTGTTAATAGATTTAAGGGAGCTTTTAGGATGTCCATATTCTGTTTTACCACTGGAACAATAATCGCAAACGCAGCTTTTCTCAGAATCAACGACATCCTCAGGACTCTGAATAATCGACTGAGTTTCAACAACTGCATATCCACGATCCACACCCTTAAGCTTGTCGTCTATCTGACTAGCCTTTTTGAGTGGTGTATCAACCTTTGAAATAGACCAATCTTCGGTAACCGACAAACTAGGGCTGACCGCCCAAAGTGACTGAGCAGACGGGAGACACCAAACGAATGCGAAGTGAGCCAATAAAAATATAAAAAAATGTGTCGAAAACATGACGGCTGCGATGCTATTGACACATGAGGTTAATGTAAAGCCCTATTTATAAAAAAAAATATTTATTTTACAGCTTTGTCCTCTATTGACTCTTTTTGTCTTTCGAAGTCCAACGCTTTTGATCTCTGGCAACATATTTATCAACAACATTCCTCAACGCTACAGACAAATCAATATCTAGCTGATTCGCCAGTACGCAAAGCGAAAAATAAATATCTCCAATTTCTTCCTCCAAGCCGTTTTGATCTGAATTTGATTGTTTTTTCAATGGGCCGAACTGGTGATTAAATTCCTTGGAGAATTCGCCAACCTCTTCCATTAACCGAACCAAATTAGTATAAGCCGGAAAATAACCCTCCTCAAAAGACCTTATATATTGATCAACAATTTTTTGTGCTTCCTTAACTTCCATCAATCTCCCATAAAAAAAGGCCAGTCTAAAAAGACCGGCCTCCCACTACTTAAATACCTATTGTGTTCTCTGAATTATATGATAGCCATACACAGTCTCTACTGGAGAATTAGTAGTTTCTCCTATATTGAGAGCAATTGTTGCTTCCTCAAACGTTTTGACCATATCGCCCTTATTGAAATTACCAAGGTCTCCACCACGAGACTTGTTCGAACTATCGTCCGAGTACTGTTTCGCCATATCTTCAAAATTTTGACCTGCTTTTAAATCTGCCAATACTTTGTTGGCCAGCTCTAATGCTTCTGCCTTTGTTCTTTCAACCTTAGAATTACTAGCACCTTTGTAAGAAAACAAAATATGCTTTGCTCCTAAGGGGGGTATACTTATAAGGTCAGCTCGTTTTGGAAAAAGGTTACGTCCAGAATAATCCGTAACTCCAACTAACCAACCATCATAAAGATTATTGTACTCAATCACTTTTGATTTTACCTCGGGAGAGGGATTAAATTCAGTCCATTTTAGCTTAGCAAATCGATAAGAACTTGCGGTTGTCTTGGCACCCATCTCAACTGATAATCTCATCCCATCAAATGTTGCGATTTCTAATTTAGAGACATTCGTCATACTCATCATGGCAGCTCGACTATCAGGCTTTTCTAAATTATTGAAGCTAAAGTCCTGCATAGCTGCTGCTAACTCATCGACTTTTTTTGAGTTCATAGCTTCACTAGCTTCTAGTTTAGTGAATTTTAACTCGCTTTTTGGCTCCAATCTTGACAATTCAACTTTCTCTGAACCATTTTTTACTAAAATTTTCTGAATTTCATCTTTAGAAATTGACGGTAATTTTTTGTGAATCCAATTACTTGCCGTAACTTCTATCGAAAATCTCTCTTTCAATAAATAAATTTCTTCATGATCTTTTAGACGCATATACTGGCCTACCGGAGTATCAAATCCGTATTGACTTTTACCCATACGATCATTACCGAAAACAACAGATTTCAAAACATTTCCGTCAATATCTTTCACAGATAATAAAGTTCCCTTGGCATTACCAGCTAGAGAGACTCCATAATCCTCATGGTACTTCGACCCACTGGTCTCCTTATCTCCCATTTTCAGGAGAAACAAATTTTGTAGAAATTTAGAGACTTTCAATGGGTCGGCAGGAAAATTATTGTAAGAATCAACCTTCCAAACATCTGCTTTTTTATTAATCAAGATCTTTTCACCCAGCTTAGGGTCTACTTCGATACTATGCACAGACTGAGGATCCGAATCGCTCATCAACTTCATATAACGTGTGCTTTTATTATCTACACCACTTTCAGGCAAAAATGCCAGAATAGCCAACACTGCCAATACTGCAAATAAACTATTGGACTTCAATTGTTACCCCCTTCTAGAATTGATACTTACAATTCGATAAGCACCAAAAATACCAACCAAAATTGGTATCAAGAAAACATTAATAAACGTCAACTTCTGGCCAAGACTCTCAATATCTTCCCTGAGTTTTCTTCGGACATCTCTGCGCTCACGTTTTATTTGTAACTCTTCCTCTTTGAACTCTTGGATCTTTGCAATTTGATCGCGAGATAAAATTACTTTATTACCTTTAATTTGATGATCCTGAATTTTGTTAATTTCCTGCTGGACTCGCTTTAAACTCTGTGTAAGTGCCTCCTCCTTACTTTTGTATCTCAGCTGAGCCTCTTTTTGTAACTGCACAACGCGCTCAAAAGGCTTCGAAAATTTACCCCTAGACCTCACACTGATTAAATCATTATTCCCGAGCATGAACTCAACGCTGTTAAGCATAAAGTTTAAGTTATCATTTAATGGACGAACTCCCAGTACCAAATTACCCAATCGCATTTCTTCCATACTGTAACGATTCTGCAGGAAATCAGTATCCGCTACAACAAGGATGTTACTTGCTTCATTAACACTCGCTTTGTGCGGCTTTGAATAGACAGTTGTCTCTCCCTCTTTGGTAGGAGCCTCACTAAATGCAGACTTGAATTCTCCAGAATACATGGCTGCAATTGTTTTCCTTGTTGTACCGGGGCTGATCTTCTGAATAACCGCAAAAGGATCACTACGATCAATATCATTTACCGGAAGAATCATTGCCTCAGACGAACTCTGAATTAATGGCAAAAAAGCTATACTGCTGTTTTGAGTTGACTCTAGCGAACCTGCTTCAATCATCATGATAGAGTCTAAATCACTCACGGCAACATTTTCCGAAGTCATAGCTTGTTTGTCGAGATTCAACCAAATTGGATAGTCAACGGGCATTCCACTTGGAGTTCCAACTTTCGTCGCATTATTCATGTCTGCAACTAAAACACTCGAATTGTACTTGATTTTCCACGTCTTAAAAAGTCGATCAAGATTCGAACTTTTAACTGGACCCCTTCCCTCATCAGCCTGTGCAGAAGGATCAACAAGAACAATCAATCTACCACCATTCATGACAAATTGATCAATAGCATACTGAGTTACATCAGAGAGACTTTTTGGGTGCATTGTTATCAGCAAATCAACGTCACTCGGGATCTCTACCGAATCAGTTTTAATTTCTTTCACATTGTATACATTCTTCAATTGCTTAACAAATCCCCAGTCCTTCGTTGGAGCCGGCTGACCTGGGATTTGGAATTGCATTTGACTTCCAACAACCTTAATACTAGACAAAATACCTACAGTCTTTTTACCTGGATTGGTAGACCTAAGTATCATCTCACTAATATCATATTCGAGAAACGACTCACGCCTCGGATCAAACATTTTTACAGCCTGACCACCAGGACGGACCACAGCTCCCATGTAAAACATTTCTCCGGAAGGAAGTGGAATCTGAGCAATACCGTCTTTACTTGCCCACTCCTCTTCTTCTGTATCAGGCTTAGGATCAATTAACTCAAGATTTATTTTACCTTTTGAATGATATACATATTCTTCAAGTAACTCTTTAACCCTCTTACCATAAGCTTTCACATTCAATGGTGCAGATTCTGAATTAGAGCTGAAATAATATTTTATATTCAACTCACCCTCAATACCTTGCAGTATATTTTTAGTACCAGAAGATAGCGAGAATAGCTTCTCCTCAGTAATGTCCAATTTAGCTGAAAATCGATCTGCCACAACATTAATCAAAACTAAAATAACTAGTAAAATTCCCAAGGAACTTAACGATTCAAAAAATATATTTTTCTTCACAGTAATACCTCACTCATGTTTCTTGTTTTCAAGAATCACCATCGTAGCGGCAAGTAATGTGCCGATTACAGACAGAAAAAATACCAAATCTCGAGTATCAATTACCCCTCTTTGCAAAGCGTTGAAATGAGTTGTAAAACTGAACAGGGAAATAAACTCCGCCACCGGCACTGATAACCATCTATTAAGATGCTCAGTAAAAACACCATGACCACTTAAAACCAAGACAAAGCAGATAATAACGCTCAAAACAAAACTTATTACTTGGTTTTTGGTTAGAGAAGACGTTACGCAAGCCACCGCCAAATAGGCACCTGCCATAAGAAATGAACCTAAGTAACTCGTCAAGATGACCCGATTGTCTGGCGAACCTAAGTGATTTACCGTAAGTATCATTGGAAAAGTAAGCAAAAGCGCCACCCCAATAAAGGCCCATGCTGCAGCAAACTTAGCAACAACAGCCTCTTGAAGATTTACCGGCAGAGTGAATAACAGCTCAATTGTGCCACTTTTGCGTTCCTCAGCCCACAATCGCATTCCTATCGCTGGAATAAGGAACAAGTATAACCAAGGATGCCATACAAAAAATACTGACAAATCAGCCTGCATAGACTCGTAAAATTTCCCAAGAAAGAAAGTACAACCAGCAGTTGCTACAAGAAAAATGATGATAAACACATAAGCCACGGGTGAATTAAAATAACCTCTCAATTCCCGCTTAAAAATTGGAAAAAAATTGTCCATCACACATCTCCTTCAGTCAGATCTCGAAAAACCTCATCAAGTCGGCCTTTTTCCTGATGTAAGGCATCTAAAGTCCAGTTTTCCTTTTTTACTAACTCACTTATATTAGGTAGGATGTTAACCTTTCCTCTAGGAGTAACCCTTAAATGTACCGGATCGGCCTGCTCTTCACCAAGTACCTCAACTACATCTACAGATGCTATTGATTTTAACTTCTCTCTTACCTCACCAGCCTGTACTTTATGAATAGACAGATCAACTACGTTGCGTGACCCAGAACGAGATCTTATATTTTCGGGAGTATCATCAGCAACTAGACTACCGTTGGAGATGATAATCGCTCTGGAACAAACCGCATCAACTTCCTCAAGAATATGGGTAGATAGAATGATGCACTTATCCTTACCCATTTCTTTAATTAGGTTTCTCACCTCATGCTTTTGGTTAGGGTCTAGCCCATCGGTTGGCTCATCCAAGATCAA
>JAYZAC010000172.1:0-6009 GCA_036339875.1 bacterium | reverse complement strand
TAAAGGCATGAGCGTAGCCAAAAAGGTAAGTTTCAATTCCGGGAGCCATTGCGGCAAACCACACAGGTATTTTGGGATTCACTTGCTTGAGTAGTTGGGCATTCATTGCTTCTATAAGTGGATGCAATAATAACAAAATACATTCTGTATCTTTGTGGACCTGTATTGATTCGATTCGACTATAAAATAGAGGGTGCATCCAGCTACAAAAAATTTTTTGATTATTCTGTGACATTAAATCATCGAATTGTAATGAAGTTTTGGGTAGGTGTGACTGATTAAGTAGGCTCAGCAAGAAACTTCGTTGTGCTAAGCGCAGAGAGTTTTGTATTACCGGATGAACGACTGTACTAAAATTATTAAGAAATTGCCGCTCTGAATCGGCGATCCAGTCCATCGAAATGTAATTTAACAGGATCAGATTCTTGAAGGTAATAGATTCGTTAATAATTAATTTCGATTGATAAGGAGTGAGCAGTGAAATAAGTTCTTTTCGCAATTGGCCAGTTAGGCTTATTGTAATTATTTGTTGTTTAATTAACCAACCAGATTCGAGAGCTATGAACAATTGTAGTGGATGAAAAAAATGCTGCTTACGGACTATGTTTGCTAACCAATCTGGATACCCCAAATTAAGTTTCAGTGAATCTACAAATGAAGGAATTCCTATCCTCAATGTTTTAAGTTTATTACTTTGGCCGCTAGTAACAAATTGCGTTATTTCTGCCGCAATCGCATCTCCAACTCCCGGAACGAGCTTTAATTTTTTGTTCTTAATATAATCTGGTAAAACGTTTTCAAATCGATAAAGATTGGCTTTTACTTTCTTATAGGCTCTACGACGAAAGGGATGATCATCTTGACAAGCTGTATAGAAAGCTAAGTCTGAGAGATGATTTTCTATTTTCAATCGCAACTCTCGGCAGCTTTCATCGCTAAGATTTAGTAGCTTATAATTCATTCCAGTAGGATACCACCAATAACTTGTCAGCTTTCAAGCTGTTATAATGCTCCTATATGTGTAGTTTGCCTTCGTATCGCTTTTTGGTCACGCCATATGAGGATGGTGAAAACCAAGGTTTTTTAATTGAACTACCAGATTGTCCAGGTTGTTTCGCCAAGGGTGAAACACTTCAAGAAGCTCTCGATAACATTCATGCGCGCTATGAAGAATGGTGTCAGGCGTCAAAATCTCTCAGAGCCAAGCAAAGATTAAGTGGGGCCGTTGGTGTACGCAATGCTCAGGAACATCGCAATCAGATGGTTCAGACTTTCAGTATACAAGTTCCACGAACTTTGTACGTTAAGTTATCTCAAAAAGCTCAAGCAACTGGTCGTACCCTAGCAGGCTACGTGACTATGGCATTGCATGATTTGCTTAGAGACTCGAAATGAACTTTCATAGATAATAGCTCATGGCTCAATAGTACAGCCTTCCACGCCATTAATATTGATATTGCGAACGCTTGCCATTGCTTGTGAAAAAGCTGTAAAACCGTAAGAGGTGGGCCCTCTGAATCTATCATATATAGGGTTTGAATCCCAATCAATATGTATTCTTGAGTCCGTTCTAATTGTTTGAGGTGTGACGGCGTGAAGGGGGGATGCGAAGGCAGAAACGCCATTGGCAGTTTTTTCTATTCTCACTGTGCTTCCGCCTGGGAATCCACCTGGTCCAGACCAGTTTCCTTGAGGGGTAATTAAAGTATTATTTCCGTTTAAGATTATTGGGTATGGTGTAAGCGTGCTGCTATAGGTAATGCTGTTTAAGTTCATATCAACTAATACGTACACAAAGCCCCAATGCATATTTTGCGTATAGTCATTATTAAGACTTCTTCCACCTCGTTGAGCAACTATGAGATTAAGAAGGTTATTTTGATCAATTGTAGCGGCAGCAATTAATCCGATCACATCATTATCATGATTTTGGTTGAGGTGTGTCGCCGTTGTTGCGTATAGATTTGCTTCTAAAGAATAAGTAGTTAATTGGCTATTACTTCTTATACCTGAAAAATTATTATGATCATTAGCAGTAGACTGTAGCTGTCCGGTTATTAGATTTTCCTCCCAACTGTTCGTAGGGCCAAATTCAGCAAAGTCGGCTAAAATTTGTGCCGTAGTAGTACATTCTACGCGTCCCGGGTTATTAGCAGCGCCACGATATTTAGACCATGGTAATTGACTAGCTTGAACAGTAGCTGGATTCTGATTAATCTGACTAGCATCAATTTTGTGAATTTCTTTGCCACCATGTCCTATGTAAACTCCTGTAGTATTTACGATTAAAGGGGATGAGTGGATTGGTGACGTAGTTGTAAAAGTATTAATAACTGATCCCTGCATACTCATATGAAGTATAGTTTGATTAGTAAGCCCTACAATGATGCTGCTCTCAGAAAAAAGAGCGGGTGAAGAGCGTACGGCAGCTCCTGTATCGTATCTCCAGTGTTCGGATCCATTTTGATCAAGGGCGTATAGATTGTGATCATCCGAGCCAAAAAATAAGTTTTTTTGCTCATCAATTGCGGGACTACTGTAGATTGCATTTCCTGCTTGAAAGCTCCATCTAAAATTACCATCTTTATCTAGGCTAATCATCCGGCCATCAGCTGTTCCGTAATAGGCATTAGCTAATGAATCAACTACGGGGCCTGCGGTAACAGCTGCTGTTCCACTTGTAAAACTATAACGTTGCTGGCCATTGAGATCATAAGAGATTACTCTACCTGCATCGTTTCCGACAAAGACTGCGGCATCTCCATATACAGCTGGATTCGTTCGTATTGCAGCTCCTGTATTTGTGGTGAAATGATGGTTTCCATTGGATTGGAGCGAGTACAAATTACCATCATAACTACCAATCCATATACGACCTAGATGATCGATCGCTGGTGATGAATGAACTGCTCCATTAGTAGTGTATGTCCAACGCAGTCCACCCTGTTGATTTAGAGAATAAATAGTTCCATTGTTTGAGCCAAAGTAAATGCTACCATCAGTGCTAACAGCGGGTGATGAGTTTATAGAAGCCGTTGTATCGAAATTCCAGATTGAATTTCCTGACGAGTCAAATGCATATAATAAGCCCTCGGGGGATCCAATAAAAATTCGGTTATGAGAAAGCGCTGGTGAGGATAATACAATTTGCGGAGCTGGGGGACTAATTGGAGCTGGGACTTTGAGTTCATAGACTCCGCCTCCACTACCACCACATCCCGTACATAGAATGTTAATAAATATTGTAATAAATATTGATGTGATTATAGAAATGATTGTTTTTTTCATCTCGAATTTCTCATCGGAATATTATGATTATTAACACAACTCACTAGGTAAAATTTTATACTTAAATTTTCAAGATATGAAAATTGCAGTTCAATGAGAATTCCTTCAAAAATCAGGAAAACACTTTAGGCTTGAGGTAAAATAGCCATATGTCAGAACCTAAATCCAGTAATAAGTGGCTTATATGCATGTTGATTTTAATGCAAATACTAATAGCTTTACTGGCTTACCAGCAGTTTAGACTCAGTGAGCAGATGGCATTATTAGAGATTGCTTATCATAAAGATGCTTCAGTAGCCAATGAGTCACGGATGAATAACGATAATCGAGGTTTAGAGCAGCGATTGACTCGTACAACTCAATCAGGCCTAGAAAATTTGAGAATAGAAATGGGACATCAGTTAGAAATTCTCAATACATCAATTCGCGATCTTGAGTTGCAAATTAGTCGTAGACTTAGCGAGCAGGAATCCAAGTTTTATGAAAACTGGAAAGAAATTCGCGATTCGGATACTGAGTCACAGCGTAGAATTCATCAAATTAAAAACCAAGTCTACCAAATGTATGAAAGTTTGAGATTTTACCTACCGCAAAAGCGAAGCCTTTATAAGTTATCAAAAACTCAGTT
The DNA here is from genome assembly GCA_036339875.1 of bacterium. Classification (GTDB taxonomy): domain Bacteria; phylum Muiribacteriota; class UBA6191; order UBA6191; family UBA6191; genus JAYZAC01. Next base: position 2,093 of record JAYZAC010000172.1, on the reverse strand, counting down.
TCCTTTGGTTACATCGAATACTATTGTAAAAAAAATTGATAATTTTGAGCTACAAATTCCGAGTAAGATAGAGCTAATAAAACCTGAGGGATCAAGAGCTAACTTATTTCCACCTTTGGAAATGTTAGACAAACGCAATTATAAAATTTTTAAGTCTGATCAAGGCTACTTGTTCTTCAAGGGAAAAGGAATTGAAGAGCACTTAGGGTATCAATTGACTACACTATTATTGCCAAATTCTCCGATTGTTCGATCAAGCTACCTCAGGCAATATCGATTTAATCAAGAGATTTTGGATGGTACTATCCAAGAGTACATAATCAATTTAAGCGCTATTGAATCTAATAATTTACATACGATGAGTAAAGTACAATTGATGCATTTATATGCTTATTTTCTCGTGGATTATATTCTTGGGAATAATGACAGAGATTTTCTTTTTTCGGCTAGCACGGGAAAGATTTATGCGGTAGACACTGATGCTAGTTTTAATTTTCAGATACAAAAATGGTTTGAGTCGGGTTCTTTTTTGAAGACCATGTTGATACAGAGTCACAACGATCCTCAAATTCGTGAATTCTTGGTAAAAAAACAACTAGAAATTCAGTCTGTTTCTGATGAGTTAATCAAAGAAGTTTTTCAACAGATTCGAGAGACAGATCGATGGGGTGCACCACAAAATGCAAAAGAATCATTAGAAATTTTAATTTTACGTAAACGTAAATTGGGTGAATTCGTAAATAGCTTGCTAGTAGAATTAACAATCTAGCTGAATATTGCTGTTGGTGTTTTATGATTAAAGAGGATTTTTTCGAGGGTTGTTATCTTTCAGCAAAATTTTAAGATTATATGGCAAGACGAGAACTTTTTAGTCGTAGATAAGCCACCTAAAATTCTTGTTCACCCTAGTTTAGATAGAAGTAGGCCCGATTTGCAAAGCCTAATTCAAATCGAATTTCCTGAAGCGCGTTTACTTCACCGTTTAGATTTTGGTACCTCTGGTATCCTTGTTTTTGGTTTTTCAAAAACTGCTCAAGAATTACTTACTCAAGCTGAAAAATTTTATTTTTGCATGGTTGAGGGACAGTTATTAAAGCAAGGCTTAGTGAAGTTTTATCTAAAGGATAAGAGAGGCAAAGTACAATCAGTACGTAGCGGTGGTAAAGTGGCAATTACCGAGTTAAATACAGTACATTTTAACTCAACTTATAGCTTAGTCCGAGCACGTTTAATTACTGGACGTAGACACCAGATTAGAGTCTCTTTGGCTGAAGCTAAGTGTCCAATTGTTGGGGATTACCTATACGGAGGAAGGCCTTACGATCGCCTTATGTTGCATGCTGCTGCTATGATTCTTGATGGACGATTACTATTGAGTTCAATACCAAATTCATTCAAGAAAGAATTTCCTGAGTTTGATTTTAGTGCATATTCGTGCTTTTTCACTGACAAATAAGCGAATTCGACTATAATGAGCGGTTCAATCTATTGGAGAATTTTTTGACTGAGAAAAGAATTATAATATCCACTGACATGCAACGTGAAAATCGTATCCCTCCTGGGCAGGTTATCACGGAAAAGTGGCCTGTTTTGCATTATGGTCCAGTGCCCGATTACACTGAAATTGAATTCGACTTCAGAGTATTCGGTTTGGTGGATACCCCAATTAGATTTAGCTGGGAGGAAATACAGAAACTACCGAAGGTTGAAGTACGTTCGGATATCCACTGTGTTACGACTTGGACCAAGTTAGATAATATTTGGGAAGGCGTTTCTGTTCACGATCTTCTACCGCATATCGGTGTACAATCTGAGGTAAGATTTGTTATTGGTCATGGTGAATATGGATTCACTGCTAATCTTCCAATCGAAGATTTTTTGGCCGAAGACGTCTTGCTAGCAACACATCATAATCGAGAACCTTTGACCCCCAAACATGGTTTTCCTCTGCGGTTAGTTGTTCCCAAATTATACTTCTGGAAGTCTGTGAAATGGTTACGAGCTCTGGAGTTCGTGGCTGAAGATCAATCAGGATTCTGGGAACGAAATGGCTACCATGATCATGGTAACCCATGGCTTGAAGAACGGATGCG
>JAYZAC010000171.1:0-3294 GCA_036339875.1 bacterium | reverse complement strand
CTCCTCTAAAGGAGTCGAATCATCCTCTAAATGTTTATAAGCTAGTTGTCCGAAAAAATTAGTATTACGAGCCGGCCAATGCAATTGATACAGATCAACATAATCTGTCTGTAATCTTTTGAGAGAAGATTCAATAGCGGTCTCAATATTATTTCTATCTAAGCCAGAGCCATTTCTTAAATAGGGTAGCCACTCTGCGGGCCCCGCTACTTTAGTGGCTAAAATCACCTTTTCGCGAGTCTTTCTTGATGTAAACCAATTCCCTATGTGGACTTCAGTTAAACCTTGCGTAGTAGCGGTAGGAGGAACTGGATACATCTCAGCTGTGTCAAAAAAATTCACTCCATGTTCTAGTGCATAATCCATCTGCTCAAAGGCTTCTTGTTCATTGTTCTGCTGACCCCAAGTCATGGTTCCAAGACAAATTACACTCACATCCAGATCTGTATTTCCGAGTTTTCTGAATTTCATCCCTATCACCTCTCACAAAATTTCAGTCTGCAAAATATAAAGTAGCTGGAGACAATAGGCAAATCGGGTGGATTATTTTGATTTTGACTTAGCTTCAATAGTCAACTGGATTTCAATCACATATCCAGCTAGAATATTTATCTCTTGAGGAGGATGATATGACCGAGGCTTACATTTTCGACGCTGTTCGCACACCTAGAGGTAAAGGAAAAAAAGATGGTTCATTACATGAAGTAAAGGCTATTGATTTACTTAAAAATCTTTTTGATGGAATTCGTGAACGCAATGCATTGGATACGTCACAAGTAGAAGATATTGTTCTCGGATGTGTTACTCCTGTAGGTGAACAAGGAGCTGATATTGCAAAAACAGCAGCAATCTATGCAGGTTGGGATCAAATAGTCGCTGGAGTGACTCTGAATCGTTTTTGTGGTTCAGGACTAGAGGCCTGTAATCTTGCGGCCATGAAAATACAATCCGGACAAGAAGATCTTGTGGTAGCAGGAGGCGTTGAAGCTATGTCACGAGTGCCAATGATGAGTGATGGTGGCGACTGGTTTATGAATCCAAACGTAAATCACGGTTTAAATTTTATTCCTCAAGGAATATCTGCTGATCTCATCGCCAGTATTGAGAACTACAGTCGTGAAGAGCTAGATCAATTTGCTGTAGAATCGCATCAAAAAGCCGCAGTAGCTCAAAAGGAAGGTCGCTTCAAGAATTCTATAATTCCGGTGAAAGACATTAACGGTCTAACACTTCTTGATCATGACGAAACAATAAGAGAAAGTACCAATACAGGGTCCTTAGCTAAATTGAAACCTAGTTTTGCATCCATGGGTAAAATAGGTTTTGATGCAACGGCAATGAGAGTGTATCCGGAAGTTGATAAACTCAATCATGTTCATCACGCAGGTAATTCTTCTGGTATCGTTGATGGTGCAGCCTTAATGTTAATTGGTAGTCTCGAGAAAGGCAGGCAGTTAGGTCTCAAGCCTAGGGCAAAATTTAGATCTTTAGCAGTTACCTCTACGGAACCAACTATTATGCTTTTAGGACCTGCACCATCATCCAAAAAAGCACTTAAAAAAGCCCATCTTGAAGTAGCAGATATAGACCTATTTGAAGTCAATGAAGCTTTTGCTGCGGTGGTCATGAAATTTAGAGATGAACTTAATGTAGATCCATCCAAAATCAATGTAAACGGTGGAGCAATAGCCATGGGACACCCTCTAGGAGCTACAGGCTGCATGATATTGGGCACACTACTGGATGAACTTGAACGTCAAGATAAACAACTTGGCTTAACTACGTTATGTATTGGCGGTGGTATGGGGATTGCAACAATAATCGAGAGGGTTTAGTCATGAGCGTAATTTATACCAAGAATGATAAAAATATTGTCACACTTTGCTTTGAAATGGCTGAACGTAAAGCCAATGTTCTAAATCAAGAATTTATAAAGAACTTCAAAGAAGCACTCAATAAATTAACCCAAGAAAAAGATCTCACTGGAGTGATTCTGACTTCCTCGAAAAAAGACTTTATCGCGGGAGCAGATCTTGAAATGATGTTAGCTGCAGACGAACCATCAGAAATTTTTGCATGGCTTGAAGATTTTAAGCTTGCTATACGAAAATTAGAAACTCTGGGAGTTCCCGTTGTCGCAGCCATCAATGGGAGCGCGTTAGGTGGTGGCTACGAAGTAGCGCTAGCATGTCATCATCGTGTGATTTTGAATAATCCAAAAATACAAATAGGATTACCTGAGGTAACATTAGGACTCTTACCCGGAGCAGGCGGAACTCAACGATTACCCCGAATGATAGGCATTGAGAAAGCCTTGCCTCTATTAATCGAGGGTAAAAGACTTAAAGTCTCACAAGCTTTAGAAAATGGTTTAGTAGACCAACTAGCAGATGATCTTGAAGATTTAATTTCTAAATCTGAACGCTGGATTCTTGAAAATCCTGAATCAAAACAAGCTTGGGATGAGAAAGGTTTCAAATGGCCTGGCGGATCACCAATTAGCCCAAAAATGGCACAATTATGGGCTGTCGCGCCGTCAATGACTAATCAAAAAACCTATGCTAACTACCCTGCGCCAATGAAAATTTTAGCCGCTGTACATGAAGGATCTTTGGTAGATTTCGATACTGCTAGTCGTATCGAAAGTCGTTATCTTGTGAATTGTATAACCTCTAAAGAAGCTAAAAATATGATTCAGAGCTTCTGGTTTCAATTAAATGCAATTAATAAAGGACAACAGCGGCCTAAAAATGTAGCCCCTTATAAGTTTCAGAAAGTTGGAATTTTAGGGGCAGGCATGATGGGAGCTGGAATCGCTTACGTATCGGCTAAGGCCGGCATTAATGTGATTTTGAAAGATGTTTCGATTGAAGCTGCCGAAAAAGGTAAGCAATACAGTGTCAAACTTCTAGAAAAAGCAATCAGTAGAGGTAGAAGTAACGAACAAGATGCATCAAAATTATTAGACCTGATCAAAGTAACCGATGATGTAACTGAGCTCTCTGACTGCGATCTTATTATTGAAGCTGTATTTGAAGATCGTAAACTCAAAGCGGCAGTAACTAATGAAACAGAAGCGGTAATTTCTGAGCATGCAATCTTTGCAAGTAATACCTCAACTATTCCGATCACAGGACTCGCCGAAGAATCAAAACGTCCTCAACAATTCATCGGTTTACACTTTTTCTCACCAGTAGATAAAATGAAGCTGGTTGAAATTATTGTGGGCAAAGAGACCAACGATGAAACTCTCGCTAAGGCATATGACTATGTGCTGCAAATACGTAAAACACC
>JAYZAC010000170.1:0-15722 GCA_036339875.1 bacterium | reverse complement strand
AGCGATTACAAGACAAATAAGCATGAGGTGGTAGCCTCATTAAAAGTAAAGGGTCGTGACCTTTATTTTGACCGACTTCAAGTCCAAGATTCTAATGAAGTATTTTCGTTGGACCGCGTTTCTGGCAGTCTTTTTAAGATCTATCCTCAAAAAGAAATTACAGAGATCATCAAACCACCAACTGAAGAATCTGGCTACAGTGTCACATCACTAATGGGACCCTCAAACTCTGTTTTAGGTTTTCAGTCGCATGACTCTAAACCAGAACTTATAAACTTTTATCGCCTACATCAGAAAAACGGGAAGTTTGCTGCAGAACTTACTTTCGCAAACAGCCCACTGGGTGGCTATGATGCCATTGAGGTATTAAACGCAGGAGCTAAGAGCCTCGATGCTTTATTATTAAGTCATGGCGAACAACAGAATCTGTGGAGCCACTATATGGCGGTAGATAATAAAGGAAAGGTTCTCACCAATAAGACTCTGAACCTCAAAGTAATCCCTTGGTACATGACGCGCTCAAGTGTTTATAAGGCGCCTTTTTTATATCTATTAAGTCCCGCTGAAGAAAAAGGAATTGAGATCCACCGCATTAATCTATCGCGGTTGAAGCCTAAGTCTTGACTGACTGGACAATCGGTTAAAAACAAAGCTACTTACGTACCCAGATGTAATAACCGGGCCCAGAAATTGCCGACTCCCACTCTGAACCTGGGTCAAAACCCAAAGAGCCTAATTTTAATATTAATTTATCGTCTACCTTAGCCACGTACAAATTATTTCGAGCCTCAAGAATCTGTAAGTTACTCTCACGATGAATATTCAAACCGTGGCGCATTTCAGATAGTTCACGAATTTTAGCTCGATAGAAATCGCCCCATTCAAAATAGTGATCCCAAAAAATTGTAGGAGTTCCTGGGTGTGTAAGGATGTATGCATAACCTTCTAAGACGTCATCTGAGGGAAAAGGCCAATGAGATTGTTTGGAACCAGTATCATGGTTATCAAGAAAGGTTACCGAACGCTCAGGCCACCAACCTAGAACCCCAGCTGCTTTGCCATCTCTGGACCTCAACCGCCAATATTCCTTTTCTTTAACTGCTTCCTGTAAAATACCCTTCGTTGTAAAATCAAAAGCTCGTGCTTTTCCGCGAGTGTCGTCAATCCAGTCGACGATTAATTGCCGATGAGGGTCTTGATCAGGCTTTAGGTTAGTGGTCATCTGATAACCCATGGAGGACCAGTACTCCCCCACAGCAAATGTCGGGTCAGTCGCTCTGATGTAAGCCTGCACATAAAGACCTTGGTAGCCTTTCACGAAATCGAAACGCCAACCATCAAATCCAACTTCCGATTTCATCCAGCGTAACCAATTAATGATATCTCTTCTAACTATAGGGTTACTATGGTCTATATCTGGCGCTGGCTCAAAATTTCCACCGGAGTCATAATTACCGGTACCGCCGTAGTCGTCTTTAGCTAATGCCCATTTCTCCCACCACATTTTGCCAGACTTATGATGAAAGACATTCCAAATGCCATCTTCTTTATGAGACGCAGTTCGGTGATTGATCACAATGTCTGCAATTGCATCAATTCCTTCTTTGTGAAATTTATGGATCGATTCTTTCAATTCCTCGATATTGCCGTAGTAAGTTTCGTTTTCGGGAGTGCCCAGATCATAATAATCTCCTGGCATATAACCTTGCTTCGATACCGATCTGGAAACTGGTGGATACCAAATTTGAGTGATTCCAATTTTGGCTAATTCACGTGCCTTGGAACCCATCAGATCATACCAAGAACCTTCTTCGCCATCCACAGACACATTCCAGGCAAACCCTTGAAACAGAATTTCTGTTGGACGGGGAGCAGAAGCCGCATCAGAGTGAATTTTTTTGAACAAACTTTGTCGTGACAACATCTCACTACCAGCAAAGCCGATTTGCAAAAAGCTAAACAAAAAAATTACAAGATACCGGGCACTCATTTTGGCTACTCCTTTAGAAAGTGTTTTGATTGTAATATTTTTTAAGAGACTGTAAAGGGTTTAAATGCAATTTATTTTATCTAAAAATGGATTTGATAAGATGCCTGTAACCCTGATTGTTTCAAATCCAATCGTGACTCATCGCTAGCATCCTCATTTACTATCAAATCAAAAGATTGTTGACGCCATCCAAAAAAGAAAGAACCGAGTTTTTCGCTCTCGGGATCCGTATAATATCTCAAGCCCAACAAATAGTCTTCGTGCTTCACGGAAGTATCACTAATACTTAGATCAAGGTATTTCACATCAGTCTCAAATCGCCAGTGTTCTGAAAGCCGAGCATTCAGACTCGCTCCGAGATAAGGAACAGGAACTGTTTCATCAAAATTTACCGTAGGAGCATCTGCACCCCCTACTCTAGAACCACTAAGTTTTACGCCCGCTTGAACAACTTTAAGACCAGCAGCTAACTTTACATCAAATCCGCCTGTATCTGAACGATTCAAACCAAAGTGTGAAAGACGCCATTCTAAATCCCATTGCTTCCAATCCAGTTCAAATTGTAGCTGATCTCCTGTCTGATAACTTCTTCCATCAAATTGAAAGTTAGCATTCACATTCACCTTGGTGTTGTAACTAAATGGCTGATACTGTAAGCGCGAGCTCATCCCTAAAAAATGCATATTAAGTGACAAACCCAATGCTCGATCAGTATCCTTTTCAAAGGAGGCTTCACCAGTTCCTGATCCTTGGATAGATCCGTTTAATTGACTATCCCATAGGTTGACTGAAGGCGTCAAACCTGTCACAGCACTAGTCATACCTATTAAACTAAAGAATAATAAAAAAAGTTTCATTCAAACCTCCCAACATGCGATCTACTTTTAGCGCTATTGTGCTGAATATTAAAAACTGGAGAAAGAAGATGCCCATTTTGCCACTTCAAGACGAGTCGGTATCTTCCATTTTCTATCGAAGAAATATCCCAAGACGTGAATCGATCAAAATATTTACGTTGCACAAACTTACGTGGCGTATCAATCATTAAATCAACCATGAAACAAGTGTTACTCTCCTTAAAAGGACGACAGGTGAAATCTTGCGTCACAATTGATATGAACTGATCGTAGTTATTGTTCTCACTAACCCAGCGAACTTTGACCAATCCTAATGGCATTTCATAATGGTCTGGAAGAACTGTCCATTCATTAAAAGTTAGTGATTTAGCCTTTGTTCGCCACAAAAAGACTGAATCACCATTATGACTTATCAACGCACTATTCAATGAATCGATCTGCTTTAATAACTCAGGGTCTATAAAATAAAACTGACCCTCATCTAGTGAATTAGAAGAATCTTGGTCGCCGTATTGAATTTTTCGATAATTTTGATACTGCATCCATTGATACTCAGAAATATTTTCGATAGAGCTCGTTGTTTCCAAATCATAGCTGTAAGTATATTCATTTGGACTAGAATGGAATGTCGAGTGACCAAGTAGAAATGAAGTAATAATGATTAAAAATTTCACTTAGCAAGGCTATCAAGTAAATCCAGTTACGGTTTACCGGCTTATGTAAGAACCAAACAAAACAAATCATAAAATAATAGATTATGTATAGCTACTTGAGATAACTTTCAAAGTGGATTGTTGAGATGTGAATCCAATGATTCTAAAAAACGTTTGTACTTACTAGTGTCCTGAGGTTTCCATGGAATCCTCAATTGCTCAAATAATTCCGCTAAAGAATCGCGTAATCGTTCGAATTCTAAAGTTTCACATTCAAGTTCAAAATCAATTCTTTGATTCGAGAATTGGCTCCTATCGAGTTCTAAAGTAAAGTCTTTCCATTTGAATTCATGTCGAGTATTTAACAATTGACCTTGGACAATAAGAGGTTTTAACTGATTCCATGGCTCTAATTGCTGCACCTTGGTTGTAAGATCGATAATGGTGCCTTCAAAATAACCCAAATCAGTCTCTGATTCATGACTAGAAAATTCACCATCATTCACTTTAATTCGCGATTTATGGGTAAGAGTCCAAAAGTTCTCAGTCTCCCTGAGACGCAACATTTCCCGATTATTAGCAAAGTAATTATCTTCAGTTTCGAGATAAATATTACACTGCTCGTGGATATTTATGAGACTACTATTTCTTACCAAATACTCACACAAACTTATGTAATGAGCTTCAGATAAACAAAGTTTTAATTCCTTTTCTATATGATTTCGCTGATTCATTTTTTATGTTCTATCTAATGCAGCGCCTAATTCTTTAGCATTAACTTCGCAGTAGCGTACCATCCAATGTACTCTTCTCTCAAAACCTTCACTCATAACTTTTGGTAAAACCGATTCTAGTTGAGATAGCTGCTTTTGATTCCATGAGGTTTTTGAAAAATCTTTTTGTAAGCAATCTTGAACACTTTGATATTGATTGATTACATAATAACTATGACTGATTTCACGTAAAGGTATCTTCAGACTTAATAATTGTAATAGATGAAATTGAAACAAAGGCTTTTTAAAAAGAGGTAAGCGTTCTTTTCTAAACAGCTTATGCACAAGTATTTCCTCAGGAGGCATTACAAAAATGATGGTATCGTTACTGAGGTCTGCTGCTTTACATAAAGTATCACTTAACTGAACTTTTGCGTCACGCATAGATGCTAAACCAATACTTCTACAAAATAAAACGGTATTGAAAGATTCATCAAATGAATATTCTAAAAACGTACCTTCTAAAACAGAAAATTTTTGTTGTCTCAACTCGGCAGCTCGATTACTTGCTGGTTCTAAGCAAGTTACTTCCAGACCTTTATTCCGTAAAAGCTTTGCCACCCTGCCATCACCGGAACCAACGTCTAAAATACTGCCTTGTGAAGGCAAACATTTTACTAGCCACTCAAGAAAAGGTATTTCACTAGAATCTTTTCTAAAGCCTATATCAATTGGATTATTGAAGCGCTCAATCGAATTATTTAATGGAAAACGCGATGCTTTGGATTTAGCAAATTGATCAGCTTTCTGATCTAATAATTTAAGTGTTCTATGCTTAGTTTTCACAATTCAAGAATATCATAGCTAGATTTAACTGGGACACTATCATTGCTTGACGTAAAATAAACGAATCTTATGAATCAAGTATCTTTACGCGGCAAAATTTTAACTCTCGTTTTAGGAGCTACTTCGATTTTTGTACTCCTAAGTTTAGTTTACATGTATCGCGAAACTAATCGTTTGAATCAAACAGTTGCTGAATATCGTTTATCTACCCTAGTAAGCTTCTTGAATCATCAATTTACCGATTCTCTCTTAGACAGAAAAATAAATAAAAATAGTTTTCTACTTAAAAGAATCCTCAAGGCCTGTGAGGCCATAAATAAGTACAATTCCAAAAATATAAAAATAGCCATTTTTGATGAAAACTTAAATTTTTTAGATGGAAATAATGTGGATGATTCTTTTAAGGTAGGAACTCTGTATGAGATTGAACGAATAAGAAAGTTTGATCATTTTTTGAGAGCTACAGGACCACTCCATGCCCCCTCTGTTGGTACCATTGGGTACTACAAAATCGACTTAAATAATAAATTTGTCTCAGATAGTTCCAAACATCTAATTCATCGATTTGTAACCTATTGTTTGTTCATACTAACTCTACTTATTGTAATGATCACAATAATCTTGAATAAATGGATATTACCTGCATTTGAATCTAGCCAAAGAAACTTAGAAACCCGCTTTAGTAAAGTTTCTGAACTCCTAAATAGTATTGTTGCGGACCTTGCCCACTGGAGTCAACAGCAACGCTCTCGAAGTGGCTATTCTGAAGAACTTATGGAGCGTTCAGATAATCTAAAGCTATCACTTAACTCCTCTTTAGAGATTATGCAGCAGAAGCAAAACCTCCTAGAAGAATTCGAAAATTCTTTGAGGTCCGCAATGACTTCAATAGAAAAACTGCAGAAAACTCAGCAAACTCTAAAAATGATTATTGCCTCTGGACATGACTCTTTAGCACTAACAACAAAACTGGCATTAAAAAAAGAAGTATTTACAATGAATGCTGTTGTGGAAGTCAGTCGCTCAGCAAAAAATACTAAAGGTCTCGCTGTCCTCATCGACGAAATTCACAACACAGATAAAACTATAATTAAAAAACTCGAGCAAATCCAAGAGGATTTTGTTGATATTAGTACTCAGTTAGAAATATGCGCTCAATCTAAAGATTTATTACTAAAAAATTTGAGTGAACTTACCTACAATCATAAACAAAACTCCAAAAGACTTATGCAAACGATTGATTTAACTAACTCACACTCTAAAAGTAATTTAGAACTCTATTCTACCGTAAAAATGTTGCATAAAATTGGCCTACAAGATCTGTTAACTTTAAAACAAATTGATCAAAATAATGACAAAATACGAGAATTACAGTCAGAACTCGTAGGCTTAAAACAATTCACCGCAGAGAAAATAGATTCAAATAAAGAGGATGATCTTAATGAGTGAAAAAAAAGTAGTTATCGAAGTGCGAAACTTTAGTAAAAGCTTTGGTAAGCAAAAAGCGGTTAATCAATTAAGTTTTGAAGTTCAAAGTGGTGAAATCTTTGGCTTTTTGGGTCGTAATGGTGCCGGTAAAACAACTACTATTAGAGCCTTATTAAATATTATGGAACCTGATGAAGGTCAACTAAAGGTTTTCGGTGAACGATTTCATGACGAACTAATGCAACGAATTGGGTATTTACCGGAGGAGCGGGGACTTTACACACGAGCAACAGTAATGGATACCGTGATGTATCTCGGTCGTTTACGTGGCCTGAGTCGATCTGAAGTACGAAGTCGCACAAAAGTACTTCTTGAACGCTTCGAGCTAACTGAACATCAAAATAAAAAGATTCAAAATCTAAGCTCGGGGATGCAGCAAAAAGTACAGATAATACAAGCCATTTTACATCGCCCAGAATTATTAATACTTGATGAGCCTTTTCGAGGACTAGACCCAATTAACCGCCAGATGGTTTTTGATACACTCGATGAACTAAAGAATGAAGGTGTAACAATACTTTTCTCTTCACATCAGATTCAGGAGATAGAAGATATCTGTGACCGAGTGATCATGATTTCCAATGGAACTAGTAAAGCTTACGGATCAGTAACTGAAATCAAAAGTCAATTCGAACCTCGCTATATCCACCTCAATTACGAGGGAGATTTACCACATTTAAATCACGTCGAACATCTTCGTGATCATGGTAATCAAGCTGAAATTTGTTTCAAAGAAGGCGTTAAACCTAATCAAATTCTTGAGCAAATCTTAGCCGCCAATGTTCAAGTGGAATTATTTCAAGTTTCAAGACCATCATTGCATGAAATCTTCCTTGAACTCTGTGTGGAGGCAGCATGAGCTGGGGAAAGGTTTTTGTAGTTGCTGAATTTGAATTAATTCAAACTGCCCGCAGACTAGGCTTTATAACTATGACCCTAATGCTACCGCTTTTCATAGTTTTCATTTTTTTCTTGAGTCACAAGAGTGCAACCTATGCTCGTAGTAAATTAGAAACCCAATTCAAACAAGGTAAAAAGATTCTTATAGAGGACCGTTCGGGTCAGTTTCAATTTTCTGCAGATGGACCTTTCAAAGCCGTAGATAATATTCAAAATCATCAAAAAAATCTAATAAGTGGAGAATCAATTGGTTATCTGATAATTCAGACTGACTACCTCAAAACCTCTCATATTGATTTGATCGTTCTGAAAAATAAAGCCTTAGGTGCTAGTCAAACCTTTAAAGATCCTACCACCAAAATACTTCGTCAAAAACTATTAGCCGATGTGAAAGGAAAGGAACGTCGTGAACGAATTTTTGATACTCTGAAATTCAAGCTGCATATTATTGATCAAAGTGGCGAAGTGCAGGCTTTTGATTATCATCAAATGGTTGTACCAGTGCTTTTCTTAGTTATATTTATTCTATCTGTCACAACTGCCAGCACTTTCTTGCTCCAGTCAGTCTCTGAAGAGAAAGAGAATAGAACAATTGAAATTCTATTAAGCACAGTAAGAGATGCGGAGTTAATAACTGGGAAAGTAATAGGTCTTGGAACTGCCGCATTGATACAAGTAGGTATTTGGATTGGACTTGCCGCTTTGGGTTTGGGAGCCATAGCACAACGTCTTCAAATTCCATTAGAAATCTCAAGAATACCCACAGACCATATTGTGGTAGGAGTATTAAGCCTATTAATTGGTTTCATGATTTTTGCAGCAATCATGATAGGAATCGGTGCTTTAGCACCAAATTACAAAGACGCTCAACAATACTCTAGCATTTTCGTTATTGGTTCAATTCTACCCCTATATGTAATGCAAATTATTCTAGAAGATATTCATGGATCTCTCGCTGTCTTTCTATATTACTTCCCATTAACATCACCCCTCGTTTTAGTCACTCGATTCTGTCTAGGTAATCTTGAAACATGGGAGGTTCTAATGGGATTCGGAGTTCTATTATTATTCACTTTTTTATCAATTTTTTTGGCAGCACGATTCTTTCGACTTGGCTGCTTGATGTACAACCGCCGTCCCAGTTGGAATGAAATAAAACGAGCCCTTTAAATTATGAAACCCATACTTTTTACTCTGGGAGATTTTCAAGTTCAAGCTTATGGAGCTATGGCTGCCATCGGTTTTCTAATAGCGGTAGGCTGGTGTAGTTATCATGGTCAGAAGAGAGGCTATCCACGTAATCAAATGATTGACTTTTGTATCGCGTGTATTCTGGCCGCAATTGTCGGAGCACGTATTGGCTACGTGATAGTTGAATGGCAAAATTATATCAATAATCCACTTGAAATCTTAAATATACGGCAGGGAGGACTGGTATGGTATACCGGTTTAATAGGTGGTTTTTTAGGTGGTACATTTTATGTTCGTTGGAAAAAGCTGGACTTCTGGTGGATGGCAGACGTTGTAATGGTCAGTGTTTGTTTTTCGCATGTACTTGGACGTATAGGCTGCTATCTTTATGGTTGCTGTTATGGCATGTCTCTTGAATCAAATCATCCCCTTTACTGGATGGCTGTGAGATTTCCAGGCCATACGGTTGATCGTCTACCGATCCAACTGATTAGCTCTTTCAGTCTTCTGATGATTTGTTTCATGCTCATTTATCTATTCAGTAAAAATATGAGACGCGGTTCCGTATTCGTAATTTACATAGGTGGATATGGCCTTTTGAGGTTTATTCTGGAGTTTTTCCGTGCCGACCCAAGAGGTGAGTTTCTTGGCTTACAAATAAGTACTTCTCAAGGAATTGGCATACTCGCAATTTTGTCCGCTATAACTCTCTGGACATTACGACCTACAGAGAAGCCGACTGAATAATTTACACTGAAGTTATGAACTAATTGCTTCAATCAATAGATCCGCAATAAATTGTCCGGCTTTAAAACCTACCTCACCGACTGAACAAAATATATCAGCCAGATCATCTATGTTAAGTATTATCTCACTTAAGTCGATGTCATCACGATTTGTAGAAGTCACAACATACTCTCCTTTTGTGACCTTTATAGTCTTTTTGCTTTTGGAGCTTTTTATAACTGAAGTCGAGCGTTCTTTTCTAGACTTAAATAATCGCTCGATAGACTTAAGTTCCTTTGGAAGTGATTTATTCGACTTCTCATTACTACGACATCTCGCAGAAAATTGTCGAATCATGGCTAGTACTTCACCTTCGTCAAACCAAAAACCCTGACACGATTTACAAAAATCAATCTCTATTGAATTTTTAGATATAGTTTTCATAGATTTCGAGCAACAAGGACATGGTCTCCAAGGTCGCTTCTTATTCGAGTGATTCTCGGATTCACTAAGAAAAACAGCAGGGGGTTTAAAACTTTTATCCTTTATCTTAACTATAGATTTCAATAACTCGCTAGGGTCAAACCAAAGGCCATTACAACTATCACACACGTCTAGTTCAACTCGAAGATTAGGGAAATCTTTGACTACTAATTCTGTGCAACACTCGGGGCATTTCATAACTTGATTATAGTTATTCAATTAAGCGCTTACAAATCCTTGATAAACAGACTAATACTCTTAGAAGTTAATTTGATTTAAAATAAAGAATGAAATTTAGCGAGCGTCTAAAAATAATTGGGGTCGTGCTTGCAAAATTTTCTGTGAAGCCGTTAGTGCTGTAGCGATACAAACTAAGGTGATTACAGGACATAAAATGAGTACATCATCAATCACCCAATACCAACTGTCTTTTACGACTAAAACCCAAAAAGTATAAGCGAACGCCAGACTTAGTAGTATTCCGACGGCAGATGCTAAGAATCCAAGAATTCCAAATCGAACTACGATCCAGCTCCGAAGAATTCTGAAATCTGCACCTAAAACTTTCAGAAGACTAAACATCCATGCCTCTAAACGAACTTCGTATCTGGCAATTGAATAGAGAACAACAAGACCAGAGATAATTGCTAGAGCTGCCAACAAGTACACCGCTACCACCAGCTGGTCTAGTACATAAATTACCTTCTTTATAACCTCTTGAACATCAACAAAAGAAACATTGGGAGCATCTTTCAGTACACTTTTCTGAAAACTCGCTTTGTCATCAGCTTTTAAACCGGTAATAGTACCTAGTACGGTCATAGGTGCTTCGTTTAGGACTCCTGGAGGTAATATTATAAAGAAATTGGGCTGAAAAGAGTTCCAACTAACTTTACGAATGTTTTGTACAACACCTTCCAAAGGTAAACCTTGAATATCAAATAATAACTTATCTCCAATACTTAGTTCTAATTCCTCTGCAAAGCGAGTTTCTACGGATAATGGGACAGATTTTTGCCAATCAAAATCATCAATTGCTTCAAGAGGCTTACCTTCTAAAATCGTCTCTGAATCTGCTAATGCCGGTCGATAGCTAAGATTAGCACCACGCCTCAGAAGCATTCTTCCAAAACCGCGCTGTATCTCTTTGGGAGTGCGGTCATTAACATATTTTTGTAAATCCACACCCTTAATTTGCTCTACTCTCGCTCTAATCATAGGAGAAACATGTGCCATACTTGCACCAAAATCTTCCGTAACTTTTCGAAGCGAATCGAGCTGTTCGGGCTGCATATCAAACAAAAAGAAAGTGGGCAACGTAAAACCTTGAGGACGTTCCAACCTAAGCTCTAAATTTTTTTGCATTTGGGGCATAAGAGCAATTAAAAGACTGCCCAATCCTATACATAAAAAACTAGTAAGAGTACTAAAGCGTTTTCGGACTAGGTCTTTCCAGGCCATACGCCAAATCAATGAAAAGCGGTTCATTAACTTACGTCCTAACATTAGTAATAATTGGCAAATGATAGCCATAACTGTGATACCAAGCATTACACCTATGAAGAAAATAGAACCAATGAATAAGCTGTTTGATTGTAAACAAGCAAAAATCCATGTAGAAATCAAAAGCAGTACGCTACTCGCTATAAACCATGTATCGAATTTTGGGATTTGAAGTCGCTCGGTGCTTCCCTCTTGAAATAGTTGACGGGGTTGTACCAGCCTTATTCGAGTTAAGAATGGAAGGCAAAAAAGTACACTGCCAATCGCGCCCATAGATAAAATCAAAAAATGTGTACTTTGCGGCATTAATAATGATAATTCACGAGGAAGAAATACAGCTAATAACTTACTAACGATGGGTAGCATTAAATGAGCCGTAATGATTCCCAGAATACTAGCCAATATCCCTAAAAAACCAAGTTGGGCCAAATAATACATACCAACTTGAGTTCGATTCATACCTTGGCTTATTAAAATGGCTATAGACCTAACTCTTGAAGTCAAGTAGGCTCGATAAATAAACGCTGCGCCCGTTCCTGCCAAAAATAGAGCCACCATCGCTACGAGACCTAAAAAATGAGATAAATCTTGCATGCCACGATTTATGCGTCCACTAGCATCTTCAGCTAGTCGTATCTGATAGCGATCTGACTGCTTGAGTTCCGCCTTCATTTGTTGTTTTAATCTTCCATTAAGTCTTTCTCGTAAATTAAGTAATTCGAATCCAGCATAATAACTTGAGTACTGAATCCGGCTGCCTAAACGAATCAAACCGGTTTCTTTAATTTGATCCAAAGCCATAAATAATCTTGGTGCTAATCCCAAGCTAGAGAAAAGTGAAGATGGGTCACGACGAACCCAACCAGATACAGTAAAGTCGGCATGACCTACTTTGATAGTATCTCCGAGATCAACATTTAATAGTTCGCCCAATTCAGGATACAAGTAGCAATGTCTTGAATTCTCTACAAGCTTTCCCAAAGACCGATCTGACTTGACTTGAGATCCTTCAAGTTCAAAATTACCGACTAGAGGAAATTCTTTATCAACTGCATGAATATTGACTAATCTAGATCGGTTCCCCGCCTGTACCATCGAAAAAAACTGAACCTTTTCACTACGTTGAAGATTTTTAAATTCCTGAAATACAAGTTGATCGATTTTTTTTGGCAAGGGTACATTTGCTCTTATTCTGAAATCCGCACCCATCAATTCGCGACTTTGTGAATTGACTTGTTTTTGAAAAGATACGCGAAAAGAATCCAACAAGCCAAAACCAACAAGACCCAGCGCAAGATTGAAAACAAAAAATAAGCTGAAAGATATATTACCGCTGAGTTCTTTTGAACACAGACGCAAATACTTAATCATCTTGAACCAATCGACCATCTTTAAGACGAAGGACCCTCTCACAACGTTGAGCTAACTGTAAATTGTGAGTAACTAATAGCATCGTAGTTTTACCATCTTGAACCAGATTAAAAAGCAAGTCTGCGACTGAATCTGCAGTGTTAGTATCTAAGCTACCAGTAGGCTCATCAGCGAGTAATAAAAGAGGTTCAACACACAATGCTCGGGCAATCGCTACGCGCTGGCATTCACCCCCACTCAATTGTGCAGGGTAGTGATCCAAACGCTCCGCCAAACCTACAGAACTCAATGCACTTGTAGCTTTTACAATTGCATTTTGATCATCAGCTAATTCAAGAGGTAATGAAACATTTTCTAAAGCACTGAGATGAGGCATTAGGTGAAATTGCTGAAATACTATTCCTAAATGAAGAGCCCGATAACTTACAAGTTCTGACTCAGGCATGGTGACAAGATTCTTTTCACCAAGATAAACAGCTCCATCACTAGGCGAATCCAAACCCGCTACCAAAGACAGAAGTGTCGATTTACCTGACCCTGAGGTACCCAGCACAGCTACAGTTTCACCAGCGCGAAGATCGAGGTTTAAACCATTTAGAATCTTTAGATTACTACCTCCACTAACGGAAGGAAATTCCTTACATAAGTTCTTGAGCACAAGTATTGAATTATTCATCAATCGATACTCCAGTGATTATGGGCAGAAGTATATTGAGAACATTTTGAGTAACAATTTCATATCCCTCTGCTGTTGGATGAATCCCATCAGGTAGATTTAAATCTGGCTTTCCTGCCACACCATCCAAAAGAAAATCGATCAATGGCAATTCGTAAGTTTTCGCTAGTCGCTTAAAAATTTTCTCGAATTCTAAAGTATAAGAAGGGCCATAATTTGGCGGTATTTTCATACCCGCTAGAACCACTTTAATTTTGAGTCCTTCTGCATACTCTATTACATCACTGAGATTTTGTTCCAGTTCAACTAAGGACAAGCCTCGTAAGCCATCGTTAGCACCAAGCGCTAGAATCACATAGTCAGGTTTCATACGGGATAACCATTTTATTCGTTTCAACCCATTTTTACTCGTACTTCCACTTTGCCCCGAATTAATCACTTTGACCGAAAAACCTTTGATTTTTAATGCTTCTTCTAAACGTGATGGATAAGAGTATTCTTTCAATATTCCATAACCCTCGGTTAGCGAGTCACCTAAGCAAAGAATTTTTATGTTGGATTCGTTATTCGTGGGGCCACAGAACCCAATGATGCCAAGTAATAGAAGTAAGACAAAACGCATTCGAACACTTTATCATAGCAATTGAGCTACTTCACCTGCGTTCCAAGCCCTCTCCTAAGCATAAATTTTGCCTATGATGCTTGAGAATAAGGTCGGTTATACGATGACGATTATTCTTAATCAAATCTTTCTGATCCGGCCAAAAATAAGGATTATTATCCTCTAGACTAAACCATGAAGGTTTATGAAAATGTTCTTCATCGGTTGGAGTTCCATTGATCTGTTGCGTGTAAAATAAAAAAAAATGAGTATTAGACCAGGCATTTTTAGCAAAAGACAATCTTTGTAAATTACCAAGATCTGCAAGTAGAGTTAAATCGTTAATACCCGCTTCTTCGCCAACTTCTCTTATGGCAGTATCTAAATCCAGTTCACCAATTTCCTTACCACCCTTTGGTAACACGAAACAGCGATCATCTTTTTCAAAAGTTAAAAGAATCAATATTTCTTCAGATTCATTAACCCTGCAGACCACACCGCCGCAAGAAAAACGCTCTGCAATACCATCTGGTTTTTCATACCAACTTTGATCTATAACTATGTTGCTTCGTTCTTTCATACACCTGTCAGACTAATGCAAGTTCCATAATTACAACATTCTCTGATAATCTCAACTTAACGCAAAAAGTGCCATAATTTCTATCTCGCCCGAGCAAATTATGACACTTTAATATACCGACCCACAAACCCTGATAGCAAACAGAGATTCAGATCGCATCCGATAGTAATCGGATTATGTTTTAATCAACGGTCCTACTAGACTGCTATACATAACGTAGCTTTTTTGGAAAACAAATGTCAATTATGTTAGCTACTTTTTTTTCTTTCAGAGCTTATTTTGATTTTTAAAATCAATTTAATAGGGTAGCTATATGGTGTAAATTTTAAGGCCGAATCTGTTTAGCCGAATCTTCTAGCCACTGTTTTTCTCTGGGCTTAAGATTGTTCAGTCGCTTAACAACTTCAAGATTTTGACCAATGTTATCGCAAGCTTTGTGACATCCTATTTCTTGAAAGTAGATATCGGACTTCTTTAGATTTTTAGCCTTATCTCGAAACTCTCGATAAGGATGATCATTCCAAATATGCTTGAAATGATTCTGATATAAATTTCCTAATGGTTTTTCATAACCTTTACAACAAGGGATTATATTACCATCAGTAGTCACTCTCGAATACGTCCATCCTATTGTACAAGGCATCGTGTCCACCAACGGTGTCGCAGGTAATTGAACGCTGGCGGAAGATTGTTCCTTGTTTAACTCATTATCTAGACGCTCCTTCACTGAAAGACGTGCTCTTCTGATGAAAGACCCAAAACCTAAAACGGCAAAAAATCGAGTTTTGATACTAAAATCTTTTTTATCTATTTCACATTCATCAATGTACTTGCATGACTTGCATGAATCCTGAGGAAAGTAAAAAACATTGGCGCAACGCTCAAATGGATCGTGTTCCATCCGCGTATTTGATATACCGGCTCGACATGTCATTACCTTATTTAACGGCTCATACTCAAATGCCTTATAATCGCCCATATCAGTAAAGTATTTAGCATTGACTTCATAATGTTCTTCCAATTGCTCAGGACTAAGACCTTTAAGATGCTTTCTACCGGGTGGGTCTGGATAAGTGGCTTTTTCAGTAATTTTTTCAAAAGCAGCCTCGACTTTCAGAAGATCTTCTTCCTTTAGAGCCAGAAA
>JAYZAC010000169.1:0-13174 GCA_036339875.1 bacterium | reverse complement strand
CGAAAGCTAAACGGTAATTCACTCAATGAAATAAGTATTTTCGGTGGATTTACGCCGGTTAATTTTCAGAGCAATAGTAGTCAACATGAAGAGTGGATTCGAAGCTACGGATTCGGATGGAATAAAAGTTTTCAGAGTGGTAAAAACATTGGTGCATACTATATAAGTGCTAAAGAAAATCGTCAACTTGGATCTCGCGACTCTCAAGTCATTGGAATAAATCATGCTGCTAAACTTTCCAGACAGCTTTCTTTAACTTTGGATCTAAACCGTAGTTATAGTAATGAACTATCAATAGATAAAGGGGCAACCTCCTACATTCTAGGTATTGATTACATACAGGATGAATTAAATGCAGAATTTGATCTTAAGCGCTTTGAGAGAAATTACTTCAGTCTTTTAGGGGATTCTATACCGTCAACGTTAGAGATGGATGCTTTTATCAGGAGACATGAATCATGGGGATCTTGGAAATTATTTAGTCATTTCATTGAAAATCAAAGAGAGTTAAATGTTGCATCTCTAGAAACCTTGCGACCTGGAATACAGATACATTTGAATAATTTTATGGGTTTGAATAATTTTCATGCTGATTATGGTTATGACGAGAGTCGTGAGGAGTCAGATGACTTAACCGTTCTCTTGGAGAGTAACAATCATTGGCTTCAAATGAGCAAAACTTTTCATCGCCTAAAATTTGATATGAGTTTTAATTATCGTGAATCCTTCGATAAAAATATAAGTTTGATCCCTGACAAGGAAAGTCAGATAAGATTTGCGACTCAGGGGCATTTCTTTCTCAATGGACGTGCTATTTCGCCTGTGGTTGAACTTTCTAGTCATAGACAACAGTTATTAAATGGGCGTATTGATAACAGAATACAAGGCGCGCTTCAGCTTACATCTCAAATATTTAAGCGTGGGCAGGTATTCTCTCGCTACAATTATTGGAAAAATGATTCAGAGATAGAATTTCAGGATCACGAGGGACAATCGTTTAAGGTGTGTTTTGACTATCCCTTCTCTAGAGATTGGCAAAGAAGTTTCAAAGTAGACTTTAATTGGGAAGAACAAAAATTGAATGATGAGCTTAGTCATGGCGCCTTTAACGAGTTAAAATTGAGTTATAATAAGCGATTTTAGATTTTGTTAATAGAGAGAAAATCGTACAGATATCGATCTTATTAATCAGAAAATTTCTAGTAAGAATGAATATTGAGCAGAGTTCATACCTACTCCGATTTCTATAAAATTTGAATAAGATGGAAACCAAGTGAACTTCGTAGGTCTAAATTTTCATTATTTAGTAAAAGCTCTTTCAGTGACCTTGTAAAAATTTGGATATCGTAATTCAACTTCTTCATTGTAGAAAGTTACGGGATTTTCGTGACCAACTACTCCACTCCACGGAGCAATGTAGATTTGAGAAAATCTTTTTGGATTCAATTGGTTGTAGAGTTTGCTTACAAACGCAATTTTGGATCCGTCTTGGCTTATTTGGGCGTAATGTCTTACGGGGCTTTCTTTAAGAAGAACTCTTGTTTGAAAGCCAAGACTTGTTGGGTTAGAGCTTTGAAGGTAATACAAGTTATTACCATTGATATCAGTTCTTACCTTATCATATAAAATGGCGTTGGAAGATGGATCCCAGCTTAGATCAAGTTCCATGTATTGGTCGTTAGTTATTTGAATTACCTGAAACTTATCCATTCGCTCAATTTCATTAGTTGTAAAGCGATTACGAAATTCAACTGTTTCTCTATTTACGGCTGCTGGAGACAAGAAAATATCCCATCCTTCATCATCACAACTGCGTCCGCAAACATTAGGTCTTTGCGCTGAACAACCCGTAGGACGAGCCAAAAATGCAATTTGATTTCCAGACCTTGACCATACGGGATCCTTCATTTCTACTGGACATTCAGCTGGAAAATTCAAAGCATCCAAGAAACTTATTTGACTGAAGTTATTTGGATCTCCATAATTCGTTCCAGCAACTCCCTGTTGATCAAATATAGTTGCACAATCACTATAGTCTACTTGAGGATTATTTGATCCATCACAAAATTGATCGATAGTATTCAAGCATGCTTGAATACCACCTAAATTATCAAAACAACTAGTGTTAAAGTAACGATTAAGTAAATTTCTAAACTGAGCAACTGCTACAACATTATTGCCCGTCAAGGTTACAGGATTAAATCCCATGGGAAGAACTGGTATACCTGGTAATATTTCTGGTGGATCTTCACCTTGTGGAAGGTTAATTTGTTCATTACGTTCCTGCATTTTTAACACTATTTTATTTGACGATAAGTTTCTTAGAATCAATCGTCCGTCCCTAACTAGTTGACGAGTAATATTTAGATTCGAGGTTTGATTGGTATCTGAGATAAAAATTTGATCATTTTGTAAGTAACTAAACTTAGTACCGTCTGGAGAATAGCTTGGATTGGTACTGTCTAGTAGAGAGTTTTCAATTAAACTAAGTAACTGATTAGTCTTTAGGTTTAATTGGTATATACTAAATTTACCATCTTGTTCTTTTGCAGAAAAAATTAATTCATCCGGATTTAATGGATGCCAGTCTATTTTTCCATATTCGATAAAACTTCTATTAATATTATCTATTAGCAGTGCATAAAATTCGGGAGACGCCTTATCTTGAATTTTTTTAGTTAGAAAAAAATTATTTTCTGCAAAGCTTAAATCATTATGATTTAAATCTGTCGTTCCAAAAGTCATGTCGACACTCACAAAATCAGTGGAAATGGTACTGACGTATGTTGAGGCTGTATAAATACCCTTGCGGGCTAAAATTTGAAATTCACCTCTAGCAACATCTTCAAATATAAAATTTCCATCTTGATCGGAGTCAACTTCAATGAAACCAGGCAAAATCTGTATTTTTGCTTGGGCTACATATTGACCTTCATCAGCATTAAATAATGAACCGAAAACTAAGGCACTGTTCAAGTTGGAACTGGCAGGTTGACGATTTTCAAGATTCTCTATTCCGCATCCCGTGAATAAATTGAACATGAAGATACCTGCTAATGAGGAGAGTATAATCCTGACTCGGTTACGATTCATGCCTTTTTAATCGGAGAAATTTTATTTTTTAATGATTCAGAATTTGACTTTAATGAGCATTTTTTTTATATTGCGACCCCTTATATTAAGCCATTTTTGGGAATATTTGTAACTCGCTCGGTGATCGATAGGTTCGATTCGCAAGTTATGCCCCAGAAAGTCTAACCAAAAGGAGAAAATATGTTGGCTAAAATTTCTATAAAGAATTTATTAGAGGCCGGAGTGCATTTCGGTCATCAAACACGTAAATGGGACCCTCGAATGGCTCCCTACATTTATACCTCTCGGCACGGAATTCACGTGTTGGATCTTCAAAAAACTGTTAGGTTACTTGGCGAAGCATGCCAAGCAATCAAGAAAGTTGCAAGTAAAGGTGGTAATATCCTTTTCGTTTCTACTAAGAGACAAGCACAGGAAATTGTCAAAGAAGGTGCTGAGCGAGCCGGCGTAAACTACGTAAACTTTCGTTGGCTAGGTGGATTTCTGACAAATTTCAAAACTATTCGTCAACGAATCAGTCATCTCAAAAAATTAGAGCGAATGGTAGAAAATGGTGACATGGATCTTCTTGGAAAGAAAGAGCGTGCTAAGCGTATGCGCGAGCTGGCTAACTTAGGTCGTAACCTGAATGGTATTCGTGATATGGAGGATGTACCAGATATGGTATTTATGGTAGATCCTAGTAAAGAGCGAATTGCAGTTGATGAATGTCACAAGCTAGGTATACCTATTGTGGCTATCACAGATTCTAATTGTAACCCAGAAAAAATAGACTATGTGATTCCGGGTAATGATGATGCTATACGCTCTATTAAGGTTATCGTGAATTATCTTACTGATGCGATCATCGAAGGTACGGAAGCTAACCGAGCTACCCAAGAAAAAGAAGAAGTGAATATTAACTAGTCAGTTCGGCACTGTTTAAAGGAGCAAATCATGAGTATAACGGCTGCAGATGTAAAAGCATTGCGTGAGAAAACGGGTGCTGGGATGATGGATTGTAAGAAAGCTCTGACCGAAGTTGGAGGCGATCAAGATAAGGCAGTGGAGTATCTTCGTAAGCAGGGTCTGGCATCTGCTGGTAAGAAAGCTGGTCGAATTGCGGCAGAGGGTGCTGTGGTAGCCGAAGTAAGCTCTGATGCAAAGACAGGTGCGCTACTTGAGCTTAATTGTGAAACGGACTTTGTCGGAAAAACTGAAGATTTTACGAATCTAGCTAAATCTTTAACCGAATTAGTAAGAGATCAAAACCCTTCAGATTTGAAAGAATTTCTCGGTCTTAGTTTTGGTACAGGAACAGTTGATAATCTCGTTCAGGCATCAATTGCAAAGATAGGTGAAAAGATTACACCTAGAAGATTTGTGCGCTATGGAGTTGATAAAGGAGTGGTTCATTCCTACATTCATGGTGGAGGCTCAATAGGTGTGTTGTTGGCGCTGGAAGTCTCCGATGAGTCAATCGTTTCTAATGATAAATTCAAGGAATTATTTGCTGATTTAGCGATGCATATTGCAGCTGCTGCGCCAACTTACCTAAAGCGTGACGAAGTTCCGACAAGCGAAACTGATAAAGAGATTGATATCTATAAAGAACAGTTGCGCAAAGAAGGCAAGCCTGAGGCAATGCTGGAAAAGATTTCACAAGGTAAGATTAATAAATACTATCAAGAGGTATGTTTACTTGAGCAGCCATTCGTCAAAGAAACTAAGTTGAAGATCAAGCAATTGCTTCAGAATGTTGGTAAGGAGCTTGGTGCTGAAATAAGTATTCCTAGCTTCAGCCGTTTTGTTCTCGGTGAAGGCATCGAGAAGAAGCAGGAAGACTTCGCTGCCGAAGTTGCTGCGGCAGTTCAAGGTTAAGTAATATTACGTCGGGCCTTCGGGCCCGTTTTTTTTTGTCCAGAAGGCCAGTTAATGCGTCGAGTGTTGTTAAAAATAAGTGGAGAGGCTTTAGGTGGCTCCGAGGGTACAGGTATTCAAGCTGATATAATCCGCTCGGTTGCTCATCAAGTTAGATCTGTGCTTGAATTAGGTATTCAAGTTGGTATGGTTGTAGGAGGCGGGAATATCTTCCGAGGAGTACAAGGTGCGGCAACAGGTATTAAGCGCGTGCCAGGAGACTTCATGGGGATGTTGGCGACAATAATTAACGCTGTAGCTGTTCAAAATATATTTGCTGATTCGGGCGTCAAAGCGCAGGTTATGACACCTTTTCGGCTACAAGTGTATGTACAGCTTCATAATGTCGAGAATGCTTTAGAGTACATGTCAAATGGTCAGGTCGTTTTGTTTGCAGGTGGTGCTGGACATCCATTTTTTACAACGGACCCTGCGGCAGCGTTAAGAGCTAGTGAAATTGACGCAGATTTGCTTATTAAAGCGACAAAAGTCAACGGAGTTTACGATTGCGATCCTATGAAATATAGTAATGCTGTATTCTACGACCGATTAACTTTTCAGCAGGTTCTAAAGGATGAATTGAAGATTATGGATTTAGCCGCTATTGCTATGTGTATGGATAGTCAGATTCCGATACGAGTGGTTAATATATTCGAAGATGATAACATTTTGAAGATCTGTCAAGGTGAATCAGTCGGAACCCTAATTCATCAGGAGGTTTAGATATGGACGTTGAAGAAGTAGTACTTGAGGCAGAAGATAAAATGGATTCAGCCGTAGAGGCTTTAATTGAATCATTACAAACATTGAGAACTGGAAGAGCTAATCCAATGTTAGTGGATAAGATCCGTGTTGATAGTTACGGCGCTATGAGTCCAATTAAGGCGGTTGCATCTCTGTCGGTTCCCGAACCTCGTATCTTAATGATACAACCATGGGACAAATCAATGTTGGCTCCAATTGAGAAAGCAATAATGGCTAGTGACCTAGGCATTATGCCAGCTAATGATGGAAACGTAATTCGTTTGTCTATGCCAGAAATGACCGAGGACCGTCGTAAGGATTTGGTCAAAGTGGCCAAAGGTAGAGCGGAAGACGGAAGAGTTTCTATACGTAATGCTCGCCGAGATGCTAATACCGCCTTAAAAAAAATGGAAAAGGAAAAAGAGCTAACCGAGGATGAGTCTAAAAAGTTTCAGAAAACCATTCAAGATAAAACCGATGCCTACATAGGTAAGATTGAAGATATTTTGCAATCTAAAGAAAAAGACATTATGGAAGTTTAGTGTTGGTTTGATTTAGGAAATTATTTGAATTCATCTCTATTTACCAAAGAATCAAATCATTTGAGTGAGTCTATACGTTCAGATTTTCAATTAAGTCCTCAAGAAACTTCTATTTTTGATCAAATAGATTGGACAAAATGTCCCCGTCATGTGGCGATCATAATGGATGGTAATGGTCGCTGGGCCAAGCAAAGAGGCAAGCTTCGTACCAGTGGTCACAAGGCTGGTGTCCAATCGGTTTACGATGTGGTCGAAGCATGCGGTAAGATACCCACTGAATATGTTACATTTTATGCATTTTCAACGGAAAACTGGAGACGAAGTGAATCTGAAGTGAATGCTCTTATGAGTCTTTTTAGTAGTTCTTTGATTAAGTATATTGATCGATTGGAAAGAGATGGCGTCAGTTTAAGGGTAATCGGTGACCTAAGTCGAATGGGTCCTAAAATTAAAGAGGAATTCCGTCAAGCTGAGGAGAGGACATCGAATAACACAAAGATCTGTATGACACTAGCATTAAACTATAGCGGCAGAGCAGATATAACGAGAGTGGCAAAGAGTCTTGCTGACAGAGTTGTATCGGGTGAATTGAAGTCGACTGATATTACGGAAGAGATGATTTCAAATTCTTTATTTACAAATTTTTGTCCTGATCCTGAATTATTAATTCGAACCAGCGGTGAATCTCGTATTTCGAATTTTCTTCTTTGGGAACTTGCATATAGCGAATTTCATTTTACAAACGTGCATTGGCCAGATTTTCGAAAGTTAGATTTATTCAAGGCTATTCTTAACTTTCAGCAGCGCGATCGCCGGTTCGGAGGCATTGATAGTGTTAATTCGTAGTCTTTCAGGCTTTTTTCTAGTCGCTATATTATTGGTAAGTATGTTTTACAGCATGCAATTATTTGGGTTTGTCTGGTGGATATTAACTTTAGGAGCTTTTTACGAAGCTTACAATATGGATAAATCTTCAGGCTCAGACTTGAGTTACACTGTCTCAAGTGTTCTTTTTCTAACTTCTTGTTTTGTCGGAATATTATTCAAGGACGTCTCATATTTTTTAGGTGCTATTGTCTTAGTGCCTCTAGCTTCAATAATAATTCAGATGCAATTCTACAGACCCGGACAAGGTAGAAAAGAGTTTGCTGATAAAGCGATAGGATTCACGCTGATTACCTACATTACTGTTGGTTATGGAAGTTTATTTATACTGACTTTACAGGATTGGCCTACTTACATTTTAATTTTTCTCTTTTCCATCAACTGGTTTCAAGATACCTTCGCGTACATCGGAGGGAGACTTTTTGGTCGCACATCATTTAGTCCATACTTAAGTCCGAAAAAAACATGGGAGGGTGCTTTGATCGGTATCCTTGGTGCGGGTACCTTGTGGGCTATAATAAAATTTAACTTTCCTCAATTGATACCACCTGTCTTGTTAGATTGTTATTGGTTACTATTTTTGGCAGTGTCCATCTCCGGCCAATTGGGTGACCTTTTGGAATCGTTTTTTAAGAGGAGCTTCGGTGTAAAAGACTCTGGTAGCTTGATACCCGGTCATGGGGGAGTACTGGATAGATTTGATTCGGTGATAATTGGATCGGTAATTTTATCGCTATACATATGTTTGCAGTAGTATTCTTATGTATCTTCTAGAAAGCTACTCATCTGGCCTTCAGCTATTAATCTGTTTTTTTTTTATTATTGAAGTTGTTGTCATAAGTTATCTTTTGGGTAGGTTAATTGTCGGTTGGACCATTGGCTTTAAGATACATAAAATAAAATTAGGAATAGGTAACGAATTCCTTAGTAAAGTGTCTCATGGTGGTACTAAGTTCATTTTGGGTAAATTTCCAATAGGCGGACATATATTATTCGATGATGAATCGATACAAAGCGAGAATACGGTTCTAAATATTGGATTTTCAGTTAAGCAAGTTTGTTTGCTTTTCGCTGGTCCATTAGGAAACCTCGTAAGTGCAATTATGATTATGGCACTGTCATTTATTTTTTATGGTGATAGTAATTACACAATGCAGGTTGTAAATATCATACCGAATTCACCTGCGACTAAGACTTCAATGCAGCGGGGGGACATTGTTCGAAGTGTGAATGGGGTGCAAATTACTAAATTTGATCAGGGGCGTCAGTTAATATCTGATCATCCTAATTTAAATATTTTATTAAATATTGAACGCAAAACGGATTACCTTCAATTTAATGATTATAAAAGACTTTTAGATTATTTGAGAGACAAATATCAGCCCCGGGATTACATTCGTATTAATGAAGCAGGCAAAAAACCTCGATGGTTCTATGCCAAAGAACCCGCTTTGAGGTACATCGAAAAAATTAATTTAAATGATATCAGTGTTGAAATATCTACGAGGAGTAAATTTTTGGACATTACTGTTAAACCAGATTCATCAGGTACTATAGGCATAGGTATCAAGCCATATTCAATTACGGAATCAGTAACTTCTCTTGGATATATTGAATCTATAAGTTTAGCCGTTAGTCATGTAAATTTTATAGTTGTTGCTCTAGTATATGAACTAGGTAGTTTCATTAATAAATTGATCGCTCAGGGTAGCTTTTACTTGGAAACCCCCATAATGACTGAGTTATTGCAATTTGCCCTGGATATTTCTCGTTTTGATATAAATCTGTCTTTAAGATATTTATCAATGATTTGCCTTTTAGCTGCAATTATAAATTTGTTGCCTTTTCCCAAGTCTGATGGCTATAAGGTAACTGTTTACGTGGGACGCATAATGATTAACGACTTGTGTAAATATCTTTTTAATTTAGATACAAATCTAATTAATGAAGATGTTGAGAACTATCTGAAACTATTGTACTTTGGTGCAATTGCGCTCGTTTTACTTTTGATTATCACTCATAGTTTTCCGACCTTGTCCCGATTGTTCTAAGTAATACAATTTAAGGGTTTATTATGGAAGTTTTGATAGGCTACCTTCTGAAATTATTTTACTTTTTACTTGTAATTGGTTTCGTAGCATTTATACATGAATTGGGTCATTTTCTGGTGGCTAAATGGTGTAATGTAAGGGTAGATGCCTTTGCCATCGGAATGGGAACACAGAAATTATGGTCTAAAACAATTGGTGAAACTGAATATTCAATAAGGATTTTTCCTATTGGCGGATTCGTGCTGCTCGCACACGAAGATGGGATCGATGTAGGTGACGGAAAGCCGGACCCTGGGGAACGCTCTTTTCAGAGAAAAAAAATCTGGCAAAAAATAGCTATATTACTGGCTGGACCTTTTATGAATGTAATTGGAACCGTTGGAATTATTACACTATTGCTATTTCAATTTGGGGTTAACTCTTCTACGATTCATGTCATCAAATTAATGCCAAATAGCCCTGCTCAAGTTGCAGGAATTGAGGCAGATGATGTTTTTCTTTCTATAAATGGTCAAAAAATCCAGCGGACAGAAGATGGACAGCGGATTATTCGTGAGAGTACAGGTAAACCTTTAGCTATTCAAGTGGCTAGGAGATCAGGATACAGAAGCTTTGATGATTTCGCAGCATTGAAAACTCATCTAGATAAAGATTACAAAGAGGGCAACTTTATAAGGTTTCATACGTCACAACGCAAATTTCCTGTGGTTTTTGATAATCAAGCAACTGCAAAAAATTACTTAAAAACATTAGGCTCGAAAACGTTAAAAGTGGACGTATCGACTACAGTTGAAACTATAGATATTACAGTAAAACCTGACAAGACAGGGAAAATAGGCGTTCATATTACCCCTTACTTTCTAGATGATCGTTTGATGACATACCCCTTTGCGGAATCATTGGAGAAGGCGACAATATTTACAATTCAAATGACTAAAATTTTGTTTGTACAGATTAGCGAAATTGTTGTTAATATTGCTACAAAGTTCAAAGCACCTGAAGGTATTGGTGGGCCCGTTGCGATAGCCAACGCAGTCTCACAAACAGTTGATAAGGGGTGGCATAGTTTCTTTGAGCTAGCGGCTCAAATATGTCTCTCGATAGGGGTTTTTAATTTGATTCCTATACCAGGTCTGGATGGCGGTAGGATTTTTGTTATAGTGACTAAAGAAATTGTAAATTGGTTCTCCAGAAAAGTCTTTGGTCGCGCTAAAGAAGCCTTTGACGACGTCATGGAGGGTTATATAAATATTTTTGGGGTTCTCTGCGTTCTATCTTTAATTGTAATTGTGACTTATCAAGATATTCAAGCTGTATTGAGATGAGACCATGCGTGCTGCTTACTTAACTTTGTTTTGTGTTTTCGCATGGCTTAATTACGCCAGTGAAGTCCCGATATTAGATGTAGCGGTACTCGAGAAAAAGAGTTCCGTCTATTTAAGCTCGCAACATGGATTCCAAATTTTTAATTTCCCAGAGCGAAAAAAGTTGTTTACACGCTGGAATGGAAAGTCATTGAATTTTAAGGTTACCGAAAGGGGTTTTGGATTCCTTCATTTCAATAATCTTCAGGCTGTAACAATAGAGCCTTTTAAGAAGGGTTTAGTCTATATTAACGGAAAGGGTTATCGAGGCAAACTTAAGCTTTTTGAGGATAGATTTGGAAAGTTGACAGTGGTAAATTTGATTGATATCGAATCATATTTATATGGAGTAATCAAATCAGAGATGCTTATAAATTCTCCGATTGAAGCCTTGAAAGCTCAGGCTGTGGTTGCAAGAACATACGCGATTCGAAATAAGGATAAGTTCCGTAAAGAAGGGTTTGGTTTGACTGACGATGTTCGTTCACAGGTATACAACGGAATTGAAGACGAACATCCAATTGCTCGCAAGGTAGTTAAAGATACCCATGGAAAAATTTTAATTTACGAGAATGAGCCAATTTCTGGCTTTTATCACTCTGCCTGTGGCGGTTCTACATTGGCTAGTAAAGATTGGCATGGTAAAGGAGTGCCATATCTTAAATCTAAAGAGTGTAAATGGTGTAGTGGCTACAAAAATTACGTATGGGATTACGAGCTAAGTTTTGCCGGACTGAGCGGTTACTTAAATCAAAAAGGTAAAAAAATAAGGAAAATCAAAAAAGTGAATTTTGAACATGATAAAAATGGAAGAGTAAAACTCGTCCATATATCTCATCAAGATGGCAAGCTTAAAATATCTGGTACCGCTTTTCGTCAGATGATTTCCGCTTCAAAAGTACGTTCAACAATATTTAAATCAATAGATATTTTGAAAAATGATTCTTCCAAGAGTAATAGTGAAGAAGAAATTGCAGTGATGCAAATATTAATGAATTACAATCGTCGTTTCAGTAAGCTCAAATTGAGAGGTACAGGATTTGGTCATGGAGTAGGACTTTGTCAGTGGGGTGCTAAGGGTTTAGCTAAACAGAAACTAAAGTACCCTGATATCTTAAAATATTACTTCACCGGAGTGAATCTCAATAAAATATATTAGTAACTTTATTGAAACAAATGGAACATAGTCAATGGTTAGTTGGTCTTAATTTAATTATAAAACTGAAATTTAACGTACAAAAACGCTCCTGTAGCCGCAATTTTGTTAAGCTATGGCAAAAGGTTGACGATAGCCCCGTTAGGCATAAGCAGATTTAGAAAGGAAACCGTATGTTTCGTCTTGGACCTCCTAAATATTCTCTAGGGATTGATATTGGATCTTCTGCACTCAAATTTGTTCAAATGAAGAAGACTAAGCAAGGTCCACAAATAATAAATCATGGACACGAAAAATATAGTGCGGGGGTCTTTCAAGACGGAGTTTTGCAGGATCCAAGTGCTGTTATTCAAATGATTAAAAACCTCAAGAAAGAGTATGGCTTGAAATATGACCAGGTATTTACTGCCATTACAAGTTCAAATACTATTTTAAGATTTCTTCCCTTACCAGATATGGGTGATGAGGAATTAGCTCATGCAATTGATGGAGAAGCTGAACAGTATGTACCTTATCCTTTGGATACGGTAAATATCCATTTTGCAAAGTTAGCAAAAGTTGAGCAAGAGGGTATGACCAGAATTCTTTGCTTGTTGGCAGTTGCTCAAAAAGAGTATGTCGAGAATATAGTTGATATTTTCAAGTCCGTAGGTGTTAGTCAGCTGGACTGTTTGGATATCGACTCGCTGGCTATAATTAATGCCCTAAATAATTTCTTACAAAAGTCTCCTCAAGGAGAGCAAATTGGAGATGATAATTCACTGGACGATATGGAGCAAATACAAGACTCCGCAGATATTGGAGCAGAGTCATCATCCGATGACGAAGTAGTTGCAATCGTAAGTATTGGTGCTCGTTCTACCATAATAAATGTTTTAAAGGATGGTATTTTAAGATTTTCAAGAAATGTGCCTATTTCTGGAAATAACATAACAGATGTAATTCGAAGTGTTTACAAGGTAACTGTTGAAGAAGCTGAGGATATCAAAATCGAGAAATCCAAGGAAGCTGTAGAGGGGAACGAAGACCAAGAGTTTAGCGACGTGGTCCACACGACAGTTGAGGAAATAGCTGGGGAAATTCGTAGATCATTTGATTACTATAAAGCACAACACCGAGAACCTGTAATTCATAGAGTATTTCTAACTGGTGGTACTGCAAAATTAAAGGATATAGATGTACTTTTGAGTAATGAGCTTTCTGTGGATGTGGAGATAGCAGATCCATCGTATGGCTTATTGAAAGATATGGATAATCCTGAGCTCTTTGAGGAAAATTTACAGGAATATACGGTTGCCATTGGACTAGCTCTTCGAGGTTGTGCAACTAATGAGGATGCTTGAATATGATACAAATTAACCTACTCTCTGAGAAGAAAAAGAAGGCAATACCCGTTCCCATAGGCGGGATAATTATGATCCTTTGGATTGTAGTCAATTT
>JAYZAC010000168.1:0-12602 GCA_036339875.1 bacterium | reverse complement strand
CTCAATAATTGGCTATTGGCAATTTTAAGTTCTTGATTTTTCTCTATAAGATCTATGGTCATTTGTTTCTGCTGACGTTGCATCCCACAGTAGTCTAATGCGCGGCGACAGGCGAGCTTTAATCTATTTAGATCAGCTGGTTTAGTTAAAAAGTCGTAAACACCATGTTCAAGTGCTTCGATTGCCAACTCCATGCTAGGATTGCCGGTAACTATAATAATCTGTGTGTTTTCGAGTTGAGCTGCAAAATCCTTAATTACATCAAAGCCCGTCTTATTTGATAAAAACATATAGTCTAAAACAACTAGGGAATACTCGTGATTTTGTAATTTTTCAATTGCTGAGTGGTAATCTTCTACACAGTCGATTGGATATCCGAAGGAAGCTAAAGTATTTTCTACCAGCTCCCTAAATAATTCTTCGTCGTCGATAACCAAAATTCGGTGATCTAGTTCCAGCATATTTTGCTTGATTCGCACTTGGCTGTTACTGGTTTCTGATTTTAGCATATTTGAAGGTTTGTCCTTGTCTTCTCATCCGTTATAATGCACTTCCGAAGGAAGGTTTAAATGTTTTTATTTTCTTATCTATCAGTTTCAAGGTTGTTTCATCGAACCATAATAATTATTGCTCTATTTAGTTCATCGGTTGTAGCCGTAGATAACGAACTGGAAAAATTAAAGGAAATTGTTCAAGCAGATAATTTTTTCGATGCTAGATTCATGGACTTAAACCAGATGGATATAAAGCGATCGGCTCTAGAGTATGCATTAATGCGAGAATTACCTAAAAGGGTTCCCGTATCGGTTGGTAATGAAAAACTGTCCAACTTTGCATCAAATTGGGTACGTAAAAACTCTCCCAGAGGTTTAATTGAGTTCTGTTTAGAAAAAAAATACAAGTTGCAAATTCATTATGGATCAACCGCAGAAACTTTATTTTTCCTAGCAAAAAACAAAAGTAATAAGGCCTTTCATATTTTTCCTATCCATAACTCTGGTGTTGAGTTTGTTTTAAGACCGGCAGAAGGTATCAAGCCGGGCCTTATTGTTGTTACAGGTTTACGGTCGAAGTTACAGGTTTTTAATGCTCAGCTTGCATTTGTTCACTTTAGAAATGCAGGTAAAGCTTATTCAGCGGCTGACATTCTGACTTATAATTTTCATTTGGTGGATGAGGAAGCTTATCGATCTGCTCTATTTAAGGAGAGC
Organism: bacterium; assembly: GCA_036339875.1. Taxonomy (GTDB): domain Bacteria; phylum Muiribacteriota; class UBA6191; order UBA6191; family UBA6191; genus JAYZAC01. The sequence continues at coordinate 11,391 of JAYZAC010000168.1, read as the reverse complement.
TTTATCAATTTACCTGTGGGTGTAAAAAGTGCTCTTTTAGGTGCGGGAAAATTTCTGCTTCAAGAAGCTATAAATCGCAAGTTCGCCGTTCAGACTATTGATCTTTTGAAGGGATTGTACGGTGACAAGTTTTTGCTACCCTTGAAAAGAGATTTAATCGAAGAAGATTTTTTAGGTCTAACTGAGTGGGATATTGAAATTTTTAAGCCATTAGAGGTTTGGGCGGGTCAGTTTTTAGATCATCAGAATATGATCCTTTTCCAAAAGTTTCAAAAACAGTTAGTGCTAGTTTTGAAGCAGAATAAAAAGCACCGCTTAAGTCAGCTTCTATTAGTAGGTAACGAGCTTACAGTTAGTAAAAATTTAGTTATTAAGAAAAAGGTATTAAGTAAATTATTGTTGAACAATACACCTGATATTAATTCTCCATATTTCTCTGCTCTGCTGCCAGTGAGGACCGAAGTTGGTGTCGAACGTATTCTTTTTGTGGATGACGTAGATGGTGATTCAATAGATAGTTTGATAAGAGTGCTTGAAAGTATCGGATTTTCAGATTTTTTATATTCAAACTCAGCATTTTCAAGAAATGAAAATATGGAGCTTGGTAATGTAGTATCACCAGGTAAGGTATCCTTGAAATCTCAAGTATTAGAAAATACGTCGTTATCAAATAGTTCTTTTTTTAGGAAAAACCTTTCCTTAGAACAATCTTATTTACCATTTAATTTTTCGAGTCACAAGGGTGATTTGATTAATCCAGATGCCTTCCATTTTTTGAAAGTATGTCAAGGTCAAGATCTGAAACATGGTTTATTATTGGTAACAAGTAATGAAAGCCAAGTTCAGGAGTTGAAAAAAGTTTTGATCAATCGAGAAATTCTTGGCAAACTTGTTGATCCAATTTTTAGTTATTTTCGAATAAAGGATATTCTACTTGATGCTGATGAATCCGAATTTGGCTTTGCGTCTTTGAAAGAGAAAGTGGAGCACTATAATCTAAGACATGGGATTAGCAACGAACGTTCAATATTATTCAGATATGCTCTAGATTCCTTCCTCGATCGTTATCTACCAGATGAGGAGTCTAGAGAAACATACATGCGAAGTCCTAATTTGGTGCCGGCGAATATTCACTTAAACACATTGAATCCACTCAATTACTATCTTGATAAGCCTTTCGAAGATCAAGATGTCATTGCTCATTTACTGCAAGTAGAAAAGGCTCTAGAGGAAATGAAGGTTTTTTTGGGTTTACTTGGAGAAAATTCTTACAAGATATACGTTCATGGCGATTTCCTCGAGGCAATGTTTACCCCGCTCAGTCCGCTACATATAACAGTAACTGGTATTTCTCAAAAATCGCTTTATGAGTTGTTGAGTAGTCCTTTTGGAAATCAGGATCATATTCGTCGATTTCTTGTTAGAGTATTGCCAAGCGGTACTGATTATGGACCACAATTGGAAATCAGCCAAAACTTAAAGAAAGGTGGGCTAGAGCAGACTTATATGGAAATACTGGAAAAGTCTGGAATTCGTCGTACTGAAGAAGGTTTGTTTGAATTCTTTTCGGATAAATCCTCAGATAGTAATAGTCAGTTAAAGTCTAAAGTTAATCGTTACTTACGAGGTTGTGATGCATTTATGAGTCTAGGAAGAGCAGACTTTTTAAGAGAAAAGAGTCAGATTTTTTCAGTAGCACCTTGGTCCAATGAACGAGTTGAGGAGTTGACAGTTAATCTAAGAGAGGGAGTTTCCAAACTCACCTCAGAGGGTCTGGCAATCAAGGAAAGCTTGCGTAAATCAAGCTTGAGTGACTCGGAAGCTCAAGGTTATATGAATCAACTAAATCGTAAAATTTCTTTGATGGATAGTTTTGTACAAATTTTTGTAAACTATTAAAGTTTATCTAATGTTTATTTTAAGATAATCAGTCAAAAAATCTTATTGGTTATCTAATCCTTGCTTGATTTGCTGGAGTCCAAAGATTTGTTAACAAAAACTGTCTGATTCCCGATAACTTTGTCAATCATGCGATATAAACAGAGCCTTCTTTTGGATGTGCTGACCGTGGCACTTTCCGTGTTTTTTCTAATTCACGCTATTCTTTTTTGGCGTGATGTTTACTTTATGGAAGATAAAAAGACGGTAGATGATCCACTGGTTGTACAGACTAGTCAGAAGCCCGACGTGAGTGAATCCAGCATTATTGATTGGGACCCTTTTGGGGTCAAACCACCCGACAAACCGAAGGTAGCTCCAAAAAAATCGAAGCCTATTAAAAAGGTTATTCCAAAGGCAAAAAAATCGAATGTCAATAAGCTCGTTAAAACGAAACTTCAATTACAGTTACTAGGAACCATTCTGGATGAAGAAAATTCGGTGGCTTTCATAACTAAGAATAAACGAGAAACGGAAGTATATCAGGTTGGAGACATAATTTTACCGGGTGTAAAACTTGTAGAAATTCAGTTACGTAAGGTTGTTGTTGATAATAAAGGTCGTTCTGAGGTGATTCAGGAGGCTGGATATAATTCTGCTTTGGAGAAACTTTTAAGTTCAGGAACGAATTTTGAACCGTCTTCTGAGAAGGCTTTTTCCAATGCAAATTCATCAAAACAAAAATTTGAAATAACACCGGCAGGCAACAATATTTACGTTACTCAGAAGGAGGTTCGAAAACAAGTAAAGAACCTTTCTGGGTTGTTATCTCAGGTTAGAGTTCAGCCCGTGTTTGCCCGCAATAATAGATCACAAGGATTTAAGATATTACACGTGAATAAAGGCTCCTTCATTGAAGCACTAGGCTTGAGGGCGGGCGATACTATTCGGGCAATCAATGGAACTGTGGTGGACTCCATGCAAAAAGGGTACGAGTTATTTAATAAGCTACAGTCCGAAACAAGTGTGGATGTGGAAATCATTCGCAATAATCAAAATCAGAAAATTCACTTTGAAATGAGGAACTGATCATGTACGGCAGAAAAATTTTTGGATGGTTTGCTACTCTGGTACTTAGCGTTTTGATGCTAAGCACAGTTCACAGTAAAACCAACAATAGCAAGAGTCAAATCATTGATCGTGGTGACAAGGTACAATTAAATCTTAAAAATGTTGATATTGATGTAATTATTCAGTATTTAGCCAAATTTTCAGGTGAACATTATCTGAAGGACCCTACTGCGAAGGCTAAAATTAGCATAATGGCTAATAAGCCTGTCACTCGAAGAGAAGCCGTAATAATTCTGGAAGAGGCTCTTATTTTTAATAATTTCACGATCATGAAGCACGGCTTGGCTAAATATGTTGTTCCAACAAGATTTGCTAAGCAATATGGTATTGATGTCAAAATTGGTAAAGCTGGCGTGGATAAAATTAATACGGCTAATTTGCAAATGCGTTTTTTCAAGGTGGAATACATCGGAGTCCGTAAAATGCAGACGATCCTACAAACTATTTTAGGAAAAAATGGTCAGATTATTCCGCATCCTCAGGAGATGATGCTGCAAGTAATCGATACAACATTCAGCTTAAAACGAATGAGCGAATTAATAGATAAAATGGACGTACCAGATTCACTGCTAGAAATGTATGTAGTTCATTTAGAAAATACCACTGCAGCTAAAATGATTAATCAGTTAAAGGCAATATTTGTTAAAAATCTTGTCCTAAAGGGTAGTCCCAATGTGGTAGAGGCTGAACAAGATAAAATCAATTTTATTGCTGATGATCGCACAAATAAGATTATCGTGATTTGTCACAATAAATATATAGCTCAAATTCGAGAGACGGCAAGAATTCTTGATCAGGAACTTGGGAATATCAAGCAGGTTCAAGTTTACAAAGTTCAGTACGCTGAGCCGGAAGCTTTATCTAAACAGTTGACCGAATTATTTCCTAAAGATTCATTGAAGATGTTACCTGATGAACGACTTAATTCAATTTTGGTAATTTCGCCTTCAGATCGCATGATCAGAGCAGTTCTAGATATGGCGAGTAAACTTGATATGAAGGGCGCCGCTGCGGATGGCGATGTACGGGTTTATTATCTTGAACATTCCGATGCAAAGGATATGGCAGATATACTAACTAAGTTATTTGATAAGAAAAAAAGTAAGCAGAAAAAGCCAGTAAGTATTGTACCCGATGAATCAACTAATGCTCTCGTAATCACAGGTTCAAAAGCTCAATTTGATGAAGTAGTAGCGATTCTTAAAAAACTTGATATTTTCAGAGCGCAGGTATTAGTCGAAGCAGTCATCGTTGAAGTTCAGATGAGCTATGTTAAATCTTTGGGTGTTAATTTATCAGCTTTTGGTGGTAATGTCGGCGATAATAACGCTTTTGGTGCCGTAACTAACATGGGAGTTACTCCAGGCTTAGGGCTAAATTTTGGTGTTGTTGAAAATGATGCAGAATTAGCAGATTTAGCAGCCAACCAGAAAATTAAGGCATTACTGAGAGCATTTAAGAATTCGAATCAGGCTAATGTTTTATCTGCACCTCAAATACTGACAATGGATAACGAGGAAGCAAAAATTGTCGTTGGTGAAGTAGTCCCTTTACCCACTGGCGTAAATACAGCTTTGAATACTGGTAATCAGACTATCAGTAACTTCAGATTTGAAGATGTTGGGCTTGATTTAAATATCAAACCGCGTATTACTCAAAAAGAGACAATAAGTTTAGACGTAAAGCTTGAAATTAAAGCGCGAAGTTCAGATGCTTTATTTGAATTTCAAGTTCCAATTATTACTCGCAGAAGTATTGATACTACTGTTAATACTCGTGACGGAGATACTGTGGTAATTGGAGGTTTGATGAGAGACCAAAAGGATCATACCGTTGAAAAGATACCATTACTTTCAAGGCTTCCTCTACTTGGTAAATTATTTCGCAATAAGGAGCGTAGAAATCAAAAAACTAATTTATTTGTATTCTTGACTCCATATGTTCTAAGCGATGAGGAAGAGTTACAACATATTACAAAGCGAATTAATACTAGTATGAACTCATCTATGAATAAGACTGAATTTAATCCTCTTTCCTACAAGGAAGGTCAAGGTATTATCGCTGCGATTGAGGACGATGAGAAACTAATTAAACCTATTAAGGTTGATAGAATAAGCGTGGATGGAGTATCTGAATCATTGGAAAGTGAAATTTCAGAAAAACCGGTTTCAAAAAAGACTGAAAGTCAAAAAACGGAAGGATCTTCATCTCCAAAACTTGAGCAGAAAAAAGAAATGGAAAGATCAAATTCAATTAAGGATGTGGATGTTTCCGATACGCAAGAAAAGTCTGAATTAAAGAAATTAGATAAAAGTAAAGTTGATGCTAATCCAAATAAAATTAGTGCGACGGAAACAGCTAAATTCATACAGATGATAGATTTGAATTCTGAAGAGGTGAATAAACCGTCTGTTTCAGCAAAATTGAAACAGTCTCAAAATACCTCATTACAATTATCAGTGGATACACAAGAAGCTACAATGGGCTCGAAAATTGCTAATTTGGTAGAGTCAAAAAAGTTAGATACGTCCCAGAAATCTGTATTAAATACAGACAAATCAGTGGTTTCGAATGTTCTACAAAAAACAGATAAGTCGCAAAAATCCGTAGCTCATACAAACAAATCAGTGGTTTCGAATGTTCCACAAAAAACAGATAAGTCGGAAAAATCCATATCTCATACAAACAAATCAGTGATTTCGAATGTTTCACCAAAAATAGATAAGTCGCAAAAATCCGTATCTAATATGAACAAATCAGTGGTTTCGAATGTTTCACAAAAAATAGATAAGTCGGATAAAGCAAAGAAAAACGTTGAATTAATTAAGTTGAAAAAGCCAGAAAAATTACTGAAAAAAATAGAAGTCTCGAAGGTCGTGAAGAAGTCTCTAGAATCCAAGAAATCTGCGGAGATCCCTCAAAGTGAAGATCAGGATATATCGAATGGAAAAAAGACTTCTGCAGTCGCAGAGAAAGAATCGGCTACCTCTGAAATTAAGATTGCTAAGAATAAGAGCGAGCGAAAGAAAAGTAGACCTAGTTTTATAAACTCTATTCGCAAGAAGATTAAAAAGTTAACTCGAGATATTGGGCGTAGAAAATCAAAACAAAAGGTTGCCCTAGTGCCTGAAATTGCTCCTATCTTAAAATCTCAAAAAAAATTAGAGAAGATCGCGGCAGTTAAAACTGAAAAAAATGGACCACAGCCGAAGGTGGTTTCTACAAAGATAGCTAGATCAGATTCAAACAAAAGTAATCAAGAAAGTAAAAAAATTAATAAAGAGTCTAGGAAGTCGGTCAGTAATGCTAAGACTGATGTCTTAAAAGTAGTCTCGAATCACCATAAAACCGCTGATTTCAATGTAACGGATCAAAAAAATAGACCGCCACTATTAGCTGCTATTACCGAGTCTGAAGTTTCTGATAAGGAAGGCAATTCTAAGTCCGATAAAAATGAGCTCGGCTTAGGGATTAAGAATGTAAAAGTAGCTCTGAAGAATATGCGTCAAAAATTGAGTAAAGTGGATGATTCAAAATCTAAGGTTAGCGATACAGGCGACGATAAATTTGATTCGTTAATGGTGAAGGTTAGGAATCAACGTCAGACGGCGCATCTAAAGGCGACTAGGAATCGGAATTTATTATATCCGGCAAGAAAAAGTGTAAAGAAAAAGATTAAACCTCAGGAATCTTTTGATCAGCTAGTTGGAAATCTTGAGCAGAGTATTTCTAACCGAACAAGCTATCATTCTGAACGTTTGTTGGAGGTAGAGAAAGTTGCGCGTGAGAAAGATGAGGAATTTAATCAGTTAGTTGAGAAGCTAGAGAAAAACTTGTCAAGGAACTGAGGTTTAAAATGATGGACTTATTTGGTAGTCGAGATCTTATCGGTCAAATTCTTTTACAAAAAGGATACATAGATGAGCAACAACTTCAGATGGCTCTTGATAAGCAGGACTCCGAAGATGGGTCTCGAAGATTAGGTGAAATCCTCATTCAGGATCAGATTATCAATGAGGAGCAATTGCTCGAGGGTCTCTCAGAACAGTACGATATTCCATACGTAAAAAAAATAGATCGTCTTGATAACGACGCTTCAATGATGGGTAAATTACCAATAGATTTTGCAAAACAGCATCAATTCTGCCCCTGCTATACCTCAATGGATGAACTCGTTGTAGCGATTAATGACCCTCTTAAAGTTCATCTATTAGATGATCTTAGGCAGTTACTTGGTTTGACGATTAAGCCCGTACTGACAAGTCAGGAAGAGATCGAATTAGCAATAAATGAATGTTATGGTTCTCAGAAAGATCTTACCTCTCAGGTAATTAAAGACTTAGAAGAGGCTGATTATACAATTAATTTAGAGGATTTTGAGGGCGCTGAAGACCTTCTGGATATGGCTAATAAGGCTCCAGTAATTAGGTTTGTTAACTCGATTATTTACCATGCTGTAAACGACGGAGCCTCAGATATTCATATTGAACCATATGAAAAAGATATTAAGATTCGTTATCGAATCGATGGCGTTTTGTATGATACGCCATCACCTCCTAAAGTTGTTCAACGTGCTATCGCTTCCAGAGTAAAAATCATGGCAAGTTTAGATATTGCAGAGACTCGTTTGCCGCAAGATGGGCGACTTAAAATTTCTCTGGGAGAAAAAGTTGTAGATTTAAGAATTTCGGTTTTGCCTACGAGTCATGGTGAGCGAATTGTAATGAGGTTATTAGATACGCGAGCAGATTTATTGGATGTAACAAATATTGGCTTTCCGAAGGATATTGACGATGCTTTTCAAAAGCAGTACACAAGGCCCAATGGCATATTACTAGTTACTGGTCCTACAGGCTCTGGAAAATCAACCACACTATATTCTGTATTAAATACAATCAAATCTCGAGAAAAGAATATTATTACAATAGAGGACCCAGTTGAGATTCAAATTGAGGGAATATCTCAGATTCAAGTAAAGCCTAAGATTGATTTTACTTTTGCAGCAGGACTGAGATCTATTTTGCGACAGGATCCAGATATTGTAATGGTTGGTGAGATAAGAGATCGAGAAACCGCCGAAATAGCAGTGCAGGGTTCTCAGACAGGTCATTTAGTTTTATCCACTTTACATACTAATGATACTGCGGGCTCTATTACTCGTTTACTTGATATGGGGGTAGAGCCCTATCTGATTAGTTCTTCCCTAATTGGTGTACTCGCTCAACGTTTGGTGCGTCTAAACTGTAATTACTGCAAAATCGAATATTCGCCAGATATTATCGGCTTGCAAACTTTGGGATTATCTGAAGAGGATAAGTATGTTCGGGGTAAAGGTTGTATGCGCTGCAATCACATCGGCTATAAAGGCCGTCGTGGTATTTTCGAATTTCTAGAGATTGATGAAGAGGTTCAAAATCTTATTGGTCAGAGAGCTAGTTCGGCTGAGATCCGCAGAAACTATTTCATAAAAAGAAAAGCCGGTCTTTTGTTACGAGATGACGGTATTCGACGTATTAAGGAAGGTATTACGACAGTTGCTGAGGTTCTAAGGGTAGCTTAGTTATGCCTAATTTTCACTACACAGCGCTTGATCGTAATGGCAAGAAGATTCGTTCAGAAATTCAAGCAAGCTCGGAGTCTCTAGCCAGAAAGCAGGCTAAAGATCGTGGCCATTTTATTATAAAAATGGGTATAGACACGGGAAAGATTAAGTTTAACTTTTTTAGAGTCTCTGAAATCTCTTCAATAAAAGTTCCGGGAAAAGACCTAGTCTTTTTTACTCGCCAATTAGGTACACTCTTGCGTTCAGGGTTTACTCTTGATGGCGCTTTAGCTGCTATCAGTGAGCAAATTAATCATTCTGGATTTCATAGCGCAATTTTAGATGTTGATCGTGCCGTTAAGGAAGGTAAAACCCTTTATGAAGCATTGAATAAATATCCATATATCTTCGATGAAACTTTTAGATCATTAGTGAGGGCTGGAGAAGCCTCTGGAGAGTTACCTTCTATTCTTTCGAAGCTCGCCTTATATCTAGAGGATCAGTCCAAGCTCAAAAATAAAATGTTAGCTACTTTGACCTACCCTGCCGTAATGATAATAGCTTCAGTAGGGGTAATTATTGTATTAATGACTCAGGTGGTTCCTAATATCACCTCGGTGCTATTGCAGCAGGGTAAGGAATTACCAACAGCAACCGCGATACTTATAAAAAGTTCAAATTTCCTATCTAATTGGTGGTGGCTACTGATTGTAATCTTATTTATTCTTTCAGTGCTTATTAAGCAATATTACCGAACTAAGAATGGCCGCTACCGAATAGACGGTTTCTTATTAAAATTACCGCTACTGGGTACCTTATTTCAAAAGATAGCAATTTCAAGATTTGCTTCTACATTTGCAGTTTTATTGCGCTCGGGGGTGGATATTCTTAAATCCATGTCAATCGTTAAAGAGGTTGTAGGCAATGTTGTCTTAAAAGAGGCAATCTCGAATGCAGCAGAAAATGTAGGTGAAGGTAATAGTATTGCAGAACCACTGCAAGCTAGCGGAGTGTTTCCACCAATCGTCATAAAAATGATAGATACAGGGCAACGATCGGGTAATTTAGAAATGATGCTAGAAACGGTAGCTTCCGATTATGATAATGAAGTAGAAAATACAATTCTGGGTTTGACATCGATTATTGAGCCATTGATTATACTTGTGATGGGGGGGTTTGTGTGCTTCATTGTGGTAGCTATATTGGTGCCGATGCAAGACATGGCCAACTTGTAATAAATAGAGGCTTTACCTTACTCGAGTTAACCGTTTCATTACTGATTATTTCAGCTGCTGTAGTAACGGTATTACCTAATTTAAATCAGTCCGCTCGAATGTCGACTCAGGCAAAAACTACGGTAAGTGCAATACAATTAGCTCGAAATTTATTGAATGAAATTCAATTAGATCCAAAAAGAGTAACCGAGGGTAAAGAGGATGGGAAATTTGATGATTTTGAAAATTATCGTTACGAGTATGATATTGAGAAGGTTAAATTTGAAGATATCATGATAGTTCCTCAAGAGGAGAAAAACTCTGCCACTGATATGGGAGTTAAAAAAGATTTGAATGTAGAGCGTTTGTATAAAATACAAATCATGATTACATGGCAGTCGGGTAATCGTGATTATCGTTATGAGACCCATTCATTCATATACAAGGATGAACAGCGATGAGTTTAACAAAGTTTACGATTCTAAGTAGATTAAATAAACCCCGTGGTTTCACCTTAATAGAACTACTCTTTGCTTTTACGATAATGGCAATAATGCTGTCACTGCTATATAACGCAATATTCACAGTCATCAAAGGAGTGAAAATTGTTGACCGAGTTTTTGAGACACCTTCCAAGGCGCTTATAATTTCAAAAATATTCGAAAGAGAATTGACTGGAATTTACTTACCCGAAGTAATCCCCTTGGCAATACCAAAAGATAAGAAAGGTAAACTACTTAAAAGCTTTATTAAAGAACAGATGGTTTTTGGACTTATAGGTCGTAATCGAGAGATACATTTCACATCGCTCATTCCACTCAGGGAGGGTAAGGATTCTAAATTAGGAGATATTATCGAGCTTGGTTATATTTTCGATAAAAGTTCAAAAGTATTGACTCGTCGAAAGGATCCAATTCCAGATGATCGCTTAGATAAAGGTGGCGAAACTCAGGATCTTAAAGTTGATCTTTCGGATGTTAAATTCGAGTATTTTGGGAAAAAATGGGAGGATAAGTGGGATAGTGTTAAAGTCAAAAAATTACCCAGAGCTGTAAGGGTGACCTTTAAAATAATTCCTGATGGTAATAGTACTGAAGATCTTGATGAAAAAGAAATTGAAAACTTATCTATAGAACATCGTGTAGTTGTACTTTTGCCTAACGCTGTTGATAACAGGAGATTATGAGATTTTCGAATAGATTATATTCAAGTCAGAGAGGCTTTGGGCTTTTAATCAGTTTATTACTTGTAACGTTATTGGTTGGGTTAGCTAGTAATTCTTTTCGCAGATCTCAGAATCACCTATTCATCGTTAGATCTCAAGCACAGCATATGCAAGCTCTTAATTTAGCAAAGGCAGGTGTAAACATAGCTAGAGCGGGTTTATTAATGGACAATAACGATACGGATGATCTTGAAGAAGATTGGCATAAGCTATCTCTAGCATCTCAAGTTGCTCCCATACCAGTAGGCAATGGATTTGTTTCTTTAATAATAGAAGATGAGGAAAGGCGCCAAAACATTAATGCTTTGAATGAAAAAGAATTAGAAGATTGGTTCAAGAATTTACAATTGATGCGTGTAAAAAAGGGAGACATACTTGATATGGATATTGTCGAAGAGAAC
>JAYZAC010000167.1:0-5558 GCA_036339875.1 bacterium | reverse complement strand
AGTAATAACTGTAAAGACATTGGCTATAAATTACTGTTTGTGTGATACCGACTTGTAAATTTCTTTCGTTTTTCCTACAATCCATTCGGCTTAAGAAAGGTGGGTGGCGCTATGAGAAAAACTAAAATCGTCGCAACTGTTGGTCCCGCGTGTTCAGAACCTGAGATGCTTAGAGAGTTGATTCTTAAAGGAGTCAATGTTTTTAGGCTCAATATGTCCCATGCGGTTCATGAAAAAGTAAGCGTAAGAGTGAGTGAAATTCGTCGTATCGCCAAGGAGCTTAAGCGTCATGTTGCGATTCTTATGGATATCCAAGGCCCCAAAATTCGAACGGGTATGTTCAAGGATGGAGAAATTGAATTAGAAACAGGGCAAACTTTCGTTTTTGATCAGCTTGATGAGGAAGGAGACAATAAGCGTGTCTACACAACCTACAAGACTATGTATCAGGACGTTAATGAGGGTGATCAAATTCTACTAGATGACGGAAAAATGGAAGTTTTGGTTACGGCCATTGAGGGCTCGAATGTCATTACAGAGGTAGTAACTGGGGGTATTCTCAAAAATAAAAAGGGAATGAATCTACCAGGTGTTAAAATTGGCCTACCGCCTCTCACAGAAAAAGATATGGAGGATGTTGCCTTTGGTTGTGAATTAGATATTGATTTCATGGCTATAAGTTTTGTTCAACGTGCTGCGGATGTAGAACTATTGCGTAATATACTCAGAAAAAATAAAAGAGATGATATTCAGATTATTTCAAAGATAGAAAAGCCAGTTGCAGTTCAAGATATTGAAAAAATAATCGGATCATCTGACGCAATTATGATTGCAAGGGGTGATCTAGGTGTGGAACTTTCGCCAGAAAAAGTTCCGATGGTCCAAAAACGTATCTGTGAGTTATGTAATAAAATGGGAAGGCCCGTTATCACGGCAACTCAGATGTTAGATAGCATGGAAAGGAATCCAAAACCTACGCGCGCTGAAGCTTCGGATGTTGCCAATGCGATTTTGGATGGTACGGATGCCGTTATGTTAAGCGGCGAAACTGCCACAGGCAAATATCCTGTCCGTGCAGTTGAAATGATGAGAAAAATTATATTAGAAACTGAGCGTGAAATGGGTTACAGCATCCGACATTGGACTTTCTTTGAGTTTCCTGAGGAAGCTAATATAAATGAAGCGATCTCATACTCTGCTTGCCAAATTTCAAAAGCTATTTCGGCTCAATTAATTTGTTGTTTCACTTCTGAAGGTAAGCAGCCGCGTAGAATATCAAAATTTCGGCCTGAACAGCCTGTTGTTGGTGTTACCTATGAAGACAGAGTAGCTAATCGCATCAGTCTATACTGGGGAGTGGTTGCTATAACGGTAAAAGGCGCTGATATTCTCGACGACGAAATTATTGCAGCGGAGCAAGAATTAATTAGTAGGCAGTGGGCCGTAGAGGGGGATAAGGTTGTTATCACCTCTGGAATTCCTATTCATATTTCGGGTAGTACTAACGTGGTGAAGGTTCACAAAATGTCGGATTTAAGCTGTTTAGAGAAAAGTTATCGAGTAGGGAAGTAAAGGATACAACAACTAATTTTGCTCATCGAATGAAATTTCTTGCAGTATCATTAAAAAACTATATAATACTCGACTTCTGACGCACATATATTATGATTTTTATCTCAGCGGATGCTACAGGGGTAAATCATGACGACCATTGGATGCCTTGTTGGACCGAAGTTCTGTGAAATTAATTTTAGTTAGATGAGGTCAACAGTTGAAATGGTTAGAGAGTGTGGCTTCAGATCTAAGGAGATAGGAAATGAGAAAAGATATTCATCCTAAGACATATATGGCAAAATTTCGATGCGCTTGTGGTAACGAGTTTGAAGCTATTTCTACCATGGAAACGGTGAGCCTAGATATTTGCAGTGCCTGTCATCCATTTTATACTGGTAAGCAGAAAATGATTGATCTTGCGGGTCGTGTGGACCGATTCAACAAGCGATACGGTAACGTTAAAAAATAACTCAATAGTAAACTGGGCTTCAAAACTTTGTTTTGAGGCCCTTTTTTAGTTTGTAACGATAGTTTCAAGTCATTATTTGACACAGGACTATAGCCAGATTATAGTTCAGCCATGAATGTCAAATTAACAGGTATTATCCTTGTTGTTACGATTTTATTTTTTTTAATCGTAGGTATGGATATTTTTATCAATCAAAATCGCTCTTTACGTAAGAAGTTTGATCTTCAAGAACCACCTGATTCAGTAAAATTACAGATAAATAACGAAGAAGAAAAAGATAGGAAATTTGCGCTAACGCCCCGCTTAGTGATGGGTAATTCATCTGCTGAAAGACGATATACTGCGGCTTTAGAATATTTGCGTAATCGAGAGATAGAGCGGAATGAAAGGCGATATAGAAAGCAAAGAGTACGCGTATTCATGGAAAGTCCTGCAGGTGAATCATTGATTTTGGGCTTAAATCTTTTATCCGACGGAAAAGAGGAACAGGCAAGATTGCATATTTCAGAAGCGCTCAAGATGCATGATAATTTCGATTTTACGGATTATGTAATTATGCTGAAAGGATTACTACATACATATTTTAAGGATGCTGATCGTGAAAATATTGACAGAGCCGTGATGTCCTATTTGAGAATCATAAAGAATACCTATACTAATGCTAGTTTTCAAAAGGTAGTTAGTGAATTAATTGACGCTATTCAGGAGAAAATGAGAAATGAGTAATCGTGGTATGAGCTTAGTTGAGGTTTTGACTGCTACGGCTATTCTTTCCGTTTTACTAGTCCCAATGTTATTTATGATGATGTATTCGAATCGGGCAGTATATCGATCTAGTAACGATATAACAGCTTCCACATTGGCTATTTCAAAAATGGAAGAACTGAAAAGTTTGCCTTACTTTCAACTAGAAAATTTACTTCTGGGTCTCCCAGCAAATAATAAAGATCGAATTGATCGTCCCGATGCAGCAAGGTTTATTAGAGGTCCTTTCGAAAGTTACCCAGAGAAACCTGATATAAGTGAGCCCTCCATGTATAAAGATGGTGCTACAATATTTCACCGTTATACTTATCTCTCATATTTTCCGAATAAAAATCCGTCTGCTAGCGATAGAAATTTTGAGAATCTGCGGAAACGAATTAGAGTTCGGGTGTTTATTTACTGGAAGGATAAGCTTGGCTCCACAACGTACATTGATCAAAAGTTAGATTTTCAAGCTATTGTACATGATGAAAATTTCAATCCTAAACCTCAATTCAATAGATTTACTTTGGAGAACAACTGATGCACAAGAAAGGTTTTACCTTTATAGAAATTACCGTTGTCCTAAGTATAGTAGTAGTATTAATGGGAGTTACTGTATATAAGTTCAAATCGGAGACTCGAGAACAGGCACAGCAGTTATCTCGGGTAGACAAGCAATCTAACATTAGAAGGTTTTTAATGTGGTTTAGGCAAGATATGCAGTCTATGGATGAAATTATTCAGTTTCGCGTATTGAATAGTTTTGAACCTTCAAAGGACTCAAGAGTTGTTGAGGTTAAGTTTGATCGTTTCATGGATGAATTTGAAAAAAACATGATCACTTACTCCTATGACTTCAACAGAAGGAAGGTTTTAAGAATGGTAGAAGAACACTCGTCCGGAAATAGGAAGGGTGTGAGTTTGGACAACGTGATAAATTTTCAAATGATTCCATATGATTATGATGGACAGCGAATCTCCGAGCTAGCTAGAATGCGTGATAGCTTATACTATTTTGAAGCGCGCCTACTTTTTAGTGACCATTATGGACAAGAAAAAGCGAATTCAATTAGACCTTTCGTTGTTAAAATTTACCCAAAATTAAAATCGTCTGCTAATAAAGCAGGTTTCAATTCATTTTACATTAATCGTCGCTTTGATTAATCGTGGAATTGATGGGGCATAGGCTTCAATGTATACTCCAACCCACTTTGATCGATGGAGGAAATTATGCTTAGTAAGCAGGTTCGTGAAACATTTTTAAGTTATTTTGAGGGAAAAGGTCACCAGCGAGTTGAATCGGCTTCTTTAATTCCTTTAGATGATCCGACTCTTCTTTTTACTAATGCTGGAATGGTTCCATTCAAAGATATATTTACAGGTAATGTTAAAAGAGGCTACACGCGTGCAACAAGTAGCCAAAGATGTGTTAGGGCTGGTGGAAAACATAATGATTTAGAGGAAGTGGGCTACACTCGACGTCACCAGACAATGTTTGAGATGCTGGGTAATTTCAGTTTTGGTGACTATTTTAAGTCAGATGCCATTGCTTGGGCATGGGAGTTGAGTACCAAAATCTATAATTTAGATGTCAATCGATTATGGGTATCCGTTTATTCTGAAGATGATGAGGCTTTCGATTTATGGAAGAAAGTTGGTGTCAAGCAAGAGCGTATCTTACGTTTTGGTAAAAAGGATAATTTTTGGGCTATGGGTGAAACAGGCCCCTGTGGTCCTTGTAGTGAGATTCATTATGATTTAGGTGAGGAATTAGGTACTGGTCTCGAAGATGTGGTAAATGGTTCTGGAGATCGATTTTTAGAGTTTTATAATCTTGTATTCATGCAGTATGAAACCAAAGCTGACGGTACAAGGATTGCATTACCTAAACCTAGTATTGATACAGGCATGGGGCTTGAACGAATTACATCAATACTACAAGGTAAGACCAGTAATTATGAAACAGACCTGTTGGCAGATTTAGTCGATTCGATGAGAAATCTTGTGAGTAAAACAGATTTGAATGGTGACCAACAGTTAGTTGCATGTCAGGTGATTGCTGATCATATTAGGTGTGCAAGTCTTTTAATTGCTGATGGAATATTGCCCTCTAATCTAGGTCGAGGGTATGTGTTGAGGAGAATTCTAAGAAGAGCTATTCGTTACAGTTATCAGCTTGGTTTGAAAGATCCTGTGCTGTATGAATTAGTTCCTCAAGTTGAAAAGATTCTTGGAGAAGCTCATCCCATATTTGATAATAAGATTCTATCCATCCAAGAAAGCATTAAGCGAGAAGAAGCGAGTTTCTTGCGGACCGTGCACAAAGGTTTAGAGATGCTAGAAATGGAAGTTAGTAAAGTAAGAGCGAAGAAATCAGTTCAAATTCCAGCTGAAGTTGTCTTCAAACTTTATGATACATTTGGGTTTCCTCGCGATCTGAGCGAGGTTATTCTGCGTGATAAGGAAATGTTTTTTGACTCCGATGGTTTCGATCTCTTAATGGAAGAACAACGTAATAGAGCACGGGCTAATCAGAAATTTGGAAAAGATCTTGATTGGGAAGTGCAGATCATCGACGAGGGTTCGGGAGATAATTTTATAGGTTACGAAGCTTTTGAGTGTACAGCTAAGGTGCTACAGGTCTTTATCTCAAGTTCATCGGAATGGGTGAAAATTATACTTGATAAAACACCGTTTTATGCTGAAAGTGGAGGTCAGGTGGGGGATCAAGGTTGGATTTCGAATCATGCCATGAAATTAAAGGTATTAGATACTCAAAAAGAAGATG
>JAYZAC010000166.1:0-5683 GCA_036339875.1 bacterium | reverse complement strand
GCTTAGATGTTCGGCCTTACCATCGAGCAAAGAAGATCCAAATCCCAAAGACTTAACCTCCTTAGAATATTTTCATTTCTCCTGTAAGAATGGTCGATTTCTGGAGGGAGTTAAAATGGTAAATGGAGGCCACGTATGGCCCGGAAAACCTCACGGATTTGTGTACCAGAAGATTGTAGGGAATCCTGTTTTAGATTTTTCAATGAACAAAAAGGTCCTTGATTTAATTCTAGGTCCAGAATAATGCAATATAATATTTCTTATATTCACTGTGTCATTCTCGAGTATTTTTCTAAAAATTAATCCATTTGTATCGAAAACAACTTTCAAAGGGGCTTTTCAAGCAAATTTCATAGTATGGATTTGCACAGGCCCCTTTCTGTTCTTAGACTCTTCATTACTACTTCCATTTGTGATATTTGTGTCTGCGATTCTTCTCCGAGCCAGTTCCCAGTATATTGAAGAATTCTCTGTTGAAAGCTTCAGTTCGGCTGTACTAGCAATAATATCTCAAGGCGTCTGTATGGTGTCCATATGCTATGCTATTGGTAACCTTCCGAATTAACGCAACTATATATAATAATTATTGAACATACTCAATTGACGAATTAGAGAAAATCCACCTCGTTATCGAAAACTTAACTTGGTATAAATTTGTGAGGATTGATCAATGAAAAGTCTTTTAAAAATACTTTTAATGTCTTTGATGACTACTTTTGTATTTTCAGAGGTAGCAACGCCTTTTAAGAGCTTACATGAAAATGGAAACTCTAAAGAGATAGGTTTTATCCACAAAAAAACAGGCAAGAAACACGGCAAATGGACTTACTATTTTAAGAATGGAAAAATCAAACAGAGCGCAAGATATATTGACGGTAAGAGGGAAGGCGAGTGGAAGTATTATTACGAGAATGCCGGATTATGGAGAATAAATTACTACAAGGATGGTAGACCAGTACGCAAGTGGAAGGAGTACTTCGAGACTGGAAAATTAAAGAGGATAGGTTCTTACAAAAATGGAAAGAGATCGGGGAAGTGGAAGAGGTACTGGTCAATCAATGGCAAGTTACAAAAGACTGGTTCTTTTAAGCACGGCAAGAGAGAGGGTGAATGGCAGCACTATTACAATAACGGAAATCTGAAAAAGACAATACACTATCAAAACGGAAATATTATCAAAACTGAAATACCAGAGGAAGCTTCATTGTCTGAATAACCAAGACACTCACAATCATACTAATCAGGATTAAATCAATAAGAAACTACTTACTCTAATTTGTATTACCTCATCATTTCTCTCTGCTCGCTTTAAGAGCGATATTCAACGCGTTAAAGAGTTAGCAGAGCAAGGAAACTCACAAGCACATTGGAACTTAGGTATGAAATATTACAAAGGCCGAGGTGTCACAGAGGATATTTAGTTTCTGTGTTTTAACTCAAACATCAGCTTTCTAAATGCTTTCTTTTCACTTGTTTTTGAAATCTTCTCACTCAGTACCTGCTTTTCTGCTTGCGTCCCTTTAGCAAAAGCTACAGACAAAATATTGTGCAAATTGGAGTCAACTTTATGAACGTCTTGCAACACCTTGAGCTTCTCGTCTGATGTTAGTCTTAATAAATTAAATAAGTTTTGCAAAGCTGCAGCTCGATTATCTGCACCTCTTATTCCCTCTAAACCAAAGCCCAAATAAGCTACCTTGCCTGTACCGAAGGTATTAAGAATTCCTGCGGAGCCCAAGAATGAATATTGAACAATAGATTGTGAGTTTTTACCAAAAGGCTTTAGAACATCTGGCTTAGACTGGTTATCAGCACTATCACTGCCATTTAACTTCAATTTTAGCCCACTCTCCTCAAACTTAATGTTACGAAACAACCGACGCTGATATTTGTATCGAGCACCAAGTACTTCATAAAAGAAATTAGAATCTCGTAAATCATTACCAATCCCATGACCACTCAAAAGTAATTGACCACCATACTTTAAGTAGCTTGTAATAGAATTTTGTTCAGAAGAATCCAAGACTGTTTCTTCTGAATCACCTGTAAACCAAATAACTCTCTCGTAAGATAGCATTTGTGCCAGATTAGAAGCTCTTGAAGATTCACTATGGTGAGATATCTGATTAGCTTTGAGAGCAGCTGAATAATAGTCAGCAAAATCTGAATTTGGATCATCATTAACTAATAGACAAGTTGCTGCTTTATCAAGTTTTACTTCGAGAGCTAGATCGCTGTTGAAATCAACTTCAAACGTCTGACTCAAGTAGCCTCGCCTAACTACAGAAATTTTATACTGTCCATGTGGAAGGCTTTGACTTAACTTTCCCTGACTGGTAGTCAAAATTTCAAAAGGTGTATCATGCACTATTACCCAAGATTCATTCTCAGACCCCGGCGTATTAATATGAATTTTTGATGCTGGTAAGGCTTCTAATTCAAAGGATACTTTTGTGGTCTTAAGCGCCGTCAAATTAATCTCTTTTACGATTGGTTTATAGCCAAATTTATCAATATTGATGATGTAAGAACCCTGAGGTAAAGCTCTATCTAAATTTTTACCATTAGCTAATTCAAAATGTCTGTTACCGGGTTCGATTTTTACAGTCAGCTTACCTTGTGCAGAAGATTGATTATCTATCACTAGACGACCACTATTTAGAGTCTGCTCCAAAGCTGCCAAGGCATTCACGCGGCCATCACCAAATTTATAATCAAAGCCTTTCTCTCCTAAATCCACCGCACTGGACTTAAGAATATCTTCAACTGCGGCTACACTGAGGTCTGGAAAAGCCTGAAAAATTAAGGCAATCACTCCAGCAACATGTGGCGCTGACATGGAGGTACCACTCATTTTTACATAGCCACCTTTAAGATCGCCTGAATAAACATCAACTCCAGGTGCTGAAACATCAGGCTTGCGTAGTAATGTGCCACCCCTCAAGACAGGCCCACGAGAAGAAAATGTGGCAATAGCATCGTCAGAATCAGTTGCACCAACAGCGATAGTCTCAGGAAACCCTCCAGGGTATCCAATGGTTTCCCTCCATGGACCACTATTTCCGGCTGAGAATACTGGTACTATACCGAGTTCTCGCCAAGTTTGAACCGCCCTCTGAAAAGCACTCGCATCAGGCATCTCCTTAAGCTTCCAACCCCATGAATTAGATACCAATCTAGGGTGATCATCTGTATCAGGGTTACCATCTGGGTCAGCCATCCATTGCATGGCCTCTAATTGTTTTGAAACTTCTGTACTTGCATCATCACGATAGATCTTACCCACTATGAATTCTACATCGGGTGCAACACCAATTGATTTACCGCTGGTTGCCGCACCACCAATCGTACCAAGACAATGGGTGCCATGACCGTGTCCATCATTAGGCTTATTGTCTGGCTTATTAGAAACAAAATCTCTTGAACGCTTTACGCGATCGCCTAAATCCGGATGCTCAGCCCAACCAGAATCTAAAAGTCCCACAGTAACACCTTTGCCAGTGATGTCATATTTCTTACGCAATTCAGGAATTCCCATTCGAATCAAACCGTAAGTAAACACTTCTTCTTCATCAATCTCATTGTCTTCTGAAACAACTGGTTCATTTAGATAGACTGTTCTATCCAATAGTATTGATTCAATATCATCTCTATTGATTAGAGCGCTAATTTCAGAGCCTTTGAGTGTCATAATTATGGAATTATTGATCCACATAGATTTCATAGACCGATTCTTAAACAATCCCAATTTGGCTGTATCAGCTAAAAAAGCGGCTTGCGCCCGTCTAGTTGATCTAACTTTTCTCTCTTGTACAGAGAAGTTGGTATTTTGGATTGCTACGCTAGATTTAATTTGCTTGAATACGATAATTACGGGGATATCTCGTTGGGTGTCTGCCTGCATTATGGATGTTAATTCTTCATCCATGTGAACTTGAGCAATACAATTGGTGATAATAGAAAGCGTAAGTATAATTTTAAAAATATGCATAAAAGTCTCTACGAACTTGTCACTTTATAGTTTCCAAAATCGATAAAACAAAGATCATATATCGAATACCGATTGACACATTCCGTTATACCAATAAAATGAGGCTTCTTTAAAACCTGGGGGTTTTAGTGCTGCGACATCTATCTATTATTGCATTTATCTTGGGTAGTCTTACTCAAACAGTAGTTTCAAGTGAAAAGTCTTCCTATATAGTTGTTCTTGAAGAATCTTCAAGGCTCACTAATGATACGATAAATTCCTATGCCAAGCGCCTAAAATCAGATCTGCAAATAAAAATTAATAACTTAAAGTTAAATGCATCACTAAGATCTATTATCAAAGATGAAGACAAACTCTGGATCAGTCAGTCAATCAGACTTGATTTGACTCGAACTCAAGTAGATGAAATAGCAAAAAACCCACAAGTACAAGCTATTGTAGAAGACAATGTAATTTATCTACAAGAACCAATTATTGAGAAAAATATAGACCTGAATAGGCAAAAGGTCACTTATGGACTTGAGTCGCTTGAGGTAACTAAAGTCTGGGAAAAGTATAAGTTCCTAGGTCAGGGCATAACAGTTGGAATTATTGATACGGGTTGGGCTCAGCATCCCGACCTCGTCGGAAAAGTAATTCGTTCAAAAGATTTCGTATCAGAATTTAAAGAAAACGAACCAAATGATGATAGGGGACACGGTACTCACTGCATGGGTACCATTGGTGGAGGAAATGAATCTGGTAAAGCAATTGGCGTAGCTCCTAAAGTCAAATTTGTAGTTGCTAAGATTTTTGACTACGAAGGTAAGGCCTATCGTAGTGGCATTCTCAAAGCAATGCAGTGGATGACTAATCCCGATGGAGATCTTGCTACCAATGACTTCCCACGAGTTATAAGTAATAGCTGGGGCAAAAAATATGAAGGATATGAAAACGAAATCGACTACATCCGAGCTAGTGAAGTATGGAGACAATTCGAAATCGCACCCGTATTCGCGGCGGGTAATTCGGGACCATCAAGCAACACCATAGCCTCCCCAGCGGCCTTAAAAACAAATTTGGCAGTGGCAGCCATCGACGAGAAAGATAAAATTGGGACATTTTCTTCACGCGGAATTGTGCGTTGGAAAGACGGAGTAATTATAACAAAACCTAATATTTCAGCTCCGGGAGTCAAGGTTTATTCTTCAACACGAAATGGGGGATATGCTAGTTGGAGTGGCACCTCAATGGCCTGCCCCCACGTGGCAGGTGTTATTGCTCTTATGCTACAGGCCAATCCGAGTCTGACCGTAACAGAAATATTTTCGATTTTAGAACAAAGTGCCTACGAATTAGGAGAACCAGGCTGGGACAAGGCCTATGGTTATGGCAAAATTTCCGCTTTGAGAGCAGTAGAAATAGCCCTAAATTTAAGCTATCTATCTCTCAACATAGAAACACAAAGCTCAATAGTTCGAATGACTGATATCAATACCGGTCAGGTTTACAGGTTCGAAAGCGGCAAAACAAATACTTTGTATCTGAAAAATGGTTTGTATAGTTTTACTTTACAAAGCTTTGGCTCAGTTGACCAAAAATTAGAGGTAGAACTGTTAAGAGGCAAAACAGTATCAGTGGTTACCAAACTCGAAAAAGCACCAACGGCTACATGGGTGTTAAATGTCGTTTCTGAAAAAAATAAACCCATGA
>JAYZAC010000165.1:0-10819 GCA_036339875.1 bacterium | reverse complement strand
TGAATGCGATCAACCCTTCGACTTAGAGTTTCTCATTGATGCACTTAAATACATTAAATCCAAAGATTATAATTTTATTTTGGGTGCCAGAATTGGGGAGCGGCACTCTTTTATTAGATATCTTTACACAGCTGGCTATCGAATATTTATTAACTCTCTATTTGGAGTCAATTATCAAACGATTAACTTTTCCTTTAAAGTCTTTTCCTCAGACTTAGTAGATAAAATAAATGCTCAATCAAACGGCTGGTTTATTGATGCTGAACTTGTTATTGAATCGACCAGAAAAGGTGCCAAGATAAAAGAAATTCCCATTGATTATGTAATGCGTACCGAAGGACAATCCACCGTTCGCTGGCAAGATGTTTTTGCCATTGTGAAAGAAGCTTTAAAATATGCCCGAACTTCAAATCATCGCAGTAATCTTTCTAGTAATTAATAGGGTTTTCTTTTTCCATTTGCCTCTACATGGAGACATCGGATTTTTTGGAAATTGGGGTCACTTTAAGGACGAAAAGTTAGATCATGATTTGATTCTACATAACGGTGGTTTTCGCTCTGCAGCAATATTCATTTATGCATTTTTCAAAAAAGTTTTATTTTTCTGTTCAGTGAAACAACATTCCAGATTAAGCCAAATTATATGTTTATTAATTTCAATACCAGGCTA
Source organism: bacterium (assembly GCA_036339875.1). Taxonomy (GTDB): domain Bacteria; phylum Muiribacteriota; class UBA6191; order UBA6191; family UBA6191; genus JAYZAC01. The sequence goes on along the minus strand of JAYZAC010000165.1, from coordinate 10,149 downwards.
TTGGATTTTACTTCAAAAACTAGGAGTTAGCTCTGAGGTTTTAAATGCTTTTATAGTTTGTTTTGTAATAGCGGCATCTACCTCGAGTAATGGTAGTGTCTATATTTATACGGTCGAATTATTCGGAATCTGCTTTTTACCATGGATTCTTTTAATTTATTTTTTATCAATGAGCGCTTGGTTGAAACTTGCAATAGCACTTTTCATAGGTTACTTATTTAAACTAAATGTCGCGATTGAAGTTTTACTGCTTTATGCGTGGTGGTATCTACAAGAAGTGTCTCTCTTAACTGCTATCAGCGAAGGTCTTCTAGGAGTAATATTTTCATTATTTGCTTATGTAATTTTCCTAAAATTTTTAGGTATTTTTAGATTCAGTTGGCTAGGATTTAAGGCTTTCTATCGTTCAAGAAATGATAATTGGTACGCTTGGAAGAGATTACTTTTCCCCAGTCTAAAACAAATTTTGTGGGAGAACTCCGCATTACTAATTTTAGCTTCGATAGGGGTTGTATCTTGCATAAGTCAAAATCTATGGTGGCCATTAGCATTTTGGGCTTTTGAAATTCTTGGTATTATTATTCAGAGAGGGTTTTTCCACTATCATTATATTGCATTAACCCCAGGTTTAGCCATTCTAGCTGCATTTGGCCTAAAAAGTTTTGGAAGTTGGATGCCAGCCATAGCTATATTTTTATTTATAAGCTATACAATTCTTCGCTGGAAAAAACGCAAAGAGCAGCACTGGCCTAAAATCTTAGAACATCAAAAATTATTTAACGAAATTGTAGATCAATTGCATGGAACAAACTTTGAAAAAATCCTAAGAGAGAGTAAAGTCGTTTGGCATGGTGGTTGGCGTTATCAGATCTATCTTCTATTTGATTGCAGACCGTTCTCTACATTTTTACAAACCGTAAAATTTATGATGGTATTTACGTCTTCGGAGGAACAGGAATTCATGCCAGAATTCAAAGAAGAGTTTTGGAATCGCATTGTAGAACTGACACCCGATTTACTAATACTTGAAGAAAATGAATTGATAGACATCGGAGCTTTGGAAAATTTAGGAATCGAATCGGAATTTTTAGGCTGTTTTAGAGGTCGATTAAGTTTCTTTAAATTACACAAAAAACAATTAAACTTCGACTGGTATAGCCGGAACTATCAAGATCTATTCGTTCGTCCTCCCGTAAAATTTGATTGGGATTATTTCAAGCGAATATGCCCGCAGTTTCTTAAACAAAACAAGGGGGAACCAATCTATTTATATGGTGTAAATAACAAATTAGAAGCATTAGAACAATACTTCAATGGTAAAGGTTATGAAATTCGATGGCTTAACGAAAATGAATTAAAAGACAACACTCTTAGCGGACATCTTTATTTAGTATCGGATGAGAGAAGTATTCCCTTTTATAATCGCTATCATCATCTTATTAATGATAATTTTCGAATCTTTAAGTTTAATTAATGTTATGAATTTTCAAGAACTCATCAATAGCTTTCAAAGATATAAAAATAAACTATGTTATAGCTATCGCTATGAAGATAAGATTATTAATGAGAACTTTGAAAATTTATACTCTAAGATAGCATTCTTCAGAAACCAATTAAGCGACCTGACTGAAAATTCGGCAATATTGATTGCCAGATCTAAAATTGATGACCTTGTACCACTTTTCCTGAGCAGTTTAAGTTTAAATCTGCGACCAGCTTTTGTGGCTTACCCCTCAAATAAAGTTTCCAGAGAAGATTATCAATCCAAGCTATCTCAAATTTTAGACAACTTTCATGTCAGTCGAATCGTTATTGATGAACATGAAAATGATATGTTCAAAAAGACATCCCAAGCCTTTGTAGTCGAAGATTACGAACAACAATCTTCAAGAAACCTTCAAGAAATTAAAGTTACCAATTTGAACCCATCTTTTATTCAATTTAGTTCGGGCAGTACCGGTATTCCCAAGGCAATGCAATTTAATTTTGGATCTACCTACAAACACACTTTACATCTTCAAAACTGTATCAAGATGAATTCTGAAGATTACCTTCTGAGCTGGCTACCTCTCTATCATGATATGGGACTTATTGCCGCTACGCTTTATCCTCTTTTTCAGGGTAAAAAATTTCACATGATGAGCCCTTTTGACTGGATCAATGCTCCGTCATTGTTTTTCACTGATGGTCAAAATCTCAAAGCAACACACTCTTGGATGCCTAATTTTTCTTTTGAGCTTCTGTCACAAAGATGCAAAGACTTAGATACTGATTTAAGCTCATGGAAAATGATATCTAGCTGTGCCGAACCCGTAATTCCTGAAACTGTTAAAAAGTTTTATACAACCTTCAAAAATCGTGGTCTTAGACCAGATTGTTTAGCTGCGACTTATGCTATGGCTGAAAATACTTTTGCTATGACCCATAAGGTTTTTGATATGCGGAACTCAGCACAATTTGTGAGTCTGGATTCTGAGGCTTATCTTAAAAATGAATTTGTTCTATCTAAAGATCCACAAAAATCCACCCTTTTTACCTCTTGCGGTGGAGCCTTGGATGGCACTGAAATCAACTGCCCGATTGATTCTATTGGACCCATTAAAATCAAAGGTGATTCCTGCTTATCAAATTATCTTGGAGATAGTAGGAAAATATTAGATGAAAGAGGCTATTTTGATACTGGTGATATCGGCTTCATCCATGATGGAGAATTATACATCTGCGGCCGTAAAAGCGACTTAATGATCGTTCGAGGAATTAATATTTTTCCTCAAAATCTAGAAAAATTAATCGATCAAATTCCTGGCTTTGTAAAGGGCAGATCAGTTGCACTATCGCAGTGGAATAGACAAGAATCAACAGAGGAGATAATTGTTTTAGCAGAAGTCGAAGACACTGTGGATGTAGTATTAATTAAAGCCGAATTAAAACGCACATTAAAGGCCTATCTAGATTTTGATATAAAAAAGACAAAGTTACTACCAAGAGGTTGGCTACGTAAAACTAGTAGTGGAAAAATAGCACGCAAACCAAATTTAGAAAAATTTAACCGAAGTATACACGAACCAGTATTGGTAATCGGAGATTCTCACATTTATTCTTGGAATCAATCAGATGAACTCTACAATGGCGATAGTACCGCACAAAATGTTTTTTTGAGACAAATACCAATTATTAGTGCCGATAACATTTATTATGATGGTCGCATTGAAGCAATTCACGAAAACCTAAAAAATTTACCTGAATTCAGTACTGTGATCTTCTTTATTGGTGAACAAGACATTCGAAATCTTATTCCTTTCTGGATGAGAACAAAAGCGACGGGTCTTTTAGAATCTACCTCAGCTGTACTACAAAAACATTTTCAGTGGATTTCTAATCTAAAACAAAATTATTCGCTGCTCAATTTTTGCTGGCTTCTGCCTCCTCCACCTGGAGAGGGATTAAAACCTCATCCTCGATTCTTATCCCAAAAGCACTTAAGTAATGAATTATATTATCATTATCAAGCCGATCAAAGTCAGAGGATACTTATAGCTCAAGAATATCGAAAACAGTTACTTACTAATTCACCTATAAGGGTAATTGATTACTGGAAATCAATAACTAATCAAAAATTAATTCTTGATCAGAATTACATCAGAGATATAAGTCATCTTAAAAATGTACAACAATTATTTCAAGATCATGTAGAGGCGAAAATGGGATGCCTATTTGGTCCTATCAAAAAAATAACTGAAAGTTCAAAAATCACATTGGTAGTGGAGAATATTGTTTATGAAATGAAAAAACTTTTAAAAGAGTTTCTTGAGAATGAGCCAACAGACGATTCTTTATTGCTAGAAGAACTTGATTCTATGTCTATCGTGCGAATAGTAAATCGACTACAATCTCAATATAAGGTTAAAGTCCCGTCTCAATGGATGAATAAAAACGACTGGAAAGATTTCAAAAGCTTTTGTAATTGGGTTATGCATAACAGGTTAGCTCAAACACCTTTTGAAAAATAGTCACATCCTAAGCTAGAAATTAATGCTATCCACAATTGCTTTCATTCGATGAGAATATAGGTGCCCCGATAAAACTTTATCTCTAGCTTTTAACACCATTTTCTGTCGCTCCTCAGGATGTCCCAAAAAATAATCAACCTTATCCTTTAATTCATTTATTTCAGAATATGTAGCTACTTCATCTTCGTCAAATATTTCGCGAATTGATGGCTTAAATTCACTCAATTGAAAAGTATACTCTCCGAGACTTTCGAAATTTCTGAAGTTGGTTACATTATCAGTTTTACCCATCATATATGAACGATGTACGGGATTTATCAGGACCTCGACCTGACCCATAGTAGTTAACATAGACTGTCCCCAAACTCGTCCTCTGTATGACTCTGTTAACTCTGGGTACATAATAGAAGTATCTGATTCAAAATTGGGGGCCCAAAAATTTAATAGTTTACTATTAAATGAACATAACAGCTGCATTCTATTGGGATAAATAGTTCCAATGAAACCGATAGGATAAGGTTTATTTATCATTTTTGAATTAATACAGAAATCACTCATACCTAAGGGAAGATAATATGCGTTGAAACCTTCCCTCAAAAGTAACTCAACACCATCTGGATCTATTAAATAAATATGAGTAAAGTATTTCAAATAGTCAGCATAATTTGATGCTAATGCTCTACCGGGAGACCAACTCAACCAAATAGCTCTTACCTTAAAATGCCTACTTAATTCTTCAAGCTGAGGAGGACTAAATGTAAATAATTCACGAGTAAAAAAAGCATCGAAATTACGACCACTTAACCACCTTAAAAAATCGGTAGTTAGGCTATTAACACGCTCCTCCATCATCTTTGGCTGATGTCTTTCTAATTCCAACAGCCATTGGCATGAAGCTCTTCTAATTTTCCATGGTATTTGAGCAAACGGGATCGCACGATATTCAACTACATCTTGGTCGGCCAAGTGTAATCCGTAACTAAATGTACCGAGACCGTTGTATTCACGTGAGCTAACAAAATCTGTCAAACACTCGTGTGTGAAACATAAATCCATATGAACATCTGTAGCTTGCAGACTACCAAAAACTAACCACTTCATTTTATGTCGCCAGATTTCGATTTACCTACAAATAGTTGAAAGCTTAGGTTAGCTAGAATACCCAAAACAAGTTTCTTAAGTTCAAATCGAATTATCGATTGTATGCAATACAGCCGAGGTAGATCAAATAACCTGCCTTCTATATTCAAACCATATAATGAACCTTTGAAGAAGACCAAATGCTTCCAGCAATTCTTGTAATACCTTTTTATATTATATCCACCAAATAGTACTACTACACTATCCCATTTTTTACTTTGTACTTCATAATCAACGTCGCGCAACTCATTCAAACTGATTTGTAAGAATTCTGAATGGGGAAAATTTTTACGTAAAACTACCCATAAATTTTCCGATTGACTATCATCTAACTTGAGATCACAGCTAACACATATAATATTTTTATCAGAACTTACCAATACTGGCCCTTTATCTCAAATACTAAGTTCTTAATCGGTTAAAACTAGTTATGGGTTCAAGAATTAAAAAGTACTGAGAGAATTATTTACGTAAACGTTGTAATTGCTTTCTTACCTGTCTGGGAGAGGTACCACCAAAACTATCTCTTCTACTCATCGAAGACTGCAAGGAAAGTAACGACAATACTTCTTCGCCAATCTCAGGTACTACTTCTCGCATTTGCGAAATATTCAACTCCTCAAGGGTTAATTCATTTTGCTCTGCAATATGAACTATCTTAGCAGCGCAGTGATGAGCCTCTCGAAATGGTATATTCATTTTCTGAACCAGATAGTCGGCAAGATCAGTCGCTGTTGGAAACCCAACTTTAGCAGCCTCCAACATATTTTGACTATCAAATTTTACCCCTCGCAACATTCCTGTGATTGCTCGTACACAAAGACAAAGTTGATCAAATGCATCAAAAACAACTTCTTTATCTTCTTGCATATCCTTACTGTACGCTAGTGGGAGTGACTTCATTGTGACACTTAAACTATTGAATGAAGCTAAAATCCTTCCAGACTTTGCTCTAATAAGTTCGGCGGCGTCCGGATTCTTCTTCTGAGGCATAATTGAAGAACCCGTCGTAAAATCATCCCCTAATCGAATAAATTGAAATTGATACGAACTCCAAATTACAAGTTCCTCCGCCAATCTTGAGAGATGCATTCCGTATATTTGTAAACAAGCCAAGAACTCTAAAGCAAAATCACGATCAGATACCGCATCCAGCGAATTATTGGTAGGCTCATCAAAACCAAGCTCATCAGAACAGAATTTTCTATCGATGGGGTAAATTGTGCCTGCTAGGGCGGCTGACCCGAGTGGACACTGATTGAGCCTTTTCCGGCAATCTATCAGACGAGATCTATCACGCTCTAACATTTCAACATAAGCTAGTAAATGATGTCCTAAACTTACAGGTTGAGCATTCTGTAAGTGCGTAAAACCTGGCATAATAGTTTCAATTTCTTGTTCCGCTCTGTTTATTAAGACTTCTTTATATTCATCAAGGTCACTTATTAGCAAGTCAATCGCATCTCTAACCCATAATTTGAAATCTGTAGCTACTTGATCATTTCGAGATCTAGCTGTATGAAGTTTTCCAGCAACAGAACCAATCAATTCCTTCAACCTCGATTCGATATTCATATGTATATCTTCTAGCTCTTTCTTAAAAACGAAATTACCGCTCGTAATTTCTTCTGAAATAGAATCTAAGCCCTCAATAATTTTAGTAGCTTCATCATGAGAAATAATATTCTGTTTAGCTAACATAGAACAATGAACTTTACTTGCAGTTATATCCTGCTCCGCTAGACGTTTATCAAAAGATATGGAAGCATTGATATCCTCCATAATTTTATTAGGAGAACAATCAAATCGACCACCCCACATAGGGTTTGATTTACTCATTTGGATCTTCCTCTGACTTTTGTCGAATAATTCTACGATGTGCCATCAGCCTAAGAGCATTAACCTTAATGAAACCTTCAGAATCAGTTTGATCGTAACCGCCCTCAATATCCATGGAGACAATATCAGGATCGTACAAAGAACTACTACTTTCACGAGCTACAGGATATGCATTACCTTTATATAATTTGAGTGTAACTTTTCCATCGATATATTCCTGACTCTGTGATATCGCTGACATCAGAAAATCCATCTCAGGACTAAACCAAAACCCATAATAGATAAGCTCGCTAACCTTTGCAGATAACATATCTCGAAGCCTCATGACCTCACGATCCATTGCAATCCCTTCAATATCTAAATGGGCCATATGTAAAATTGCACCACCCGGAGTCTCATAGACTCCTCTTGCTTTGATACCTACAAATCGATTTTCTACCATGTCGAGACGACCAATACCATGCAAACTACCTAGCTCATTAAGATACTCAAATAATTCTAATGAACCCGATTTCTCAGTTCCATCATCGAGATTAATTACTTTTATTGGATCGCCATCCTTAAACTCAATAGTTATTTTACAAGCTTTATCAGGAGCATTTTCAGGACTATTTGTCCATGAATAAATCTCCTCGGCACATTCTAGAGATGGATCCTCTAAAATCCCCGCTTCATGAGAAATATGTAATAAATTCTCATCCTCACTGTATGGTTTTGATCTAGAAACAGTCAGTGGAATCGAATGGCGTTCAGAATAATCTAACATGTCAGAACGACCCTTAAATTGTGAAAGAAATTCTTTATCTTTCCATGGAGCTATCACTTTAACATTCGGTTTTAATGCGTAATATGCTAACTCAAATCTAACTTGATCATTTCCTTTACCTGTAGCCCCATGAGACACAGCAGTCGCACCTTCAAGTTCGGCAATTTCAATTTGTCTTTTTGCAATAATGGGTCGCGCTATGGCAGTGCCTAGAAGGTATCGACTTTCATAAATTGCATTAGCACGAAATGCCGGATAAATATAATCAGATACGAATTCCTCACGGAGGTCCTCCACGTATACCTTACTGGCACCAATTTCTAAAGCCTTAACTCGAGCTTTTTCAAAATCCTCTTTTTGACCAACATCGGCAATATAGGCAATAACCTCGTACCCTTTTTCCATTAGCCATTTGAGAATTACTGATGTATCCAAGCCACCAGAATACGCTAAAACAACTTTTTCACTCATATTTTACCGCCTTGTAAGTGCAGCCATTAAGCTACCGTGAAAATGTCCTAAAATCCAGTTGTAATATAGATCATTTTTATGGTGATCAAACGGAACTAGTCAGAAATACTTCTACACAGCTTGATCAGATCTTTCTACTTTAGAGTCGTCTAGAATCTCCCTCTGTAGATATTCAAACTTAGGAATGTACACTTCTAAGGTGTTTATAGCCTGACCCCAATTATTTAGAATTTTTTGAGCTTTCAATGAGCCCGTATGCTGCTGATAATCTTTTAGCAAAAGGTGCAAGAACTCCATGTTTTCAGGTAGTAGTTTATCTTGGATTAGATAATTTTGATTGATCACTTTATGCAAAGATTCGAAAGAATAAATTATTCCTCCCGTCATTCCAGCTCCGACATTCTGCAAAGCACTACCGAGAATCACGACAGTCCCGTTAGTCATGTATTCGCAGGCATGCAGTCCCACACCTTCCACTACCGTGGTTGCTCCACTGTTGCGGACCGCAAATCGATCACCAGCGACTCCGTGAACATATACCTTCCCACCTGTAGCACCATACAAAGCACAATTGCCAACTATTGTGTTATTTCCAGCATTTAATCTGCTTTCAGCAGGAGGTGTGATTACAGTGAAGCCGCCACTTATACCCTTACATACAGAGTCGTTTGCTTCACCCTCTAATCGAATGTTCATTCCTTCATTTTGAAATACGGCAAATCCTTGACCCGCACTACCTTTCAAATTGAACTGCAAAACAGAATCATAAAAGTTAAAGGCGTCTCCATTCACTTTTTTCAAATGTGACAAATGCTTTCTTGCTGCCAATTCACCAGCAACGGTGCTTAACGCAGCTCTATCAGTAGATCTAATTACAGTCTCATATATTTCATCACGGTTATTATCTACCGCATCAATTACCGCACTCAAACTTTTTTGATTCCAGACACTCAGCTCTTCATCAAATAAAGGTTTATAATTACTAGTAGTTAGCTCTGAGCCAAATAAAGCTTCGAGATCTAAACCTCGTTGGACTATCTTTTCTGCATATTTAGGATTAGGTTCTAGTAGATCAGTGCGACCTACAGCATCCGATATATTTGTTAGCCCTGCATTAGATAACTGACTCTGTAAATCTTCTGCTAATAACTTCATTAGCCTTATTATCTTTGTAGAATTACCCTTGTACTTAGCCTTAAATTTAGGGTCATGAGTTGCTATTCCGACTGGGCAAGTATTCTTTTCACAAATACGAGCCATAACGCAACCCTCGGCAATCAAAAGTAGTTTTCCAAATTCAAATTCTTGGGCTCCCAAAAGGATTGCCTTCAGCAAGTCCTCGCCAGAACTCAGGCCTCCATCAACACGAAGAGTAACAGACTCCCTTAAACCATTTTCGAGAAGTACTTTATGAACCTCAATCAGACCTAACTCCCACGGTAATCCACAGTGTTTCATAGAACTCAAAGAAGCTGCTCCAGTTCCACCCTCTCCACCAGAAACATGAATAACATCAGCCCCAGCCTTCGCAACACCCACTGCTACCGTACCTATATTGGCGCCCGAAACAAGCTTCACATTAACTTTCATTCCCGGTTTTAACTGTTTAAGCTCATAGATCAGCTGTTTCAAATCCTCGATACTATAAATGTCATGCAGCGGTGGAGGAGATATAAGATCAACGCCTGGATTAGAATGTCGAGCCGTGGCAATATCAGGATTAACCTTCACACCCATTAATTGTCCGCCCTCACCTGGTTTAGCTCCTTGAGCAATTTTAATCTGAACTTCGTTACCAGTGACAAGGTATTGCGCAGTCACTCCAAAGCGTGCACTAGCCACCTGCTTTACGCTAGCATGAATTCCATCAGTCAAATAGTATGGATTTTCACCACCTTCACCACTATTTGAGCGTCCACCAAT
>JAYZAC010000164.1:0-6275 GCA_036339875.1 bacterium | reverse complement strand
TATTACAATTTGCCTATAAAATATTCTTAATATAATTAGCTACGAAGGTACTTTTTTAGTCTCTTAGGCACTTGTGCCCTTAAGCCAGCCCTCCAATAAGCATCTTTATAAGCGCTCACTACATTCTTTCTTTTATTGAATTTGGGGAGTTTTGGAAGTCGCGCTAAGCTCTTACTTTTTGTCTTATCGCCAAACGCGTCACGCATAGAGAGTTGCCCGTAGGTCCGGGCTTCTTCCTGAGTCGGGTGACAGAAAAAACGTGACATTGCATAGTCAAGATACCCTTTTTTATCTGGCGGTTGATGAAAATAAGCCGGCGGGTGAATATCTAAAAAATCTTTGGCAAATTCTAAAGCTGCTTTATGAAGATGATTAAGATTGGCCTCCATATTTTCTGTGTTCTCTGCATCGCCATAAATAGGATTCCATGTGCCGCAATCCTTTTTAATCCCAGTTATTGTTGGGTAAGGAGCAGTAAAGAAAAACTCAATTGCTTCAACGCTACCCAGCAGTAGCGCTTCGCGGTCAGCAGGTTTGCCTAGATGCATCATGTAAGATTTTAATAGACCTCCCTCAGAAATGACCTGCTCCGCGAATTTCCAAGTAGCGAAGTAGTATCCACGCTGTTGGTGCAGGGGGGCTTTGTGTCGAAGTAATTTCTGTATGGATTGCAGGGAAGACCCTTGCCACCCAATATCAACTATCGCATTTGCGTCTGATGGGTCTAGGCCAACAGAGCCGAAATATTCAAACAGCTTTTCACGTTCATTCTTTGCGACAGCCAAGATGTCTGGGCGTATCATCATGAAGAAATCATGAATTTTACTACGAGAATCTCCAATGAAATTCCCTGAATCGTTCGTTATGATCAAATCAAGATCAGACAGCCCAGCCGTAATTAGAAGACCTCTGTAAGTTTCTGCATCTAGATCAATTCGCTCGATAAAGTTACGAACGCTCAGTCCTGGATTAGGGGTACAGAGGAATTCAAGCGCACTATTATCAAGTTCGGAAATTGCTGCTAAATTAAAAAGGCGCCTTGATGCGTATATGTAGACACCCTCGATTTCAAGACCCCACTGTTTCTTCATTTGCTCAAAAACAGGCATCAAATAATGACCATCTCTGGCCAAGAAGAACAATTTTTTTACTCCGTCCAAATTAGCTTGTTCGATGACCCAACTCAAAAAATTTGTATAAATAGGGCCCGCCAACTCATAGCCAATGGTTTCCCAAATATTATGTTCGTCAGAATCAGTACTAAACAAGCGACTCCTAGCTACGCCTTGTGTAACCCTAGAACCAAGATCAGCACACTGCCAAGAAGGATTATTTGATGCCTGTTCAGCCAATGTAACGCCTTTAGAGCAACCATTCCACCAGACTGCATTTAACCCAGCAGATTTTGCTTTAAGTACGTCTGAAATGCGATTATCTCCAATATGTAGTATTTTGCTTGCTTGCATTCCTGTTTCTTCAATTAACGTTTTGTACAAGCTGCCTTGTGCTTTAGTTCGCTTAAATTCGCTAGATACTATAATAGGAAGTTCAGGATAACCTGCATTTTTAAGCAAAGATTGTATTACGTCTTTGGGTAAATACATGTCTGAGACGAAATACACTTGCTTGCAGTCTCTTTGTGCGAGCTCGACGATTCCCTTTATAGCGGGGTCGGGGATACATACTCTGTGTTCATATTCGACTTCAATCTGGATAAATTTCTCGATCAAGCTTAGATCTAATGAATTTTCTTCACAAAATATATTATATATCTCTGTTAAAGTAACATCTTGACACTCCGATGTTTCGTATCGGCTTCGAGCTTTGTTTTCAGCAGCAACCCGAAGTTCCCTAAATGTACCATCTGGATATTCGTTCCATACTAAACGGATTTTACACTCCATAATATCAAAAACATTGACGGGTAATCCACATTTTCGGATCAGAGCTGTATCAAATATATCGAGTGAAATAACGTCAACATTTGGCCAGTGTTCTTCGATCTGAATTTGTGATTTTTTCCTATAAATAATAGCGTTTTTAGAATTTAAATCAGGTAGTTCTGGTGAATCCGTTTTTCCACTTTTTGGTTTTAGTTTCGGGTTGCGGGTAATGAAGTATTCCCATGCGCGAAGCCTTGTATATACGTTGTGTGTAAGTTTGTGAATCTGTTCGACAAACCAAGAGTGGTAATCAAGTGCATTTGTAGCACGTAAGACGAACTTTTCGAATTTGGTATCTCTTTCTTGTCCTGCCCGTTCAAGATCTACTAATTTTTTTTCAATACGCATACACAATGCATCTCTTTCTTGTCCGATCCGTTCAAGATCTACTAATTTTCTTTCGATACTTCTCGTGGCTTCAAGTTGATCGGATATCGGCTCAGCAAGGGCGAAGAGTAATCCTTCTGCTTCCGGATTATGTTCAAGAAATTTACGCAAAGCAGCATTACGCATATTGCTTCTGAGTTCTAAGTGAATAGATAAACCATCTGTTACCGTGTTCGCGTAGATTGGTGCAGTTTGATCTATTCTCCAATGGTAGTTCGCAACTTGGTCTTGAATTACAGATATGTCATACTTACTGAGTACGCGTAGCAAAAAATCCCAGTCTCCTAGTACGTCCCATTTAGGCTCGTACATCCCTATTTCCGAATGCAGATCTCTTCTGTAAAGAAATGCGATAGGTGCAGTTGGGTTCTTATTAAATACGGTAAAGAAGTCTATTTTTTGTAAGGGTAAATAAGGCCCTGTCCATATGGTCTGAGTTTCGCCGGATTCTGAGATTTTCTCGTGGATCCAGTTTATTTGTGTGACTACACCACCAATCTCATCTGATGAAGATACCTCAAGTTCTTGGATTGTTTTTTCTAAAAAATTAGGCTCCCATGAGTCATCATCATCATGGATTACTACAAACTCTGAATCAACAGCTTCAATGCCTGTGTTTGATGCCATCTGCATTCCTTGTGATGTTTCAGAGTGTAGAACCAGAACTCTACCTTTGTATTTGCTCAATAAGGGCGCAAGGAGCTGCGTGAGCTGCTCCGCATCACCTCCGTCATTTACGATAACATGTATCCAGTCTTGCTGGGTTTGTTTTAATACTGAATCAATTGCCCTAGGTAGCAAAAAGGGACGATCTTTAGTTCTAGTTATTATAGCGACACGTCCACTAGGGCGGTCACCGCCATTATACTTTTGAAATTCTTTCATTGAGTCAATTTATGCCAGTGCTTGATCTTGAATAACTTCTTCTGGGAGTTTTTAGATTTTGTGCGATCTAAAACACAAGATTTTCTTACAGATAATTGGTATCTGAGGCAAAATAAATCTACCCAACAACCGAATTACTATTTTTGTATTTAGCTTCATATTAAAATAGCTCTTATTTGAGCTGTAATATACCTAGACATAGCATGTTTATATTTTTTATCGTCGCTCATTATTCGATTCTAAGTATCATTTAATGTAGTTAAATTGATAGTCACTAGAAAATTATTGTTTGTTAGGGAGTTACTAATTTATTCTTTATGTACCTAAATCACGCAGAAACCGATCCCCACCAAGATTTGGCTGATCAATTATATATGGTTGGCAAAAATAGTAGCAACGGCTTATCTGAAAAGATTGCTCAACCAGCTATGACAACGGTTACTGAGCAAGCATATTGCGAATTATATGCCTCTCAGCTTTTTAAAGGTAATGGAGAAATGATTGAACTTGGTTGTTGGCTCGGTTCTTTGACTAAGTCGCTTGCTGAGGGACTTTTAAAAAACGAATTTTTTAAGGATAAAAGGCAGCTGATAGAGGTCATGGACTACTTCAAGTGGGATGTAGTTATGGAGGATTGGGTAGTAGGAACTCGATTTGAAAATCGAGTGGATATCGGGGGTAATTTTCAGTTTCTTTACCGTGAAGCAGTATCTAACATCCTTAACATGGTTAATATAACACAAGCTGATCTTAGCAAGTACCAATGGTCCGGGAAGCCAATAGAGTTTCTTCTAATTGATTGTATGAAGCGATTTGAGATTGCGGATAATGTAGCAAGAACTTTCTTTCCTTCATTAATACCTAATGATAGTTATGTAGTTCATCAGGATTACTTGCACTTTTACCATAGTTGGATTCACATTTTGATGTTTCGCTTCAGGAAATGGATTACACCTTTATTAATAGTGCCTAGATCAAGCACTGTCGTTTTTAAATGCGTAGGGCAGATTACTAATGAATTTATTAGTTATCCGGAGAACTTCGCTCAAATTTCAACCGAGGAGATATGTGCTGCGTTTGACTGGAATTTTAATTTTCTAAATAATACTTCGCATGATGCTATAGCTGCAGCAAAAGTATCTGCCTTTATTCATAAAGGAGAGATGGAAACAGCTCGAGGATTATACAAAAATTATATTTCAAAATATGCTCATAATTCTGATCATTTTGATCAGATGTACAATTTTTACAAACAATTCGACATCATTGATTTGCGTGAATAATACAAGGTATGAGTAGTTCCACTCCTTTGAAACCAGTGCGTTGTTATTTCGTAATTTTATTTGATGGTAGAGCAGGTAGCTCGTACCTAGTAAGTTTACTTAACCAGCACAAAAATATATTATGTCACCATGAAATATTTGCCTACAAAGAGGATAAAGAGCGAGATATTTTACAGAATTTTCTAAATGTAAATTTTGTATTCCCGCGAACAAATTTGGATTCTGAGATTTCTCAAGATACTTTTATTTCAGGAAGAGAAAAACTAGAAGCGATTGGATTTAAGGCGAAATTATGTGATATAGATGAATTAGATAGTTTTGCTGAATTTTTAAAGGCTAACAGCGTAAAGGTAATACATTTATATCGCCGCAATGTAATAAAATCACTCGTTTCAACATTTAATGGACAAAGGCTGTCTAAGGAAAAGAACGGGCTATGGAATATTCCCAGCAATGATAGCACCGAATTAGGCCAAATTTCTATTGATCCACAAGAGTTTCGTAATTGGTTCCACGGCAGAATTTTATGTGAACGAGTCACTCAAGATTTCGTTGAAGATCTTCCTCTTGATGTTCTTCGTATTAGTTATGAAGATTTGTTTTGTCAGCACGAAGTTAGTACAAAGAGAATCTTAAATTTCCTTGGATTTAAGAGCGTAAAGCTTAGAGGGAAATTCAAAAAAATTACTTCTGATAAATTATCAGAAGCTGTTTCTAATCTAGATGCACTAATGACATTATTTCCAAAAGATGATAGAATTTTGAGGTACTTTAGGAAATATTTTAAATAGTTTTTATTAATACTGTCCTAAGAAATAACTCACTAAAACACTAAATACTATAGAGGTTTCTTATTTTTCAATACGCCTAGTTCTTGCCTTACAGTAATCGCTTAAATTGATTTTTTCATATTAGTGAATTCGGCATTTTTCAAAAATTACTCTCGTGCACAAGCATTGCTAATCTCTTGTGGTAAAAATTGGAATGTGCCGATTTAGAGATCTGAAATTCGGCGAGTTAAATACTCACTCGCTTATTTATAAATCCGATCTAGATGATCCTATTTCATTTTTATAATATAGCAAATTAGGAAATAAGTATAAAAAATGAATCTTTCGTAAGTCAAACTGTGCCTTGTCATATTATTTCAATAATGATACATTGCCCTCATGTTTAAGAGTGCATTATATACTACTGGTTTCTTATTGTCCATTGTAGTATTGTCAGCAAGTGTGGTGCTATCGGGTTATATAGCTACGGATGTTGAAGGTATTGGGGACGGGGATACAGGCGTTATAGTAGTCGATACACAGAATAAAGGATTTTCGGGACTAATAGAAATTTTATCTTATAAGCCTAACCAAATTTTAGTTACTAAAGAAAATTACGAATTCGAGACTACTGGTTATCAACCCATCGCTTCACATGTAGCTGAGCGTTTCGCTCCAGAATCAGCCTTTTCTTTTGTTACTCTCAGTGGTTACGCCTCTTTCAATCTCGCCCCTAGTTTTGGGAGTGCAATTAACACTGGTGATGCTTTTGCATTGGTTGTTTTTACAAATTCCAACTCATCAGGAAACGATGTGCTTATTTTCTCTGAAGCAGATTGGTTTGTCCCATTAGATGGCTCCTTCATTAATTACACTAATGATCTTACGCAGTTAAACGATATATCAGTGCCATCACAGACCTACTCGTATTCAATGGGTGGTTCCTGGCACTCTGAAGCGGCAGATACTGGCAACAACTGGCGCTGGTTCGATTGGCTCGGGTATTT
>JAYZAC010000163.1:0-10780 GCA_036339875.1 bacterium | reverse complement strand
GCTTCCATCTTGCTTACCACATGTTCTCTTTAGAGAATGTTGATGGTGACTTACCAATACTAGGTGGTGCAGGTGCAGGTTTAACTGGATGGACTGGATTTGCTCCTACTAATCCAACCGAAGCTTTAAATGCTAACACTGTGGCTGACGATGATTTAGGTAATGAACTAGATCTTATTTGGAAGCATACACTTTCTAACGACGTAAGTTTAGCTCTAGGTTACGCAGCATTTGATGCTGGTGATTACTTCACTGCTAATAATGCAAACGGTAATAGCCCAGATGTAACTTACACTTGGTTAAATGCCAACGTTAAGTTCTAATTTAAGTTTATAAATTAGCTTAGATATAGCCCCCGCTCTTTGGAGTGGGGGTTTTTTATTGATCTAATCAGATTTCATCCAAAAAATCTACTACCGAAATATTAATTGTAAACCTTGTCTTAACTTAGGTTTTCAATGTCTTTGCAGCGCTCTGTTCGACTTATTTTTTGTTCGATGCAGGGTATAGATGAATCTTAAATATGCCACATATTGCGGGCTTTTATGCCTGTTGCTTTCCAAGTCATACTGTCAATCTAGTCTGCAAGCAATCACTCATCTTGAACTGTTACAAAACTTGAACCCAGTAATACAAAAAATAAGTCGAACAGAGTTGTCTTCAAATGGTCACAAACTAGGCGCTAAGATACAAAGTTCGATTAGAGAGCAATTAGATTTATTTGATAAGCGATTAAATCATTTAGAGGTAGAGTTCAACTCGCATGAACAACGTAAATCAAAAACACAATTGTATTCTTCACTTCTATTACGCGCTGATCAGCGTAATAACTTAAAGAGAGAAACACAGGCTATCTCAAGAAGTTTCGGGCTTATGGAGTTTACTTTGGGTGCAAAGCGTCATTGGAATCGTTTAGGCGTACAATTTGAACTACGTGATTTATCAAGTATATCCGGGCCTGATACTTTATTTAATGAAGCTTATACAGATTCAGGAGGTCCTTGGTTGAAGCACGGTGAATTAAGTTATGATTTAAGCCGAAAATTGAAATTCAAAGCTTCTTATGCTCCCATTAAGACTGGTTTTGCTGGATTATTTGGTTTTGAACAGTGGAGAGATGATCCTCAATCAGTGGGTCAATTGATTTTTGATTATCAACTTACTGAAAATCTTCCTGTTCGCTTAACAGTAGCGGATTTGAAAAATTTAGAAGATGCCGATTTTTTTACAAATCCCTTAAATCAGGGCTGGGATTATGGATTTTTTCATTTAGATTCTCTGATTAAAAATGTACATGGCGGCGATTTGCGGCTGGCATGGTTGCAAAATCGCGATATACCTCGGTCTATGATTCCTAATTTATTGCCCGGTCAGAACTACTTAAATCATTTTGTCAGTCGCTGGACACGCAGAGGTACTTCATTTGATTGGTCTGTATCAAAAACTTTACAGACTGGAGTTGGACGTCGTCGAGCTATTGGAGAATTTAATTTCAGAGCTTGGATGTTTGAATTAGCGACGCAATACAAAACCTCGCAATGGGGTAATTGGGCGATTCAATTACAGGCGTTCAGTGGCGATAAAGTTAGGGGTGCCGAGCCTGGGCATCGCTTTGAGGGTTTTATACCTGTAGTGCCGGCTTTTGAGGGGCTTTTAGGTAAAGCTGATATTCTAGGTCCTAGTAATGTTTTAGATACACAACTTTCATGGAATTTAAAAACTCCAAAATCAAAACTTAGTTTTGGTGTGGATTTTCATGATTACAGATTAGTTGAAACAAGTTCCGGGGCTTTAATGTTAACCCCCTCGATTCGTCAAACTAGGGTAGGAATTCAAAATCCAGATTTACCGGCAGCTAACGATAATGGTGAATTTAATCCTGAACTGGGGCAAGAATTAAATTTAGAATTATGCTGGGAGCGGTCAAAGCAAACTAATTTTAAGTTGGGCTATGCCAAATTTCGGGGCGGTAAGTATTTTACGGCGAATAAACTTTCAAATGCTATTGGACCAAAGTTAAATACTGCTTGGTTAGAAGCTGAATTTCTCTTTTGAGCATTCTGTCTTTTATCAAAATAAAATCATTATCATCAATTTAAGCTCGTTTATACAAAAAACCTAGAAATAAGTTATTTTTTGTAAGGCTTAAAATTTAGTTTCTAGTAGAATGTTGGAAACGCAGACTCGTTTTAAATAATTCAAAAATTGGGAGCCTTTTTGAACATACTGATTCTGCTTTTTTTGGGAGCATTCAATGATCGTTAAATATATTTTAAGATTTACTGTTAATGACTGTGTCGAGGTTATTAAAAGTTTGATCTTTACTATTTCATTAGCTTGTTTGAGCTCTATTAATTGGGCATCAAGTGATTGGAATATTGCCATTGGAATTCATGGTAATCAATGGGAGATTGTTACTCAGAATGCAAAACTACCTAAAATTAAAACAGTCTATGCAGTAGCAGAGAATTTACGTGAAGGTTATGGATATTGGGCTCGTACTCTCGGTGAAAAAAAACTAAGACCTTTACCAAGTTCCTTGAAGTTACCTCTAATTTTGGAGATAACGAAGCCTGGCCTAGCATTTGTGAACCCCGGCTTATTAAAGAATGAATCTCCTCAAAGCTTGTTTAGCAGTGAGAATGGAATTGAATTTGTATGGCAATACGATCCAACCTTAAAACAATGGAGCTATTTTTCTCCAATTAATGCTTCTTCTGGTGATGCAGTTTTGATGCAAGAGCTTATTGCGGGACTACCATTTTGGGTTAAAACATCTCGAGCTCACGCTCAAATAAAGCCACCGAATGCTGTAACTATTGCGGTGGTTGAGGGTGGTTCATCTGCTGTATCCGAATCGAATAATAAGTCTACGGCCATGTTTATTTTTCCCGATGAGATTGATCAAAAATTCAATCGCAAAGTGAAAAGTAAAAAGCGCAGATATAAATCTAGAATAAAAGATATACCTGATGGTTTAAATGTTGAAATTGTGAGTGATTTCAAGGGTTCTGATAGTTTGAAGAAATTTCGTGTTAGTCACGAACAACCAAACGGGTTTACTAAGATCGTCAAATCTTATTCAATTGCGGGTAAATCTCGTAAATCGGTATTGAATCTGGCAATGAGTCAAATTGGTAAGCATCGGGTAAAAGTTCAACTTGCAGAAAAAGCTGAATGGAAAACTGTCAATGAGTTTGAATGGGAGGTTCAGCCTCCAGCAAAGGGATACCTTGCTCTTTTTGAAAGACTACAGAAGGCTCCCCAAGTTGTACAAGCTTTTTCAAGTGTAAGTTCTCAAAAAAAGTCCTATCTAGAATCTGATCAGGTTCAAGAAATTAGGGTGCGGGTTAGTGGACCTTTGATGCAGCCAATGGAGCAAGTCTTTGATGGGTTTCCAAGTACTGGTGTGCTTAATGTTCCTCCCGGTCTAAATCGTGAAATTACGGTAGATTTTTTAGATTACTATGGAGACGTAGTTGTCTCTGGTTCTAGTACAGTAAATTTAACTTCCGTTAACAACTCAGGACCTATTCAAGTGAATCTTGAAAGACAGCCTCTCTCATTACCAACAGTTAACTTGCAGGCTCCAGAGCCTGGTTTATATATGGCACCTCTGCAATTAGGCGTGCAAGCTAATGGTACCCAAATTGTTTACACGTTGGATGGTAGTGACCCAAAGCAAGCTAATAATGATAGTGTTACTGTGGTTAGCAATACTTTGCAGCTGAGCTTAATCGATAGTGCAATTTTTCGTTATTTTGTACAGTCTGATCAGGGCGTTCGCAGTGGAGTGGAAACCTTACAATATACGGTAGTGCCACCACCCGAGGTAAATGTACAATTTTTGGATGATACCTTAGATGATGCTTATCTTGAAAAGTCTAGAGTAAGACTAATCGCTTCTAAGAATGATACGATTATTTATTACACTACGGATGGAAGTGAGCCTAATAAGAATAGTTCTTTTAAGCTAGGTTTAGCGAACTTTCATTTTACTGAAGACACTACAATTCGCTATTTTGCAGAATCTAGTGCTGGTTTTAGAAGTGACTTAAGCACAGCAACTGTAGATATTGTAGAGCTAGAAGATCTTACTTCGATTAGTTTGAATGTTCCCTCATCAGATCTTTACATGGCTCCATTATCACTTGATATAGCTGCCAATGGAGTTCAAATAATTTATACATTGGATGGTAGTAATCCAAAGAATGTACAGAATCAGGCAGTACAATCTGTTAGCGATCAATTAGAATTGAGTTTGGAGCATAATACTTCCTTTCGATATTTTTTACTTTGGTCTAATGGAGTTAACTCTAAGGTTAGAAACTACCAATATGAAGTTGCTCCTCCCCCCAATATTAGCCTCGAAGTGCTAGACCCAGATTTGAATGGGATTTATCTTGAAAGAGTTAAAATAAAATTTGGTTCTCTGCATTCGGGAACGACCGTTTTTTACACCTTAGATGGTAGTCAGCCAAATCAAACTAGTCTGAGCGATACAGCACCTTTCAATTTGATATTTAATCAGAATGTAACTATTAATTATTTAGCCAAATCTAGTGCTGGAT
The DNA here is from genome assembly GCA_036339875.1 of bacterium. Taxonomy (GTDB): domain Bacteria; phylum Muiribacteriota; class UBA6191; order UBA6191; family UBA6191; genus JAYZAC01. The sequence goes on along the minus strand of JAYZAC010000163.1, from coordinate 6,209 downwards.
TTCTTACTGAAACAGAAACAGCTCAATTCACAGTAATACCTGACCCTATAATCACTGAACAGCAGCTTGCTTCATCCATGGCTCCAATCGAGACCTTGCAGCTTCAGGGTCTGCAGTTTCCAGGTCAAGAGATCAAAGTTAAGATTAACCAAGTGCTTAAATCTGACTCAGTTGAGGTGAATGCGGCTGAGACCGGTTTTAATATTGCACTTGGAGATTTACAACAGGGTTCAAATCTTGTTCGTATCGAAAAGCATAGTTCTGATGGTGAGCTTTTAAAAGCAATCGAATTTAATTTAATGAAGCCAGTGGTCAATGAGCATTTAGGCTTTGTTGGTTTTGATATGCCGACTCCGTTTTTCTCACTTAATAGAGTTGGTGGAGCTGTAAGTATTGACTACGATGAAGTCGATCAAGAGCTTGTTTTTTACAATTCTGAGCAAGGGGTTTTATTTAAACGCGATTCTCAAAATGTAATGCGTTTATTAACCTACTTACCAAATGTTTCCAGTGAAAACTTACAAATCAACTCTGAAGATCAATTTTTCCGTAAAATTTTCCCTTATCCGATGGTTTCTCGTGATGGTGTACAGTATGTGGCCGGACAAAAGGGTAATTTTACACGTTTTAGTTATGACACTTACGAGCCGGAACCCGAAATCGGCTTGGTGGTCATAAGAAAATTTGATGGTCATAACGTAATTAATATAGCTGGTCATAATGCGGAGCCCGTAGATTCAGATATAGCACCTAGACTTATTAAAGATATTGATACATACCCCGGTGCAAAAGTCTTTATTCCTGATACTTCATTTGTAGGTACTAATAAGACTACGGCAGCCGATGCTTTACTGCTTAGTTCAGAATTATATGGGATGGTAGAGATACAAGGAAAAATCTATTTCAATCAGGGAAATGCTATATATAAATTGGACCCATCCAATAATACTATTCGTTGGATGCTTGGTTCACCTGATGACGATAGCCCTGTGGTATCTCAGATTACAATGCCATCGAGTACTTTAACTGGTAATATTCAAAATTTAGAGAAATATGATAATTCAAGTTTAGCTATTTCATTAGAAAATGATCAGGATAATAATGATTCCGTATATCTATACAAAGTTGTAGTAGAGGGTTCGTCAGCCGGTAACTTTGAATTATTGGGTACATTTGGTGGTGGTTCAGATTCTATTGCGGGCAAAAATAATTTTGATCCATCAAAAGCTCGCCTTGAATTATCTCATCTGATGGTTCATCAACAGGTTCCATATTTTCTAGCAGCACCCGATGATCAAGCTAACAATTCTCAAAATAGTGAACCACCCAGTCTTTATAAAATTAATGCTCAAGGACTAGCCGAAAAGTTAATGGACCCGTTGACTGGGTTTGCAGAGACTCCTGCAGCAATTAATTATCTAAGACATTCTCCGCTAGCTTTATTTTCAGTTGGCTCTGATATTTTAATGCTGAATGTGCATCGATTGGATATGCCTGATGCTGAGAATGATACTGATAGTGAAAATGAAGCATATTCGCCTGCTCAAGTTGCAGCTAGCAACTCTGAAAGTGCTGAATTTGGTGATTCTTCGCAAAGATCTGATTCTGATGATTCGCAATTCTCCGAAAACTTCGACTTCGAATTAGAATATAGCCTATTGAAGCCAGATGGTAGAGTAGAATTTTTGATGGGTAGTTATGGTTTATTTGAAACCGGTCTAATTAAAGAGACACTCTTGTGGCCAAATGGCGATATGACTTTGCTACTTGGGCCAGAGCCGCAAACATCTAATCAGCCAGTAGATATGAATCAAAAGGATATGATGGATGGCTATGTTGTATTTCATAAAAAATTGGGTAAATCTATACCAATATATGAAATAAGTAGCCATGTTTATACACCTAGTTCAGGTGAGCCAATAGCCGAATTGATTCCTTGGTTCAATACTGGAGATATCAGAATTCTTAGTATTCGAGGTGTGGGGAAAAAGCAACGTTTAATAGCTATTAACCCGGTTAACCGTCAAGCCATAAATATAGGGTTTGATTCGGATGAATTTGAAGAATATCTAGCTGAAGTTGAAGATCAAACGGGCAGTCGACCTAGCTTAGATCAAATTAATAATCAACCGCGTGCCGGATCACTAGATTTGAATACTCTCAAATATGCGGCAGATAATCAGCTAGGTCTCAAGGATATTGCATTGCCAGATATAAATCATCTTGATTTCTCCTTTGATTGGCAGAATAAAAAACTCGTTATTTTAGTAAAATCGGAAACAGAATTGAGCTTTTATGAGGTGAATCTTAGAAGTCAGAATTTAACTGTGACAGCATTGTTTACAAGCAATCAACTGTCACTTGGTACGGCTCAAAATGATTATATATTTGACTTACCTACCACCGAGATTTTCTTACTTGGAGACGAACTGGCAATTACAAGTAATGGCAGTGTTATTAGAGTCGACCTTAATGATCTAAATCTCAGCGAAATAGTTATGATTTCCTCAGCAGATACTCTAAACGCTGATAATTTTAGTACTCTCGTTGAAGATTTAAATGTGATTGATGTTGTGGCTAAACAAGATGGTAGAGTCTTTTCTTTAATAGAGGACTTATCCTACACGGGGAATATAAGTAATCACTTTATTGCTCAAATGATCGATTTATATCCTCGAGCAGTAATGGGTTTTGGCTCCCCGAAACAAGGTTTACCTCCTTTGGGAGTGAATGCTCGCACAAAAATTCATGGTAAATATCCCTCAGAATTACAATTGCTTCTTGGTGAACCTGAATTATTGGTTTCTAATAATCATTTATTTTTATTGGGGCGAGGAGCTGAGCATTCTGGATTGTTAGTTATTGACGAGCGACAACCCGTTAACCTTAATGTATCAGTCAATAACTTAAGTATTCAAGATAGTCAAAGCCAGACTGTTGAAGCGAATGACGTGATTGAGTTTACCTATAATCCAGCTAATATTGGTTTAGATTTATTTTTTGAGATTGGCGGTAATCCAGTTAGCTATGAGACGGGAGTAGCACAATTAGAAGTTAATCCTTATACCCATGGGTTTTCGGGTACCTTATTAGCTGGAGGAGTTGCTAAAGATAGGTATGGTCGTAATAGTCAAATCTTTCCGGGTCATAATTCTGGACTCACATACGCGCAAGATATTATGGATTTTGTTCCTGAAACGAGTGATTTGGAATTAATTCCTGAATCAGACCTGATTGAAATATTTGCTAATCAAGTCAACTTGAGTGTTGAAGCTTCTGCTTACACTACAGCGATTGAGGTAAGCTATCTTAGTACTGATGGCTCTGCGCTGCCAACTATTACTTACATTGTTTGGCAGGATAATGATCAGGCAAAAATTCAAATTCAGCAAATGATTCCAGATAATGTGGTTGAGATTTCTTTGAAGGGATTGAATCCGAAGGGAAAGTCAGATGCAATACTGGTTGAGATAGATCGAATTGAATCGGTAGCCCTTACTGGCTTGCAAGGGGACCAAGTTCATCTTAGTTCTAACCGTATTCCAGTGAAAATGGTAAGGCCTCATCCGTATGGTTTAAGTCTTGTGCCCGATAGAATTCAATCATTTAATGGTAGCCATCCTTTTTCAATCTATGATGTACAAATCGATCAAATTCCCTATGGACAAAAAATATTCGATTCAAATGACAATGATCGATTCATTGGGTCTGAACTTATACAAGATCTTTTTCAAATTCAATATCTGACCTTTTTCCTACGAAAACCTAGTGAATTTAGTGCGCCAGAAAAAGTAGTTTACATGGGATTAGAAGACAGTAATGATGCGGAGATCATTTCTGCGTTAAAACTATCTGATCGCCAAGAGACACCACACAAATTAGCAAATTTGAACCAGACTAATTTGATAGTAGCTTCTCTAGATTCTAATAATACTAACAAATTACATGTGGTAGATATCGCTGATTTGATAGGTGCTGGCCAGAATAAGCAACAAATTGAGTCAATATTGAATTCAGGTCTTACGATAGCTGAGATTCCATTACAATTTGCTGGTAGTAGCCTTCAATCCAAAACTATTGATTTTTTAAATAGTAGCGGTTCAAGGGTATATTTAGGTTTATCCGATGCTTCTAAAAAATGGGTTTTTGAAATCTTTCAAACTCAAGGATCAATCCAAATAGAATTACTTCTTCATCATAATCCGTTCCAACAAGCATCTAGTTTAGATGATAGCTATGAATCGTTTATATTGGATGAGCGCGAATTTGATAAAATTACCAGTTTTCATTACACCGATGATAAATATTTTATGAGTCTTCGCAAAGACGCTAGCTCCTACGGAGGTCCAATTTATCAATGGAGTATAGAGCCCTTTGATGGGAACCCTGAAACGCTTGAAGGCCAGACCGCTAGTGGATATGCCAAATTGTATCTAAAATCTAATGAGGCTGATCATGAGTTGGAAGAAACTTTCAGAAAGCCAGTGGATAGTGGTGCCTTTGGTACTGTTGATATGAGTTTAACCAGCCTAGGCTTGCTACGATTAGACTCCGAAGGCAATTTAAGTATGATGACTCAGGAGTTTATTTTTCCAGTACAAGTTAATAATGAATACTCAAATAGGCATTTTGACCTTGAGTCTTTTGAGAGAATAGCAACTACATTTAGAGAGCCTATTTCAATGGCTACTGAGGATCTTAGCTCAGATAGTTACGGACTCTATATGCTTGGTGAAGAGGGCGAACTTTATTATTTGGATCAATCAGTTGGAATGGTCTATCAAGCAACTGATTATGATTATGAATCTATAACTAATCACCCAGATACATACCAAAACGAAGGCTTAAATTTAGCCGCAACTGCTGATGGACGTGTTTACGAATTAGAGTTTAGCGATTGGTCAGTTCAGCGAACTTTATTGCTAACTTTACCAGTAGGCAATAGAGAGTTAAGTATGATTCAGCTAGAGGGTGATTATTTGTACGCTGCAGTAGATGGTAAGCTTTATGAGTATGATTTAAATAGTAGTAGCTTTGAGCTGATTATAGATATCAGCGATCATTCAACATATGGTGGATATAAAATAGTCGGGTTTGCTAGTGCCGGATATTCTTCTGATATATCGCTTCTTCACATAAAAGAAGAAGAATACAACGATACTCAAAGTAGGGTCGTTGAAACGGCTGATGGGAAAAATTTTCGAACTCGTTCGTATAGTCCGCGTTCAATGTCTAGTGATCATAACAAGGTTTATATACTTGAAAGTCATAGGCTAAGAGAAATAGATCGACTAAGTTTGAGAATTACAGATACAGCGTTAGATAATAACCAACAGATGTGGAATTCCTTTCAGCCGGTTTATACGAAACTTCCAGCAAGCAGCACAAATTACTATTTTTCTTCCTTTCTTGATTCAAGTAATTATGCAATTCAAGAAATGCCCGTAGTAGGTACTCAATTAAGAAAAATAAGTAATGATGTTATTTTCAGTGATGTTTCGGTTAATGTGGAAGTATCGAAAACTGGCATATTAAGTAACGGTGATCAAATCACATTCGAGGTCCAATTACTAGATGAGTTTGGAGATGCTTTTGCTGAAGCTCCTGGCTTTAGTGCGGTAGCTCGATTCAATGGTCAGCAATTAGATTGGCAGAATAGTAGTGTGGATACAAAACGAGCTACCTATACTGTAAGTGCTAGAGACCCATTGGATAATGATCCTCAATTACACAGTCTTATGATTGTCACAGAGGATGGTAGTATTTCAAATTATGGATCTTTCGTAGTTAGCGGAGTCACCGCAATTGAGCCTAATAGAAATTCAATCAGTGACTGGAGTGTAATTAATGTCGCTTATCAGACTTCAAGTAATAATGATGATCCAGAGATAGTTGTCGAGGTTAAACAATCTGGGGCCTCAATAGCTGAGGATGCAATTTTGCTTGTGGAGTCTCCGAAAGACTTTGATTTATTTGAAGTCAATCATAATTCGGTTAATTCGAATCAAATACTAAGTTATAGTTTTTCATTAGACTCATCTTCTCCATTAAATCTAGGGACAGGAATTGAGCCTGAAGGTGATTGGTATTTTACTTGGATTCCAATGATCGATTCAGATGAAGCATTGGATGATGCAGCTCGTGATAATAACACTAAACACAAGTACTATAATCAAACTCCAAGCTTTAATAATTTACCGCCACTTATT
>JAYZAC010000162.1:0-5677 GCA_036339875.1 bacterium | reverse complement strand
GGGGTAAAGGTCTTAAATGGCTTCAACAAAGTAATGTGTTTAATGCTTTGACCACCCGGTTCCTATGTCATTTCACTGTATATATTCCTGTGCTCGTATCAGAATCGTCCAAATTTTCATGATGAGGATCAACAATTGTTGAAGCTCCATTGATAGTGTAGGTGTAACGTAACGGCCCCGCACCCTTACCAGTCACTTTTACAGTCCATACACCATCGCCTTTTATCAAATCACCATTTTCACCATTATCATTCATGGGAGCAGCAGCTCCGAAAAAACCAACCTTATCAGCTTGAACTGAGTTAACCTCACCTTGATAATCTCTAGCAAAGAAGTGAAATAATGCTTCACCAGGAACTTTCGGTCTCATTTGAAGGCTTAAACCAGCGATAGGTGTGTCTCGTTTAACATCAATACCTACAAAAGCTGGTTCAAAATCAACGGATCTCAATACAACATAGGTATTACCCATAGCTGTTGTGGCCAAAGAAAAATTACCTTCGACATCCGTTAAAACGCGGTCTCTTGAGGCCCCAGCCACTGAAGCTCTAACTCCATTTATAGCAGGCTTGATAAGATTTGCATTCGTAAAAGGCTGGTAGTCAGCAGTGTAAGGCTTATAATCAAATATGCCAGGACTATTCCCCGTGTAAACGGGCTCAAGAGATATTACCATTTGACTTCTAGTGGTAAGGTCAACACCACAGGCGAAATCATTTGATCCTTTCGGTTGATTCGTAACGGGATTAATAATAATGCCATTCTGAACATTGAATGAACCACAGCTAACAAATCCGTTGATACTATCCGCAGACCATAATTGGTAAGCAAAGCGATTATCTAAAAAGGGAAAATTCGTTAGATTTAATGTAACTAGACCTTCTTTAGCATCTTCGGCAATGATAGTTAAACTAGCAGTTGCAGTTATCGCGTTTTGTGAGAAAGACACTGGAAATATTAATGGATTAACAATGCCGCCATTCTGATTGATAATGTCGCCACTTAGAATGATAGATCCACTCTGAATTGTATCGGAATCTCCGGGTGATTCGATACTTATCTCAATTCTAGTCAGATCATTGAAAACCGGAGCATTCGGATCAGTAGGTGTGAAAGTACATAATTTAACTCCACCAACAGACGCGCATTTTGTTGCACCCGTTACTCCCCCCATAAAAGTGACCAGTTCCCCTGCTGCCTGCTTAAATTTACCAAAACTTACCTGATTAGTATCAGAAACAGCCCACATCTCAAAATGTGCTCCGGGTACGTTCAAAATGGGAAGACGTAAATATTCCGTTACCTCAATACGACGATTATTTGGATCACTAAAATCTCTTAATCTAAGTTTCACATCTGGGAATGTACTTATATTATCGAAATTGAATGCAACATCCTGTTGCTCACTACTAGCAATTAATTGACCGCTAACAGGCGTTCGTTCCTCAACAGTGTAATCCTGATAGCAGCCCTGAAGAAAAATCACCACTAAAAATAGATTGAAGAATACTCTATATTTACACTTCGTATTCATCTTAGAAATCAGTCCTTGCACTAATGGCGATTTGTTGGCGAGTATTTTCAAAATCAAAGACCTCTTCATGGTTTCGGTCATCATAGTCATAACCATATCTCAAGACGATCTCCGTTGACTTTGTTGGCTCGTAAGTTAATTCTCCAAACCAATTCCAGTAATCATCACCAACACCTGTTGGAACAGCTTCTTTTCTATGCCATCCATATGCAGCACGCCCTTCGAATTTTTTACTGAAAGTAGCGTTGAGTTCGGTTACGAAAATATCTGTAACATCATGTGAAGGTGCAGCAGGAATAGAGACAACCACTGTTTGCCGTCTCCACTGCGGCTTTATGGATAGCATTCCATCTGGAAGAATATCGTATTTAATTTCGGCTTGAACTCGATCAACATCCACTTGCTCAGGCTGTCCACTCCAATCTACGCGATCTAATAGCACCCCCTTCACAATCAACCGTCTATGTAAGGCTGTTCCGCCACCCAGAACGGCAAGCTGTTGCGTATAGTGCTGCCCATTGTCGTTTACCTGATCGAAATCACTTATAAATTCCAGACGGCCCTTTACTCCAGCAAAGAATACGGGACGCCAACCGTAATTTAGGGTATGCCTTGTACGGCCTTTCTCCTCCGATTTAGCATCTTTTAGTAGTTCATTTTCAAGATCTAGCTGTACCTTTTGATGAAAGTCGGCAACCGTTCTTAAAGCTAATTTACTACCCTTGCGACCATACCAAGGCTGACTCTCCTGACCGGTTAATTTTTGCCACCACTTCTGCTGAGCAGTCAGGGTGAAATTAAGCTGCTTTAGAGCGGCGATCTCACCTTCTTCAAAGGTGTATTTTGCTTGGGCTCGTAAAAGCTTTTCACCCACTCCAGAGGTAGACCCTCTGCCATAATTATTATATGCGCTTCCATTCCACTGAGTATCTACTAACTGTCCAGAACTAACATTAGAACGAAAGTCTTTTCCAAAAGTATAACCTTTGAAAGTCAACAATAGATTACGATTTTCGTACTGACTGTCTACCTTGAAGCCAGTATCGTGTATGTCACCCATACCTTCACTTAATAAACTATTAATAGTTAAATCAAAATTCACCTTTTCTTTCTCTGCAGAATAATTAGCATCCCAAGCAATTACTCGATTAAAAGCATTCAAAGTATTGTAATCATTGGTATATTCAACAAAGGATCCACCAAAAGTAAATTGTTTTTCAAATCCGTCTACATCCTCAAAATTAAATGGTTGATAAGTTGTTCTAAAACTAAAAACATCATCTTCTACATCCGTATACTTACTAAATTTTGAAAATAGATTTGTTACGCTTCCTCCCAGAGAACCTCTTTGACGTATACGTTTTAGCACAGAAGTAAAATAACTTAAATTCGAGTATTTTCCTGAAGCTTCGACCCCTTGAAAAATCCCAACTTCGCCCGGAGAAAGTCTCCATCTACCCGCTGTTAACAATATGGCAGGATCCTGCAAATCAGTAAATTGCTCCCCACTAAAAATTCTTAAATCCATTAAACCTGTTTTAGATTTAAAGTGGGCTTTCGTCATTTCTACTTTACGATCGTTTTGAATATTTGTAGCAAAATCATCGATACCGTCACCAGGTTCAGGCTGCGCGGAAAAACCATAAATTAACCGATTGGAAGCAACTCCTGATAAGTTACCTTTTATTTCTGCAAAAGCCTCCACACCTTTATAGAAGGAGTCATCAGCACCTTTAGGGTTACCCGTAAATCGTAGAAATACATCTTGATTTAATCTGTGCAGACCCGGAGCATCGAAATTTACGAATTTATTAGATCTAAATACATATTTTTGATTTGCTTGGTAAAAACCTTCAACATGAACATTGCTTAGTGCTAAATCTAACGCTTTGGTATCTTTTTCAACCTTTAATACCCTCTTCTCAAGACTATCTACCCTTACACCAAGCATATCTAACTCTGTACGGAATTCCGCAGAGAGTCTATTGATAATGATTGTATTTTCCGGTTTCATTTGCGCCGATTCATCAGATTTAGCGGCAAGTTTAGCATCTTCAATTTTAGCCAGTATCTTTGCAGTAATTACAGCAAACTCATATCTCGTAAGTACTCTCCGTCCTTTGAATGTTCCGTCTGGGTAACCCTCCATTACACCTTCATCAATGAGTTTTTCTATCGCAGAATAAGCAAAATGATCCAGTGGTACATCTCTAAAAGGATTATCCGCATACTGAATCTTTAAAAATATAAAAATGCACAAAAAACCCTTGAACAGGGCTTTCAGGCCTATTATTCGTACAAAAAAAGGTCGCATAAGACTAATTTTGTATCGACTTGTAGAGATATTATTTGAACAAAAATACTCAAAAATTGAGTAATTTTGTTATATATCAACCTGTATCTTACGCTGAATGTATCTTGACAGTTTTAACGCTAAAAGAATACCCGCTGCATCTGCGACAAGATCGAGAACTTCAAAGGATCGTGTTGGTATGAATGTCTGATGAAATTCATCACTTAAGGCATAAAGCATACTAAAAATAACCATTTTACTATGTGCAGCCGAGACGCTATTTTTTAGCAATGCAATAATCCAACTTACTGCCAAACTAAAGTATGCAATACAGTGTAGAAGTTTGTCTAAACCGGTTATTTCAGGTAGTCCGTCCATTACTCTCGGCTGATGCGATAGAAAAAATATAAGACCCATTAGTACAAAAGGCCCAAAATAATAGGTTTTATTATTTAATTTCATTGAAAACCTACAATACTTTGTGCAACATCTTTAGCCATGGGTACAATCGTATCTAATCCAAGGTAATTCGCCTTACTAATCCATTTTTTTTGATTCTTATCAAAACCTTCCCTTAAGATCAGTATAGGTTCTTTGTCAGGTAGTTGCTGATATACAATTCGCTCTTGAAATGAACTTTTATCATCAACAAAATCTATGTAGCGACCTTCGGTTGAAAGCAGCGCGAAGCTTATCTCTGCTGTATGATCCACTGTCTTTTGATAAACATTTTTATTGTGCGTGTAACGATCTTCATATTCTCTCTCAATCCGAGAGTAACTACGTAGTTTTACTCTTAAAAAATATTCAGTATTTGTATCTATGGCCAGTTTCTCTAAAACTTTAGGATCATATAAAAGAGTCTTGTCGTAGTTTTTATCGTTAGATGAGTAAAAGCTAACTTTCTTTGATGTAAATATTCCCGACATAAGCCGAGCCTCAAAATCAATTATCTCTTGAGTAGTTCGATAAGTATCACCAATACTTTCACCCGTTTGGTTAATCTTGCCTTTTAGACCGTAAAGATCTTTAACATCAATTACCAGAACTTTACCACGATATTTGATCATTGTGTTCTCTAACATTCGATGTAATGCAGCAGCTGATAGATCCCTGTAAGAATTCAACTTAATCACTTTCCAATCATGATTTAAGTCACAAGACCAAGAAATTGATGCACTTATTATGATACATATTAAAAATTTACACATCTGAACGAACTTATTAAAACTAGTAATAGAATCGGATTAGATTAAAAATTTCAAAAAATTAGCATAAAACCAACCGCTTAATGTTGACAGTAATATTACACCAATTGCAAAAGCAAAACCTATTCGTTTTCCGCATATACTTATAATTACAAGCATGGAGGGTAGAGCTACACTTGGGCCAGCCAATAAAAGGGAAAGTGCTGGACCTTCAGGCATACCCATTGCCACTAAGCCCTTTACCGCAACCACACCTAAAATTGTACCAATGTAGAGAATACCACCAATAACGGAGGCTAAAAAGCAAGCAGACAAACTGTTGTTAGTGAGTGTGGCGATCATCCATTGTCTTGCAAATGGCTCTAAAATACCTACGATAAAGACACCCAATAATAGTTTCGGAAGAATACTGCGAATCAAAAACCATGATTTCTCAAGCCAATCGATACTTTCATCTTTATACAAACCGAATTTCGAAACTATTATGACTGCAAGCATTAATCCCAAATTTAATGGGCCTTTGGTTGACCAAGGGATTGATTCAATGGGTAAACTTAAAACCATTCCCATTAACAGAAAGAACAATACCCATTTTGGAAGATTATTAGACTTTTTAGAACTTGGAAGAAGAGCCAATTGAGC
>JAYZAC010000161.1:0-18049 GCA_036339875.1 bacterium | reverse complement strand
CAAAGTACTATCTTCTGCTTCATCGATCATTTCAATCAAACTATCCGCCATAGCACCTTCGCCATAGTGAGCGTCATAGCTATTTTTGAAATCTTTCTCAGACACAATCATGGGTACTACCCGTAAGCCAGTAGACATTTCTATATCATCAATAACTAAAATATTTTGGGGATCTACCATGGCAACAAATAGTTGTCCATCTTCTAGTTTGACCGGCATAACCATATGCTTCTGAGCCATCTTTGATGGAACTTTATCCATAATCAGAGGATCCGGAGGCGTTTTGGCAAGTTTAATATATGGGATCATGAGCTGCTCGCCCACTGATTTAGCTAATTCATCGTCAGTAACAATACCTAATTGTACTAACGCTTCGCCAATGCGAACACCGTGCGCTACAGAGAATTCCAAAGCACCTGCAAGCTGCTCTTCAGTAAGAACTCCAGCAGCCATTAAAATATCCCCTAGCCTACGCTTTTTACCGGTTCTCTTTTTATGAATTTTTTTTATTGCTGCCTGGTCTTGAAGAGCTATTTTCAGCTGTGGCTGGTTAATATGACCTAATTCTAATAATACCAGCCCCAGTGGTTCCTCTCTATTTTGAGAAATTTCGAGAGCCTCCTCCAACTGGATTAGGCTTATGAAGCCTTTCTCTTTAAGAATCTCTCCTAGTGGAATTTCTTTATTTTGTAATTGATGCCTGAGGTGTCGATCTATTTCCATAAAGTTTTTGAAGAAGCAAAATTTAACTCGATTTTATCAAATCTGATTCTCATTTTGGGATATTATCCATCACAAATAACTTGTATAAGGTTTATAACAAGTTCTTCAAATGGATTTCTATCTCCTTAAAATCAAAATGCCTTCGTTACATTACTTGCTAAGGCAATTTGTTATTAGACATTCAGATTGATCGCTGTAATTTAATGATGAATGTATTCTGTTCTAAACTTTTATCCAAAAAATTAATGATAGTTTCGTCTACTTTGTGCTCCAACCAAATCAGCCAGAGCAAGCTAGGTATTTTTAAAATATATTTTCACATTCTTTAGTATTCTTGATACCAACCCGTTCTCTTATTTGAGTAGCTCTATCAATACGACTAATTTCGTCATATCAGAATGCATTTTCTCAACTAACAAATCCAGTCTACCATCGACATCGCGAGCACTGTTAGTAATCAACTTATTGACTTCACTGTGTACTATTTATATTAGTACCTAGCTATATATTGATAAACCTGTAGTTAAGCTTATAAGTGAGTGCTTATCTAGATAATTTATTTTTGATATTAAATCATTAAAATATAGTGACTTTAATTTGAGATTATTTAATTTTTTCTTAAAAAAAAAGGTTTTTTTAATTATTAAATTGACAAACCTAGCTAATCCCCTTATCTATAAGAACGATATTAAGGTTAGCTATATTTAATATAAGACTTTTTTAAGGTTTATATAAACATCAACTAATTCATTAACTTAAGGAGTTAAAAATGGCAAAACTAAAAACATTGAAGGAAGCTGGCGAAGCAACTGGTATTGGATTAAGCACAATTCGTAAGTATTTGAGCGAATTTGGTGATTTAATCCCAGTAGAAAAAGGTCCTCGTAACGCTCTTCTTTTCAGTACTGAAGCTATAAAGGTATTAAAGACAATTCGTGAAGCTTATCAAGACAAGCGAAGTCATGAGGAAATCATAGCTAAGCTTTCCGGTAAGAGATTACCTCGTAGAAAGAAAGAAGAAGCTGTACAAGCTCCTGTAAAGAAGGCTGCAACTCGTCGTAAGAAAGCGCCTGTTGTTCCTGCACCTGCTCCAGCTGCAAACCTTAATCATGAGGAAACTATCATGAAAGGTTACGAAGACCAGCAAACAGATCAAGGTCTTTGGTAAGGTCTATTATTGAATACAAGCCCTCCATATTGGGGGGCTTTTTTTATAGATTCAATTTTCTAGCGAATCGTCTATTTATGTGATTAAAATTTTCGACATTAATTAAACTCTTTGCATTAGAGTTTCCACAAAAAATACCAATCACTAAAAATTGAGCTGCAAAACAAAAAAACCAACTAAACCAGCTCAAATCAAACAAAAATGCATCCATAAATACACTATCGGTTTAATTCTAATCAAAGCGTAGATATTTAATTTGGAACAGCTTGCACAGAGTCCGTTTCGCTAACTATCCTCTATTGTATGGTATTTGACAGCTTCAATTGGCTATTCTTTATCATCCTAACTTTGGCACACTTTGTGGTTGCAGGTCGGTTTCGATTGGCTTTGTGCTACCTCAGTGGCGCCTATTTTGTTCACGCTTACTCTCCTACAAGTATGGCAATTTTAACTCCCGTAGCTCTCTTAATGATTGGACCATATTTATTTCAGGAATCAGAATTTCGTAATCAGCTTAATGGCTTTATATGGTTGTTAGTCTGGATCTTATACTATCTTTTTGTGAGTAATCATAAATTTGATCACACTAATTATTTCCCTTACGAAATTTTAGTTTTAGGGGCCTACAATTTAGCTAGATTTTATCACGTCTTCAAAGACTTGAATTTCCTTCGATTGAGAGGGCCAACATGGGATGAGATTTTAGCTTATTTATTTTTTCCTCCAATACTCTTTTGCGGCCCACTCGAAAAAATGCAAGAATTTTTGAAATTTTATAAAAATCCTACACCATTCTCTTCCATTGATTTCAAAGGTGCTGGAAGACTATTTATGCATGCTATTTTTCAGGGAGCAATAGCTGAATTCTGCTCAAGCGCATTAACTCCTGAATTGATTGATTTCTCACAAATATCGCTGATACCAATGATTGTTTACATCCTTGGAATAGGTTGGGAAATTCATTTCAGACTATCTTCATACATTAATTTTGCTCGAGGCTTTGCTTGGCTAATGGGCTATCACTTTGAAAGACCCAATTTTCAGGCTCCTTATTCAGCTAGATCTGTAGCAGGTTTTTGGTCACGTTGGAATATGTCATTATCTCGATGGACGAGAGAGTACCTATTTTATGGAAACATCGAAGATTTCAGTATTAGAAGAGTGACAATAGTACTTGCTCTATTCTGGTGCTTGGTGGGTATATTACATGGTATCAGCTGGCACTATTTTGCTTGGGGACTTTTGATGGGTTCCACAATCTTGTTAAATTTTGCTTATATTTTTGCTCGTTATCATTGGAATTGGTTAATGAAATTTGATCTACAATACATACCCCTATCACTTAAACGAATTATCACAATTATTTGGATTCATGCATCTTGTATTTTACTCGTTCCGGAGTGCGACGATATAATTAACACAATTTATAGAATTCTCTTTCTTTAGAAACAAGCATTAACAGGTTAAAATATTGATATGGGTAAGCTTCATAGATTTTTGTTAGGTTATCAAGAACAGCGCGGTGTAAAAGTATTGAACTCTTTTACAGATCTCAGTGATGGTCCGTACAGGTCTTTCGCCTCCGATATTGTTAATACATATATCAGCAGTCTCAACAAGGCATTAATCTCAAGATCTGCAGGAGAACTTCATAGGGAATACGATGAAAAATTGGGCCAGAAAGAACTGAGACCTTTTCAAGTAGAAGCAATTGCAATGGCAGCTGCCATTAGTGATAACTTTTTACCTGGAATAGTTCCATTGGTGAAAAGAGATTTCTTGGATAAATTAATTGAAGTCTTTGGTAGCTCATACGAGGAAATGATTTTACTTGGTGCTGGTCGCGGTATGGCCGAGATACCCAATTTCAATCTTTACTCTATTGTTGCAAAATATCCACCCGAAGTTCGCTGGTTAATCATGGATGGTTATGGATTTCAGAAAGGTTTCTTTGAAATTCCAAAAAACCGAAGTCAAATCCATCTACCTAAATTTAAGTATCCATATTTTCAAAAAGCTTATGCTCAAGGACTGGCTCGAAGTCTAGGATTTTTTCTAGCTGATCAACCTAACAAAATAAATAGCTACTTAGATCGTATTCAGGGAGCCGAAGCATCAGACCTTTGGAGTGGCGTAGGTTCTGCAATTGCTTTTTTAGCTACTCTTACTCCAGAAGAGTTTAATGAATGGTCTTTATCTAATACAGACTATCGTCAATTTATAGCTGTCGGTCTCGCGCTTGCTTGTCGGCTTCAAACTAGATGTGGTTGGGAAAACGAAACAACAAATGCATATTGCGAAGTACTTTGGGGTATGTCCGCAAAAGAAATTACCAAAAGAGTTTTGAATTTGCAGGCACATCTAGAAGCAACCCAAATGCCCGATCAATCTTTGTATGATGAATATACAGACTATGAAAATTTACGCGATTTAATAAAGGATGAGTTTGTCGCTGGAACTTTCTTGGAGCAATTTCAATCCACTTCTGACACAAAGTCGACAAAGAATTCTGACAAGACCTAGTTTCGCACAACTAAAAACCAAATCGTTCCAACAGTCTTGCGTATTGTTCATACCAATCTGGGTACCATAGGGCCCACGAGAATAGAACAAAAATATGAGTCATAACGATTTTAATGATATCGGGGAAATAACGCGTATCAACAATCATTAACCATCTGAATTTAAGTTTTAAATAAATATAAAAAAAGTTCAACAAGACTGCAGCTCCGTGTAAAAGCCCCCATAAGAAAAATCCAGACGTCATATCTTTCATTATCCCTATCAAAATAAAATATATAAATACTGCGGCTGCAAAATCACGAGCTCGAAATTGTGTTAATGATCTGTAAAATAAATGGCGTTTCAGCCATCTAGTGAGTGAAATATTGTAGTGAGTCCAAAAACTAGCCACACTTTTGACCTTGTGAACTTGATGGAAATTAGGTGTATTGAATGGATACCCCATCATGAATGACCAACCTCTGACAAAATCGAACCAAGAAGATAGACTTAGCATAAGTGTGAAGCCTAGTAAGTAGATTTTCATAAGTAATATAGTTGCTGAAGCCTTATCAAAATCAATATCAGCCTCCACGATAGCCATTCTGATAACATAGACGATACTACCTTTAAGAATCCCATAAACCCACAACTTCAGACCATGTAACCATTGACGAGGTTGCGGATTCACATGGTATTCTCGAAATTCTTGATAGCGTTCTAACGGACCGCAAAACATTATGGGTGGATACCAGAGATATGCAATAATATTCCAAATATCATCTCGATTCAGGATGATGGATCTTCGATATGCCACGATATGCATGTAGCGAAGGGTATTAATTCCAAAGGCAGAAAAAGCAAATGGGATAATGTCTAGGCGACCTTCCCATGCATACAACCAATCCCAAAAATAAATACCCGAAATCAGCAATATAAAAAGTAATGTAGAATGATTAGATAATTGAAACCTAATAATGGGGCGGAAAGCTAGTAAAACTAAAGACGTACTTCCTACTAGCATCAACCAAGCGGGCGGACAAAAATAGAATACAAAAATAGAGCCGGTGAATACGAAACCGATTGATCGGGTAGTTCCAGCAGGAAGAAAACTAGCTAAAAAAGCCAGAAAGAAAATATACCAATTCTCTAAATGTATAACCAAAAAATTGTTCCTTTGACCATGACCATCAAGGTCTTAGACAAGTTTCGATATAAAAAGACGATTTATGTCAACAACGTGCTACAAACTAAAGAAATTTGTTCCAATATAATCTCTAGCCCCGGTATCTGTATAATTTCTGCACCAGATTGCAGCACGGAACTGTTCTTTGTCAAACCTCAAATCAGAAGTTTATAATGGGAACCTGCTTGAAGGAGGTTTCCATGCAGCAGGTTTATATAGGACCATCTCACTCCATGTCATGGCACGGCTTCGATGATGAGAAAACATTTGAGTCGATCACAAACGGTAGAAGCCCTTTGAGTGGAATCCAAAACGTAATTGAAGAAGCACAAAAGAACAATGTTCCTGGAAGAATTCCATGGGATCTTTTCAAAGATTTTGAAATCGAAAATAAGTGCGTGAAGAACGGACCTGTCGAAGCAAGATATGCCTACATCTGCACCAAAATGCTCCTGGAAAGATTTCCTCAGATTCTGGATCACCGCAACGATATGGGCTTATATGTAGGAACCATGAATAATTATTATGGTCTGGTAGGTTTGAGAAACGGCTACAGAGTTTGTGTAAACGATCAGTTTACATATGATAAGCGAACATTTGAAAGTAAAATTGGTGTGGGATTTTCCTTCGTGCATCCAATGGTTCCCGTATACAAAATTCCAAATAATTGTGTAGCAAATATCGCACTTGATTGGGAATTAAGGGGTGCAAACGCAAATTATTTTGGAGAAGATTCATCATCTACCGCACTGCACGAATCCTATCTTAAAATCCGATCTGGTCGTTTGAAACAAACCCTCACAGTGACATCTAACCATTTATTTCTAAATTACTTAGACTTTTTATTTACTGACTTACCAACTCTTACGAAAAAAGAGCCCGCGAAATTGATTCCGGAAAAAGACAATTTTTTCTTCCCATCCGAATGGGCCTCTTCTTATCTTCTGTGTACCGAAGATCAAAGTGAAAAATTGAAAGTGGAAAAGCAGGCCAGAATCTTGGCATCGCATCAAACCAGCTTTCAAGGCGTATACATGCGGAGGAACTTGAAGCGTGAAACCGTAGTACAAGTAGTAGATGCCTGTCTGAAGAAGGCAAAGTTGAAGTTCAATGACTTAGATTTAGTTGTATTCGATAATGTCGATAAGGACAAATCGCAAATAGGAGCTTTGGTGACATTGCGTGAAGGCGGAAAAACCAAACTACTGACACCATCGCTGTTTCTCGGTCACCCTATTTGTGCTAATGGTGGTGCAATGATCACAACGGCACTGATGTGTCTCAAGCATCAGAAGATCTTTTCCTCATATCTTGATAGTGTTCCAGACGAGCCTGAACTAACAGCAGAAGAAGAGGAAATGAATCTCAATCGTATATTAGTCTTATCGCAAGGACTCAACAATAGTCTGCACGGCTTAATTTTGGAGAAAGCATAATGGATAAAACATGCCTAATAATTGGTGGATCAAGAGGTATAGGAAAAGCTACAGCTGAAAGATTTCTGAAGGATGGATGGAAAGTTGGTATTTCCTATAACAGTACTCAACCAGATTGGTTGGAGAATTATCCCGAAGAACAACGCTGGGCAGGTCAATTAGATGTTACAAATGAAGATCAGATTCCAGAATTCTTGAGCCATTACAAGGAATTCAGCGGTAAGAAAATCGACATATTTATCTACAATACAGGTATTACCATCGATTCTTTAACTATTCATGGCAAAAACGAAGATTTTGATAAGGTCCTTAACACCAATCTACGAGGTGCTTACATTTTTCTTAGAGAAGTTGGACATTTTATGTTTTTTAAGAAGCGAGGTAAACAGTTTTACATTTCATCAGTAGCAGCCAAGCGAGGCGGACGTGGTCAATTAAGTTATGCGGCTTCAAAAGCTGGACTAGAGGCACTGGTGAGGGTAGGAGCACAAGAGTTCTCGAGAGCAGGAGTGATGATTAACGGTGTTGCTCCTGGAGTCACCGAAACCGATATGACCGAACAGGTAATGGAATTTGTAAAAGGCAGTAAGAAAGGCGACGGTTTGTTCGATAGAATAGCAATGCGCCGCACCGCAAAGCCTGAGGAAATCGCTAATTTTTTATTTTCGCTCTCGCAAGAGGAAATCACATATATAACCGGCCAGACGTTTAATATTGACGGTGGCTACATGCTCTGAAAGTTAGGTAAATGCAGGATTTTCTGAATGTTGAAATGACAGACGAGCAGATTATGGATCTGCTAGTAGAGGCCTTACAGGACATTACAGGCTTTGATGAAGACATCACAAAAGAAACCTTATTAATCGATGAACTTGGATTAGATTCTTTAGGCTTTCTAGACTTGTTCTTTACTATTCAAACATCTATCCAACGTGAGGTAACAAACGAGCAAATGCGAAACCTCATCTTGGAGGAACTTGACTTAGACACTGATCCAAATATATCCAAATTATCGGAAGGCGAAAAAGATCGAATTGCCTATCCTAGACTCAAAGTTCAAAATTTCTTCAATATTGTTAAGAAACAATTGAATCCAGAACTCGCCGGTATTGATCTTGAAGCTACCTCAGACAAAATTTTTGAGCCGCAACAGTTAGAGACTTTTCTACAAGCCAATTTTGAACAGATCAAGCAAGATAAAATATCGGAGCAAATACAAGCCAATAACATTACAGACCCTCGTATGCAAGAAATAGTCAGAAATTCTTTTGACGCAATTGATCCCTCCAAAATGCAATCTCTCTTCGCTGATAAAAAACTGATTGCTAATGTGGTCAAGAAATATCTCAAAGACCGGATGAATCTAGATGACCCGGAAAACTTACAGCGCTTCTTGATGGGAGAGAATAAAAATCAACTTCAAGTAAAAGCACTGCTGCAAAGCGATGACAAAGGTCGCAGTATTTTCGATATGTTCTTGGACCAAAATAAAAGCAAAATTTTCGATCTCTATCTTGATGGGGATGAGCAAGACGCTCTTAAAGACACTATCATTCGCAAGACCTTAGAGGAGCGTAAGGCAGAGGTAATCAACGAACTGAGCTCAAACCCTGATGAAAATTTGATGATGAAAATTTTCGACCGTAGACGCAAAGATATCATGGATATAATGGTTGAGCGTAGCAAACAGCAAATTCTCGACAAAGCGCTCGACATTAAACGTGATTTATTCGAATCCGAATTTAATAAGCAAGAATCTTCCACCGATTTTAACCAATTCGTCTGGGATAATCTAGTCAACATAACCCCCGAAATAATGAAGGGGGAGATGGAGATCATGGAGGAAGAAATTTTATCCCAAGGTTACCAACTTTTTGCCAGTGATTCTGGTCAAAATAACGATTTAAAAGCCATTTTTGAGGAAGAAAAAGAGGCCTTATTTGCCGACATCATCGAGCGAGAAAAATCCTCTATATACAAGCAAATGGTTTTAAGTGATGAGGAAAAAGAAAACCTCATGGAACAGTTGGTAAACGATGACAAAGTTGGGCTGTTCAATCAATTTATATCGGAAAATAAAGTTAGTCTCAAAAGAGAAGTCCAACAACGCGGCCTCTTGGATGAAAATAGCGATTTTGCAACCCAATTACTTGCTGATGAAAGTGTTCAGCAAGATTTAATGAAAACTTTGATCGACAGCCAAATAGGTAGTGTTTTTGAAGAAGAAGTTAACCGACAAAGTGAAATGGTTGATGACACTGAAGTTATTGCATTTCTCAAAGATACGTTTCTTACTACTGAATTTCGCCAAGATAAAATTCAAAGTGCAATCGGAATGGGTAATGTTCAAGGGGATCTTGTAGAAGAGTTCATGAAGAATAATTTTGATCGAATTGCAATGGAGGAAACCCAAAGACTTTTGGCCGACAAGGAACTAAGAAATCAGCTAGTCCAGGACTACATCAAAGACAATTATGATCCGATGGAAGCCATGCAACTCAATGATCCGGAAAAGATGAAAGAACTTCAACAAAAGATCACTGAAAAATACATGCAAGACAATTTAGATCAAATCATTTCCCGCTACATGAACGATTATATGAACGAGATGATGGACGCTATTCCTGAAGAAGAAATAGAGCTGGATGGAGATGTTCAAGAAGAGTTCATGAAAAAATTCATGGCTCGCATGGAAGATGAAGAGGATTCCGAAGAAACACCAGAGCCTAACACTATAGTGGATAGATTTATAGAGACGTACGGATTGACTGATCCGATGATTCAAGTGTTTGTAGAAAATAACTTTGACGATATTTTCGGAATCATAAAAAGAGTGTCCGGACTTCAAGTAGATCAAGAAGCTATCGAGCAATTTGTGATTACAGAATTCCCACTCAAAACTGCCTTATATTTTCACAGCATTATCGATGATCTAGAGTTTGATCACGACGTCCGACAAACTTACACAAAGTTTTTCGTTGAGCACAATATGAACGAAATCATGGAAGTCACCATGCAACGCCAATTCGAATTCATGCTTGGAGAAGAATTTGATCTCGACTGGGATCGATTTACACAAGAACTGAATGAATGTGTTAAAGATGAACTCAAGCGAATGTATAAAGAACTCAAACCCGATGAGGTGGAGTCACGATTAGATCAGCTATTTAGAGGTCTAAAGTATGATTGGAATCTTTTTCTCAGCGTGCTTAAAAACGACATCACCGATCAGGAACGAGAAAAAATCCTTCTGTACTGGTTAAAAGATATTAATGATCTTGAGCAAATTCAAATTCAATATGTTAGAAATTTTTTACAAGATAAAGAAGAAGAAATACGTTCTCATCCACTGGGACAATGGATTGATCTTCTAGAGGGTAAAACGACTGCAAAAGAAGTAACGGAGCAATATGAAAGTGCTTTTCGTAGTCACTTAATAGCAAACTTTAAAGAAATCCTTAAAGATTTTGATCCAGAAAGTAGCTCCCAAGTTGATCCGCAATTTCAAAAGGCTATGACAGAACAATGTATTCGTATTTTCTTGCCAACAAGTATTAGTGTGGTCATAAATTCGCATGTAGATGAGCTACGCGACTACATTACTCAGTTTCCTCTGCCACCACCAAGAACAATTGACGACCTTTTACAGCACTTACTTCCTGAATCAACTAAGGCAACCTATAGTGATATACGAAAAAGACTGGGTAACAAATTCAAGTCTTTAGCAAAGAAACACGAGATATCACAAGATCTACTGATGATTTTTATCTATCATTACAGGAAAGATTATCGCAGATTAGTGACTGAACTCTGCGAGCTAATCATAAATCAATACCTAAAAATTGGTCGTGAACACATGATCGGTCTAATAACCAATTTTAGCTGGGAAAAGCAGTCAAGTTTAATCATTGGATTATTACAAAATGAGCTTTCTGAGGAAGAAATATTAATTGCCTCAATGTCGTCCTTTCTCAAACATAATCAGCGTAAGATGGATAAACTCACCACTGATGAGATTTTTTCTATGTTTGAAGGTGATAAATTTTTGAGCTTCATGGAAGACATGGTGCAGGAAAATATTGACAACGTTCTCGCAAAATCGGGAGAAGTTAGTTTCAAATTAAAAGACAATGTCTCTTCCAAGAAATTTTCTCAATTAAAATACATTACTGATTTTCTTCAGGAATCCCAGCTTAATCAAATCAATGGATTTTTTGGACACCTCCAAAATCGTCTCAGCCTTAAGCCACAAATGTTTCTTGAACTCGCTGAAGAAATTGCTTCTGAGTTGATTGTTAATCTTAAGCAAGAGGAAGTCGGCCTAAAGGACCGACTAATCGTCTACACTCAGAGAAAGGTGATGGAAGATTATGATTTCATGATCATGGAACGTGTTTCAGAAAAGCTTGAAGATCAGAAATTCATGGAAAAATTAATATTTGATATACGTGATGTTTATAGTCAGCGTAATGTCTTCAGACTTTTCAGGACAGGCATTCGAGCAGTGGTTCTTCAAACTGAAGCAATAGACTGGGATAAAGAGCGAAATCTTATACAGAAAATTTCTCACGAACTATTAGATGAAATCATTTCTGAAATGGCACAGGATATAGAGGTCTAAACATGAGGTATATATTTTTACAACAATTTGAAATCCAAAATGACGGCGATACGATTAAAGGTACTCTACCTGTTACCAAGGATTGGGAGGTCTTTCAAGATCATTTTCCGGGGTTTCCTATCATGCCAGGTGCACTCATACTAGAAACCATGGCGCAACATTGCGTGGCTTTAATGCTTGAGCAAAAGCAAGGAAACGAGCCAGTAGTTCCCACTCTAATACAGGTCGATAGAGCTAAGTTCAAAGAACCCGTTTATCCAGATTGTGAACTGGTTATCGAGGTGAAAAAAGAAATTGCTATGTATCCTAATTTTAAGTTCTCCGCGAAAGCGAGCGTGAACGACCGAGTTGTCAGTGAGGCTCGATTAACGATGGCATTTAGAGATGTGGGCATGGGTCAAGGACTTGACTTCATGGGCTTCTTTTTCAAAGGTATGCAAAAGTAGGTGGTACTATGAACAGAGTTTTTGTTACAGGCTATGGATTGTGTTGTGGTAACGGTTTAGATACTCAAGAGTATTGGGACAACTGTTCTTCCTTAAAAACAGGTTTACGTGTACATGAACCATGGTCCCATTTAGACATTAAGATTGTAGGATTGGTACCTGAAGATCGCTTCACAGAGAAAGAAAAAAAAGAAGTAGAATACTTTAGGGCTCGCAGGACTGTTTTTACTCGGAGGGCACTTACAGAAGCACTGGAAATGGCCGGTGTAAATACCGAAAATGAGGAGGAAGTTGGCGTCTTTTTAGGCGTAGACTTCTATTCTGGCGATGAATATTTTCTTTATGGGGTCATTAACTACTATCCGCAAGGAAAGGGAGAAGATCGTTGGGAAGAGTTCGATTTAGGATATAGCATATCGCGATTTTTAAAGACCGGTATGAAAAAAGATATCAACACTGAATTACTTAAAAGTCAGACATTCTTTGGCTACCAGCCCTGGATTGATAGATATATTCGAAGCCTAATTAAGAAAGATGGGGCCTCCAGAATCATCAATAATTTGTGCGTAAGTAGTGTACAGTCGATTGGAGAAGCTTTTCAGTCAATTCAAAATGGTGACCAAGATGTTGTAATTACTGGAGGATTAGAAGAATACTCCTTCGTTAGTGGCTTTACTTTTTCCAAGTTAGGCGTTTACGTGAATGCGGAAGATCCAAGTGATTCCTGTACGCCTTTTGATGCTCGTAGAAAAGGAACTGTTCTCGGTGAAGGTGCAGGGATTCTAATTCTTGAATCTGAGGAGCATATGAAGAAGCGTGGTGCTACGCCCATTGCTGAGATTTCGGGATATTCTACGACTAATAATGTTTACCATGTAACAAACTCCCCGACACAAGGAGAGGGTTTAGCACAATCAATGGAAGAAGCTTTGCAGGATTCTGGGCTCTCTGAATCAGATATTGATGTTGTTGTCGCTCATGGCACAGGTACTTATGTGAATGATAGTTCAGAGTGTAATGCGATTAACACAGTCCTGCCCAGTAAGCCTTTGGTGCACTCGATGAAATCGTACGTTGGTCATACACTATCTGCCGCTGGTGTCATAAATGTAATTACTGGATTACTCGAAATGAAACACAGTTTCGTCCTTCCTACACTGTTTCTAAAGAAACCAGGCAAAAATTGTGATGTGAACCATGTGAAGGCTGAAGGTGAAGAAAAAGAAGTAAATGCATTTCTTACAAATGCAGCCGGATTCGGAGGATTCAATGGTTCTTTAGTTATAACAAAGGCGAATGAGTAATGTCTGAAAAACTTCAATTAGAAAATGATTTAGACCGGATTCGTAATCAACTTTTTTACGAATTCAAGTATGATCAGGAATATCTGAATTATACGGAAGAGCATCAAGACAAAAATTGGAAAGCTTACGAAAAATTCACGATAACTTTCACTTCATTGGAAATTGACTGGAACTGTCAAAATGGATTTAGAAGTCCTGATGTGAAACCGCAAAGCTTAGCTTTAATCTCAAATCTGCTGAGTTGGCTGCACCTTAATACAACCAACCTTCGCTATTTTCCTCCTACCTTATTTCGCTGCAGCGAAATTGTGCATGGACTCGTTAGTCTTTTCGCAGAAAAATTGAAAATTAATAACTTGTTATTGTTTAGTCATCAACAACTATTAGATTTAAGTAAACTTCCCCCTCTATTCCCCCTCCGTAACGAGATGTATTTTCTAGACCCGGACAACCGAGCTCAAGCGCCAGACTTGATGATGTATTACTTGGTCCAGCAAACGCATGTAGAAGCTCAGTTCATTCGTTTGTGCAGACAACTAATAATTAATAAAGAACACAAATTTTTTGACTATTTTGAAAAATTAGATACGCATTATGAGTCTCAATTAGAGTTTCTAAGTCATTGTTTCTTTAAATTACGCGAATTAAAACCTGATTTGATAGAAAGTTTTGACATAGATCGGATCCCAAAACTCCATTATTTGGAGAAGTTTCCAGAATTTGTAAATCTATGCAAAACTGCTAATGAGATACAACCCGAATTCGTTCAAACACTTTATAGCGAATGGTTAGATTACGTGATCCAACGGGATCTTCCACAATCAAAAAATAATAAGATTGTATTTCCAAGCGATTTCTTACTGGGAAAAGAAGATCAAATATCGATGGCCAAATGCATGAAGGATCAGCAAAGTCACTATTTTAAGGAAATTCAAAATAAAGTCACTGAATACGGTCTTAAAAATGACAATCTCATACGCCAAGCCTTTGCAGAATTAAATCAAAAACGCAATATGAAAGATGAGTACGATACATCGGTATACCAGTACTATCTAGCTGAAGCTGGCAAAATAAAATGGGATCTACAAGACGTTTATGCTGCAATGAAACCACTCGGTCAACTTGAACTTAGCGATAATGATATGGAACTTTGTGATATCGTTAAAGAAATTGCTTACTGTGAGGGGTTTGCATACACCATAGGGAGCCAAAATCTATATCACGCTGGCTATATGCACCCATTCACAATGTGGATAACTCAGCAATGTCATGAGGAAATGAAGCATTATCATGCAGTTCGTGTTCTTTTACAGCAAGCTGGAGTATGCACTCAAAAACTAGATGAGGACTTCATGGCTCAAGTTTTTGAGGAGCCTAACCCCGATGCATACCATGACCAATACAATGTGTTTAATTTAAATTTTCTAGGTGAGGTACATAATATAAGGGCCTATTTGCTCTTAGCGGACGCCTTCGAAAATCAAGATATTCAGAAAGTTTTACGTTGGGTAACTGAAGATGAAGTCGTGCACAAAAAAGTTTTTCATTTTCATTTCAAGTACTTATCTAAAAAGTATAAAGATTGGGAGAAAAATGCTTACGAATGCATGCTGGATACAGGTTTTGGAACTCATCAAGCTTCGCACTGTTCTAGATACAAGGTAATGATGGAAAAAATTGGTCGTTACTACGATCATTCTACAAAATATTCAGCATTACAATTTCTAAATATGAGCATGAGGGCTCAATATTTGGAACTTAAGTCACTTTATTCCCCGGAAATCTTTAAGATATCTGAGTTTGATTTCCGTAGAAAGCATTTAAAGGCATTCGTGCATTAGGTAGAAATCATGAAAGATATGAACATATTAGAGTTGGAATTCAGTGATGATGACATTTTTGAATTGCTGCGCGATGCCCTTGAAGACATTACAGGATACGATGGAGAAATCACACTTGAAACTGAATTAATTGATGAATTAGGTTTGGATTCTCTGGGATTTTTAGATTTATTCTTTACCATTCAAACATCTATCCAAAAAGAAGTGACGAATGAACAAATGAGAGCCATGATCATGGAGGAGTTAGGTCAGCATCGTAATAAAGATCTTACGAAGTTAAGTGATGGTGAAATTGATAGAATTCTTTATCCAGAACTCAAAGTACAAAATTTCTTCAACATTATTCGTCGACAACTTAGCAGCCAAATCCCCACAATTGATCTTGGGGAAATGCCAAATGATTTTCTAGCCAGTGGCAATATCGATGACTTCCTAAAAAATAATTTCGATAAACTAAAACAGCAGCAATACGATTTGCAAATAAAACAGTTGGGAGTGCAGGACGAACGAATACAGGCTGTAGTTCAACAGGCTTTTGATGCAGTTGATGAAGAAACTATCCGAAACCTCCTCGAAGATCGAGATATGATCAAGGGTTTAGTGATGGACTTCATGAAAGAGAGGTTTGACTTCCGAACAACTTCCAATTTGCGAGTTTATGTGTCTGCCGCCTTTTTTACAGACAACGAAGCCGAAAGTCTTTTGTTTGGAAAAAATCCCTTAAGTGAGATGTTTTTACTTTTTGTAAAAAATAAAAGAACTGATTTTGAAGTCCCCGAAGATTACGACTTTGACCAGTTCATGAATCATCCCAAAGTAATTGACCGAAATAGTATTGGCTTTGACTTAAGAACATTCTGGGAATCAGTGCTTTCATCCTTCTTGGTAGAAAACTTAGTGGATATTAGAAAAATAGCGACCGGAAATGACTTCAATTTAGATCCAGATGTTATCGCCCAAGAATTGCTGTCTGACGAAGGTATCCAGCAAACTATTATTGAACAACTAGTACAAGAGAACATTCAAAATATATTTGGAAGTGAAATTAAACGACAAACGGATATGGTAGACGATGATGATATCTACAAAATTGTCAAAGCCGCATTTTTAGGAGATGAATTCATTGAAAATAAAATCCAAGAAGTACTTGGTGATCAGCCCATGCATGGAGACGTAGTTGAAGATTTTATGCGTAACAACTTTGACCGTATTGCCATGGAAGAATCTAGAAGAATTGTGGAGGACAAAGAACTCAGAAATAGACTCGTTCAAGATTACATTAAGGAAAATTATGATCCAATGGAGGCAATGCAGTTAAACACACCAGAAGCAATGCGTGAGATTCAGCAAAAGATTACTCAAAAATATATGGATGACAACATGGATGAGATCATTTCTCGATACATGAACGAATACATGAATGAAATGCTTGAATCTATGCCAACCGAAGATGACATAGAAGTACATGGCGATGTGCAAGAAGATTTTATGAAAAAATTTGCTGCACATATGGAAGAAGAAGAATCTGATGTTAGTTCAGATGCCCATCTGAGCGAAGTTGAAAAATTTGCCAGACGTTACAACATCAAGGATCAAATGATTCAGGTCTTCATCGAAAGTAATTTTGATGAATTTAGAGCTATTTTCGTAACACTTGAAAGTATGACTTATAACCGACAAAGTATAGAGGAACACGTCATAACCAAGTACCCTCTTAGAACAAGTTTATTTCTCTTCAACTACTTGTATGACAAGGAATATCACGCTCAGTTACGACAAGAATTTGCTACACATGTCATCGAAGGTCAGTCTGAACTTATCATGGAAATCGTGATGAAGCGTCAATTGGAATTCATGTGGGATGATGACAAACAAACTGAAGAAAACGAAATTTATCAAGAAATTTTCGACGAATGGTTTTTTAATCGCTTGAAAAAAACAGCTGATCAAGTAACCGAACAAGATGTAGAAGTTGGATTGACTCAGTTTTTACGTAATTATGAAATTTCAATAGATTCACTTGTCGCAACACTTCTTGAATATCCTGATGCTCGAACAAGACAGAGAGTCTATGCCAATTTCTATAATGATCCAAGCACTCTTTACAGTCTTAAATGGGATTTCTTAAATAGCTTTTTAGATTACCTAGAAGAAGAAGAATTGGAAAATGCATACGATTGGATGGAACTCTTCTTTACATATGATTCAAAACACCCTTTAGTTGGTCGTCAGAAAATCAAACAAGAGGAGTTCTGGTTAGAAAAACTCAAGAAAATCCAACATACCCCTGAAGAAGAATTTCACTACAGTTCAGATTGTGAAAAACCATTCTCCTCCTTACTTCAAAAGAAGTTTATAGGAGCCATGTTAAGCCGTTGGATTGTGGAAATGAGTCTCGAATTTTTGGATAACCATAAACGGAAAATCAAAGTAAATAGCTCTCAGCAAGTCAAAGTACGAAGTGCAAAAGATTGGTTGAATAAGGTTCGTCAATTAGTTCCCATCACACGCTACGAAAATGGATCTCAAAAACGTTTGCAAAAGATATTGATAGAGCGCTGTGATGATGGGAATTACAAGTTCGAGATAGCAGATGCCCTTGCATATTTGGATAATAATGCTGATCAATTCATAGAGTGGTTAATAGAACTAACTCCACTACAAAGCTGGGACTGGGTACAGCCCAAAGGTATCGATCGTTCTATTGAATACATTGATAGTCTCGACTTAGAAAATAAAAGAGCCGTTGTTGGTAGTCTTTTAGAAAATACTTATAAAAAAGAAGAGTGGATCAGTGCCATTATAAAAAAATTATTCATGCC
>JAYZAC010000160.1:0-31019 GCA_036339875.1 bacterium | reverse complement strand
AGAGGTGCCAGTTATGCAACTCATCGACTGGATCGTCGTATATCGAAAAGGCGACATAAGAATCCTGAGCATTATGCTTTAGATTTAGGTTTTCGTTGTGTACACAATTTATAGGAATCAGCCATGAAAAAACTTAATTTCAGCAAATCTTACTCACAGCAAACCCCCTGGCAACACCCTGCCATTGCTGAAATGCGTTATGAAATTCGAGAAATCGTTAGCATAGCTAAGCAACTTGAATCTGCAGGCTTGGAGGTTACTTGGGAGAATATTGGAGATCCGGTACATAGGGGCCATCAAGTTCCTAATTGGATGCGAAATATAATAAAAAATTCTCTTAATTATGATGAAACTTATGCATATGTACCCAGTCAAGGTCATATGAAAACCCGTGAGTTCTTAGCCAATCAAACCAATAAAAGAGGCGGGACTAAAATTACAGCCGACGATATATTATTTTTCAACGGCTTAGGAGATGGCATTAGTACACTCTACCAATGTCTACATCCTGAATCTAGAGTTTTAATACCAAGCCCTGTTTATAGTACTCATGGAGCCTTTGAACGTTTTCATGCACCCGATAAATCAGCCTTTACTTATAAGCTAGATCCTCTGAGAGGGTGGGAACCAGATTTGAATGATATTGAGTATCAATTATCAAAACATCCTGAAATAATTGCAATACTATTGGTAAATCCAGATAATCCCACCGGTGCTGTTCATGATCGTGAAATAATGCTCAAAATTTCCTCAATAGCCAAAAAGTATAATGTCTGTGTAATTGTAGATGAGGTATATGCTCAGGTAGTTTGGGGCAAAAAACACAGTTATCTAAGTGAAGTTTGTAATCAAACTCCGGCTATTTCGTTACAAGGTATTTCAAAGGATCTACCATGGCCAGGCGCGCGCTGCGGATGGATGGAATTCTACAATAGAAATACTAATCCCCAATTTAACAATCTGGTGGAGGCTTTAATTAGGATGAAAACCATGGAGGTCTGCTCAACATCTCTACCTCAAATAGTAATTCCTGAAATTATGTCACACGAGAAATATAATGATCATCTAGCATCTAGAGCAAGTTATCTAAAATTAAGAGCTGAGCAACTACAGCAAAGCTTAAAAAATTGTGCGGGATTAATCCCCAATAGAATTGATGGCTCCTTATTTGGGATGTTAATTATCGATCAAAATTGCTTCTCCAAAGCAAAATTACCTCCGGTGAGCGGCAAATATCTCCAAATTCTCGAACCGCACCTTAGTAATGCTAGTCTAGACCGAGTTTTCACTTATTATTTACTTGCTTCCACGGGTATTTGTGCAGTTCCGTTAAGCTCTTTCCACACAAATTGGCAAGGGATACGTCTAACTCTTCTAGAACAAAATGAATCTAAATTCCAGTGGATCTGTAATAAAATTAAGCAGACTTACAAAAAATTTTACAAGCACAACGCTGAGTCAAAATATTCTAGACTAGAATCTGCTGGAAAATAATTTATTTCTCAAACACTCAAGAATTAAAATCTTTCGCATAAAGCTTTTAGTCGTTCTCTATAATCTTTCCTATCTTCAATTAAAAATTCACCTGAAGACTGGACATATCCTTTACTTCTCATCCCGTTAAGAATGATAGGTTTTCCCGGTAAGTCTGCCAAAAAAGATAGCGATGCTTTTACCCAACAACTAGATTCATCTAAGAACAAATTTTCTAAACCATCTAAAGCCGGCGTCAATTTTTCACAAAACATTCTTTTATTTAATGCTTCCTCGCCTAGATTTTCAAATTCAGCAAAATGACTGAGGTACAGATCAATATCATTTATTACTTCGCCAGGGTAGCTATCTGAATACTCCATAAGAGATTCAACTGATCGCTGCGTATGCGGCATTAAGTAACGATCTACTAAAGCCTTTAAATGATCTTTATCCTCAATCATTGGCCATAAATTAGTTAATTCTCTCCCTATTTCGAATAGTTTAAACTGATCCTCCTGAATTGACCTTAATTTGTGCTCCAGACTAGGTATTGAAAGAATTTTATTCATAATCTGAGATTCTATTTCTGAAAGTGAGTTAAATATGTTTTGTAAATCTTGTTTGTAGTCCCTCTCTGAATCGAATTTCTTACGAGTAAACTGTAAAAATCCTTCCTCGTAACGAGTACTTAATGGACGGTTAAGTAAAACATCTAAATTGAGCTGATTTGCTCTTTCCAGAACCGAGTACAATTCATTATCAGATTGATTATTAACAACTGAAATTAGCTGATGTTCAATCAGATTAGCTGGCATTTGAATTACTTGAAAGTGATGATTTGCTTTATTCCCATTAACTTTCTGTCCCGCTTTGATTGCACATTCGATAATTTCATTAAGGTTTATGAAGTCATATGCTGCGGGTAAATATCCAAGGGTATTTGAACTGATACCGTAATACTTAATGTAACCTTCATTTACCAATTGTTCTAAAGCAGTAAAAGCTTCTTGGATGCGCCTATACAATTCAATTCGAGCTTCGCCACACTCTACTCCGTCTTTTCTCGTAGATATAAAAAAATACTCTGGATTCTGAATTAAATAGACATCTAACTGTTCTACACCCAAGCGTTTCAAAGATTCGAAAAATTGATATCTTATAAACTCGGGATGTATACAATACCAGCAAACCGAGTCCATTTTTAACATCTCTTGAAAGAATTGCCCCTGCTTCTCCATCTCAATTATCTCGTCCATAGCAGGTCCCTGAATGTAACCAGCTTTTGAGATTAATATGAAATGATCTCTCGATGATTTCCCTTTTATTTCAGAAAGAACCATACCAATCATTTTTTCGGATTCACCGTAAGTAAAATTAGAACTGGTATCAATTAAGTTAATACCGCTCTGTAATGCAACCAATAAAGATTCACGATGAATTGGGTTATCCGAGTACACTCTGTAAGAACCGTAGCCTAACTGAGTAGTAACAACTTCATTTCTTAAAAAATTGCGAACTCTATCCTGAATTACTAGCCCTTGCTCTCTAAATTCATTTACTAAAGAACGCGTAGCCAGAAGATTTGCAAAACTCAATTTAATTCCTCAATAACATTAGAGAGTTCTGACAGACCTATCTTTACTTTCTCATTAAACTCAAATAGAGGGCGTTGAATGATGGTGGGACTTTGTTTCATTACTGCAATTAAGCCAGTAAGATCATTAAAGTTTCGCTCATTATCTTTAAGGTTACGGAATGTAGTCGAACGCTTATTAACTAATTCTTTCTCGCCAAGTATATGGAGCCACCTTCTCAAAGTATCCTCATCGGGCAGGGTATCTCGCAAATTAATGAACTCATAACTCACGCAAGATTGCTCGAGTAATTTCCTAGCCTTTTTAATTTTGTCACAGTTAGGTATTCCGTAAAGCTTAATCATAACTTCTCCAAAAGCTTCAATTTTGACTCCAGTATCAAGCGAATTCCACTGACTAACAAAAGTCGGATTCGCTGGAACAGTATTACGATCTATTAAAATCTTATAGTGCAATTCATATTTTTGTATTTGTAAGTTTCTAAATTTATTCTTTAAATATCTCTCAGCTGAAACTGTTTCTCGCCTTACATAATAATCTGATAAAGAGGTAAGTACCTCCAAAAATTGAATCATATTGATAATTTTTTTACGCAATTGAGTATCTAAACTCGAATGAAAACGTTTTAAGTAAGGCTGTAAATGAACTCTTAAGTAATCTTCAATTACGTAAAAAGAAGCACTTGGTAAGCTGGAAGAAACAATATCAATCTTGTCTTTTCTCATATTTCATTCACACTGATAGCCTAAACACCGAAGAATTTATCAGACATGAAACAATTTCAACTAGTGCTAGTGATGCTAATTGTAAGCTTTTTGCTGTCTGATGCAACCTCAGTTTTTGCAGAAGGACAGTCAATCTTGCTTTCAAAAAAAAATAGCAAGATCCGAGTCAAAGAGCGTAAAACACCCATTAAGCCACCGACTAAATCCGAAATACAACGACGAGAAATACCTGGAATTTCTAATCAACCACCCTCATCAAAAACTCAACCTAAAACTGGTACTGAGGTGATAGATATAGATAAAGATCTACAAATCCTAATTCCTCAGAAAAATTTAGATGAACAGCAACGCCAATTCATCTTCGAGCCCTATTCTCAGGGTTACATAATGAGAGTCATTAAATTACTTCATGTCATATTGCCCGAAATCGAGAACAATTTACTGCGTCTTGATTATCGAAAAAATATATTTGTTAACAATATGAGACTCCTGATAAACGTAAGGCACTTCTTTTTATTGATGAGTGAACATCGTATTTTTCAAGTAAGGAAAAATGCTCTCGAGATATTTTTAAAGATTAATCATAAGCTTGTTAATCAGATTGTTATAGACATTCAAAGAAATCCAAACCTTCGCTTAATCGAAATTAAAGATTATCTAAAAGAACTTCCATTTGAAGATATTTATAGCCTAAAAACACTCTATGAGAGCATCATGGACCATTTACAAAGAGATAATCTAAAAGAAGGTTTGCTAGCGTATGATTGGATTAGCAATCAATATAAATTAAGTACGAGTGATGATTCTTTACACACTTATCGATTTTTTCTAAATAAGAGACCCGTAAAGATAATGGATCAATTTCTAAAGTCCATACAGATCTTATATTTCGAAAATTTACAAGATCTTCTTCTAATGTCGAGTAAGACCTATCTAAACTACTCAAGTGAGTTATTGGACGATCTAAAATTACTTGATACTGATAGGGCAGTAGTTCGACGTCTTGACTTATTGTTAGAGTTTTCTCGTCTTCAATTTGAACCCTATGAAGATCATTCGAAAATTTATGAAAATCTTATGGAAGTTTACCCAAAAATTCCTGAAGCAAAAAACTTTTTTAGCGATGACCCTCAGAGAGCTAACCTAATATTTCCTTTCTTCGATCAACTTATTAATTATGGAAATCGACGCTATGAGAGAGGCAAGCATGCATGCCAAGATCCTCTGATCACTGACCGAGAATCTTGTCTTCAACATTGGAGGGAAGCTTCCGATATTTATCGTTACGTCGCGAGGTACTCACCACATAAGGTAATAACTGAGAAAGCAGTTAGCCAATTATCTTTAATTCAAAAAAACAAAATTATTGATTATCCATTTATTACTAGACCAGAGCTGCTTGAACTAATTGATAAATCTAACAAACCTCATCTATGAAATCACAATTATTGGTATTAGTTAAATTAATCGTAGGCTCATACTTTTTGCTGCTATTTATCTTTGGTCTGAGTGGATATATTGGAAAAGGTCATGGCTTCAAAACACGTAGTGCATTTTCTGAAAAGTTTGGTCCTAAAGTAGGCACTTTCATACATTTTGCGAAAGCGGTTATCCTACCACTAATCTTAGGGCTTATGTTGGTGAGCCAACCTTTACTAGATTATTTTGGCTTGAGCTAAACTCTTCAATTAGACTTTTGCTGCTTAGATTTCTTATAGTCATCGATATACTCTAAAATCCTATGGCGAAGTTCTCTGGGTAATCGAGGAAATAGTTCCTCGAGTTCCGGATCAATTATTGAAGAATCAAATTTTTTCCAAGACTTTTTCATATATTTTTGCGTCGAGAGCATCTCCACTTAAGTCACAGTACTGTCGAACCACTGTGGGACTGGTTACATTAACCTCAATCAAACAACCATCGATAATATCGATACCAACAAAAAACATACCATCTCTCTTAAATAATTGAATTAACTCATCACAGAGTGCTTGCTCCTTACTATTCAATTGCCTCAATTCTACCTTTGCACCCAAACCTAAAGCACATCGAAAATCACCCTCACGAGGAATTCTGGAAATGACCCCTTCAACCAGTCCATCTACAAAAAAAACACGTTTATCTCCGAGAACTACATTTTCTAGATATTTCTGAGCTATCACATAATCCCTTCCGGATGAAGTCATCTGATCTAGGATTGCATCTGTATTAGGATCTCGCTCTTGAAGAATATAAATTCCTCGACTCGAAAACTCATTTACGGGTTTAACAACTAGAGAAGACTTCATCTGAGACTGAAACTCCATAATCTGTCCCGGTGAGCAACTAATACAAGTTGGTGGAAATAAATGAGAAAAACGTAGCCCGTAAAGCTTCTCGTTTGCCTTTAGTAAGGCGCTGGGAGAATTCACCCAAAAAGGACCATTTGGCAGTTCTTCTACAATACTCAATAACTGCAGCATATTGACGTAATGTATATCAACCGGTGGGTCCTTACGAATGAAGCACACATCAAGACTTTTAACAGCTAAATCCTCCGAATATTGAACTTCAAATTGTGGATCATCTGATAAATTAACCTTAACCCTTTTTGCAACAGCCCTAACTTCTCCTCTATGATATAAATCACATGAATCGAAACAGTAAACCTCAAAGTTTCTTTCGCATGCATGCTGCATTAATAACATGCTTGTATCTTTGGTTTTGTGTAAAGTTTGCAAGGGGTCTACCACAAATCCAATTTTCACATTAAACTCCTTGGCAATTACTTATAGAAATGGATTTATGACATTCTTCGATGTAGTAGTACTGGCATATTCTGTCGCAATTTAGCCTGTTTATCAAAATCTATCTCAGCAATTATGAACCCTTCTCCCTCGGGTGACTCAGCGAGGATTTCTCCCCAAGGATCCACTATCATACTATGTCCCCAAGTTGTGAAGCCATTCTTGTGCTGGCCCCATTGATTTGCTGCTACTACATAACACTGATTTTCTATTGCTCTTGCTCTTAGTAGTAATTCCCAATGCGGTTCGCCAGTTTTATAGATGAAAGCCGCAGGAACAAATAAAACCTTTGAGCCCATCCTTGAGAGTAGTCTATATAACTCTGGGAAGCGAACATCGTAACAAATAGACATTCCCATTGGAATCCCATTGACTACGACTTGTGAGGGCCTACAACCATGCTGACTGAGTAATGACTCACAATAATTTTGACCATTATTTAGGTTCACATCAAATAGATGAATCTTATCGTAAAAGCCCAAGATCTCACCTTTTTGATTTAAGGTATAGCTCCGATTCCAAACTTTTCCCTCTGTATCAGTACGAACATGAAAACTACCTCCATGCAAAAAAATTTTATGACGACACGCTTGCTCTCGCAAAAAAGCCAAAGTCTCTGAATCATCATGGCTTTCAGATTTCTCCCACTTAGTATCATCACGAGTAAAACAAGAAAAAACCTCAGGCAGAGAAATCATCTGCGCACCCGCTGCAACTGCTTTTTCTATAAAAATAGAGGTACGCTCGAGATTGTCCTGTCTATCAGGAGATGAACACAACTGAATCGCGGCTATTTTTAATTTAGAAATCATTTACCGAGTAGATAATTACGAATTTGATCCAGAAAACCAGGTCCTCTATCTTTAGGGAGATCATCTCGAAGTGTCACGCCAAATTTACCTTGGACATAATCATACTCACCAGAATCTAAAAGATTGAGGAATCCCATAACTCTTTCATCAAGATTAGTTAGTTCTTTTTTTCGACTTACAGAACGACGACAATAATTCAAATCACCTTCGCAAAATTTAAAAGCTAAACGATTCTGCATTATGGTTGTTTCAACTCGCTCCATTAATTCTTTTAAGTCTTCAGCTGAAGAATCCTTCTCCAAAGCATTTTCAATCAAACCCTGAGCCTTTACTAGATATTGAGGGTCAAAAGCCATAAAGTCCGAATCTAGAACTTCTCCGCCTCCAATATGGAAATCTTCGAGAATAGTCCGCCGTAATGTCTCTTTATTATTTGGATCCTTCTCAAGAGATTGATGAAGATAGTCAGAAGCTTCTAGATGCTCACCTAATTGAGAATAAAAAATACCGGCATTAAATAAAACAACTGAGTCATTATTAGCTTTATCGAGTAACTCCTCAAACTTTTCACGAGCTTTTTCTTTTTCATTTTGTTGAACAAGAGCAATGGCTTCGTTCATTATTTTCTGAATTTCTCGGGGCTTCATGGTTGCGACATTATACGGATTTAAAACAATATAGGTACAAATTTAATTTAGATTTTGTAGCAGATAGGCGTGAGAGCCTATATTTTGTAATGTAAAGAGTATTTCTGACTTGAATTCAGGATCTCGAGAGTTGTGAAAGATACGGACCAAATCAGACTCAATATCATATAGCTTCAAGTTACTTATTACCCTCAAGGATCTTAATTTTATACTTATATTTTCCGATCGAACCAATTCAAGTATCCTAGTCAAAAAAGCTACCTTTTTTTCAATAAACCAGCTACTAAAACATGAAGCTGCAAGCTCTCGTTCTACTAGATCAATTTCAGACCATATTTCCAGAATATGAGCTAAAAATTTATCCTCAGTTTCCTCGAGAAATTCGTAAAGTTTATCTAAACATTCATTCGAAGGCTTTTTATTAAATTTAATTACTTCCAAGCGACTTCTTATAAAATTTGATAAACGCTCTACACGCAACTCTAATTCCTCAATGTTTTCAAAATCTGTATTATCTAATATGAGAGAAAAAGCCACTTCGTTGTGAATAGGTTTAGTTAGTTGTAATAAAATATCAACTTCAGGTTGATTAAATTTTATGGGTTGTTTCTTAAATTCAGTCAGAACTTTTAGAACGATTTCATCAAAATCTTTTTCTGCCCATCTCGTTATTTGTCGCAAAATCTTGAGACGACTCTGGCTATTAATATGATAATCATAAACTATCTTCACCGCCTGGTCTTTAACTTCGGACTCAAGAGTAGGTAGTTTATCCAAAATTTTATCTAATACCCTCTCATCCTTTTTGAAAGATATTAACTCAAGAGCTGTCTTCTGCAATTCAGAACTAGGAAAATCTAATAAACTCAAATGATCCTGTATATTCTTAACACCTATTAATTGAAACCATTCATCAAATTTATTCAAACCTACATTGAAAGAACTCCGCAAAGTTTCGGTAATCAAGTCATTATGAATCCAAAACCCATCCAAATTATCCAGAAGTTCCATGGCATCGTCACATTCTTGCAATACCGAACCTTTGATTAAAACTTCATTTTTAAGCCCTTTATCAATCTTTGAAAAATTTAGACATCCTTGTTTGGCAATTACTCGATATGAGACTCCAAATGGTAAATCCGTTTCTTCGAGTTGTTTTATGAAGTCAAGGGCAAACAATATAGCTCTCTGACAAGATAGAAAACTTTTTGGAAACGAAAACAGAGCTTTCTGATGCCAATGGGCATCCATAAAAGGCACGCCTCCATACTTCAAGCAAGTGTGACGGAATATTTCTAGGAAACTATTCAATTTATCAAAATAATCTTTAGCCGGTTTTTCCTCTAAATTTTTGGTATCAAAGGGAGCTATGCATACCACAACACAATCTAAGTCTTTTGGGTAAGGCGATGAATCAGAAATTACACTATTCTTAAGTAAAGTATCCGAATCAAAATTGACCAAGCGCTGTTGTAAAGAGCGACGCTGAATCTGCTTTTCAGCGTCTAACTGCAACCTCCATATATCCCAATAATTGTAAACTATATTTTCGGTAAATTCCTCCTGAGTTGGCCATGTTTCATTATTTACCATCTGTTTTTCTAAACGTTCATTTAATTGACTCCAAAATTTGTTACTATTCCGGAAGAGTAGGATGTAGCTCAATATTGAAAGACAAAAAAGAATAACGAGAGTAATTAATTCACCAGTTTTATCTCTTGTTTTATCTAAATAGCGTTTACCTTTAAGTTCACCAAGAGTAGCAGTGAATAGAAGTAATTCAGAGCCATCTTTTATGGAGTATATACCTCCATCCTGAAAAGGTAGAAGGTGCCGAACTCTAGTAAAAGAGGGTTTTACCAAATTTAAGGCACTACGATTAATTACTTCTACTTCGCGCTGATGCCTGATTTGCTTTTCTTGCTCTTGAAGTAAAGTACTGGATTGAAGACCTAAAACTATAGCAGGAATGAAAATGATCAATAAAATCACTACCAAAATACGATTCGATGAGTAAAGTTGGTGATTCCAAAAATATGAAATCAAATATGAACTACTTACTATGCACAGTATTAGCCACAATAAATTTTTAAAGTAATCGAAAGTTTGATCTCTTAAATTTTGAATATTTATTACGGTTATTCTGTGTAAATTTAGTTTTGATGGGCCAAATTTTGAACCGTAGAATAATTGACTACCTATTTTTAGACCTTCCAACTGACTCGTGATTGTCACATATTCATTAACTACTTTTGGTATCTTCAATTCAGAAGACTCTAATAAAGCACTCCATCCGATTAAATTGATTGCTGATAACTCATGTACTAAACTTGCTGCACCATCTATGAGCCAGGAACGAGTCCATGGAATCTTAATATCTAAACATAGATCTTGGTTACAATGAAGGCCCTCAAGAAACAAATTTTGACCTTCATTATGCCAATCCCATTTTGACTTAGATAATAATTTTATTTGTTCTTTTTTATTTCTTGTAAAAGAAACTCTCACTGCCTTATAGCGGGTTTTAATAAAAGAACTGAAATCTTCTATCTGACCCGTATAATAGTAATAAGACAATCTTCGCATGAGTTCTTTTTCCATGGATTTTTTGATTCGCTCAAACTCTATATCTTTTAACTGCTGCTCCTCTGCCAGTATTAATTTTTGAAGATCACTACGAATCAAACGATCGCTAATTAACCAACCAAATCCGCAAAGAGATAGAAATAAAATAAACAAAAATATTTCAAATTTTCTAAAATTCAACTTGCTACTTTCTCAAGGTCGTTACCAGCTCAAATTCCTCTAGATTTAATAAAGTATTCAAAATTAAATTTCGTAGTGACGGTTCTTTCGTAATTGAAAATTTAAACTCCAAAGCATTCACAGATTTTTTACTACGAAATTTACCCAATGCAATTATGGCGTTTCGTTCGACGAGAACATCATCACTCAAAGTTTTATCAATACATACTTTTAGAGCGTCATCGAATAGCGATTTTTCTTTGAAGTAATAACGAATAGGATTTGATACAAATTTGGAATTAATCTTTATATTTTCATCCGTGAAAATTTCACCAATACCATACAAACCAGAACTACTGATTAACGAATCTGTACTACGTGCCATACCCAGTAATACGCTAAAACCTTTACGATCACCCATTAACCACACTGCCATAGCAGCATTTGCGCGAGCTCGGTTATTACTATCATCCAATAGCCCATCTAAATATCTGAGAACCGTTTTTCTATCCATGCATTGCCCGATAGCTTCCACTGCATTAGCTCTCACTCTGTCGTTTTGATCTGAGAGTAATTTATAAAGAGGTTTTATTAAAGATTCGCTTCTTAACTTTCCTAGAGACATAACCAAGGTGGCTCTCATATCTTGATTCCATTCTTTCTCTAAGCAGTTAAGTAAAGATTGACCTATATGATTCTCATTCTCTTTATTAACAAATTTCGTTAGTGCTCCCGCGGCAGCAATGCGCACTCTCGGCGAAACATCCCCCAATAACTTTATTAAGGTATCTACCCCTGTAATATTTCTCTGAGCTTCAACCACACGAATACTATTCAATCTATCTTCAACCTGATGTGAGAGTAGATTTTGTAAATGGTAATCCTGATTTTTAACAGACTGCACTAGAAAATAATCCGCCATGGACTCTTGCAAATGAAAGACTTGCTCAGCACTTTGTCGCAAACTTTCATGAATATATATTTGGGTTAATTGTTTAGATTGTCCTCTTAAGAATTTAAGGTCTTCTACAAGACTAAAGTCTACACATCGAAATCGATAACCTTCAGGTTCTAAAACCACACCGGTTTTCATAAAGTTCCGCCGCACTACAAGCTTTATAAATTGATCAGACCTTTTACTTTGCAACTTAAATTCAGACAATAGCAGAAGTACATCATTTCCCTGCTTCTTATTTTCTTCCATAACTATTAGTTCAGCATAACCTGAATGGAAACAATTAATAGAAGCATTTAACTGATCACAAACAAATCCTATCCAATCAAGTAAAATTCTATCGAATGAACCACTGGTATTCTCATCACCCCAACTAATTACCAGTGAAATAACCCAACGATCCTTGGATGTTCTCTCCTCTCTCACGCCAGTATTTTTCAACTCATGCCAAATTTCTGGAGAAATAAACTGCATCCTTCTAGAACGCTCTCTAATTAAACTAGCCCATTGATTGAGATTCCTGAGGACTTTGCCACGTTCATCAAAAAATGAAATTCCGCAAGATTCATACGTATTACCTTGTCTCAGACTATCTAAACCTTTAAGCAGTTCTTTTCTAGAGTCTATGAAGCTCTTTTTGATGTAGTAACAAAAAAAAATTAAGACTATTAGTAAGCAGCACAAAAAAAGGTAAGCTAAAGAACTCTCTAGAAAAACCCAACAATAACTAAAAATATAAAGCCATGGGATTAGAAATAATAGGATTATAAAGTTGGTATAAGCGGGCTTAAATAGTAGCAGAAGCAGTAAAATTGTATAAGTAATTGGAAGGTAATTACTTAACTCAAACCTAGGCAAATTGAGATAGCTGTGGATTAATTGATCGCATGTCATAACCCACAGCACGCAAGAAAAAACTATGTGAACTCGTATTCTTAGCCAAGTAGGCATAAGAACCAATATATCATTATATTGTGATATGTAGCTTAATCGTGCCCCTCAATGTATTTTTCAGCATCCAAAGCCGACATACAACCAAACCCAGCAGCAGTAATTGCTTGCCTGTATACCTTATCGTGCAGGTCACCGGCGGCAAAGATCCCTTCGGCTGATGTCTTAGT
Source organism: bacterium (assembly GCA_036339875.1). GTDB lineage: Bacteria > Muiribacteriota > UBA6191 > UBA6191 > UBA6191 > JAYZAC01. Next base: position 18,157 of record JAYZAC010000160.1, on the reverse strand, counting down.
AGTTCCCTCTTCCAAAATCACGTAGCCTTCCTCATCCATGGCTATCAAATCCTTAAAGGGAGCAGTATTGGGAATATGCCCAATAGCTAGAAATACACCATCCATAGATAGATTCTGCGTTTCACCCGTATTGGCATCCTCTAAAATTACACCCGTTACCCCGTCATCCTTATTTCCCAATATTTCTTTTAGGATCGAGTTCCATTTAATCTCTACCTTTTCATTGGCAATAACTCTGTCAGCCATTACTTTTGAAGCTCTTAAGGTATCTCTTCGATGCACTAATGTGACCTTGGAGGCAAATTTGGTAAGAAAAGTGGCCTCCTCGCAAGCTGAATCACCCCCGCCTACCACTAATACTTCACGGCCTCTGTAAAAAAATCCATCACAAACTGCACAGGCTGAAACCCCGTGACCCCAATAAAGTGCCTCGCTATCTAGCCCTAGACGCCTAGGCTTGGCGCCCGTAGCAATTATTATAGTTTTGGTATTTATGTCTCCATCATCTGTCTTGAGAATGTAAGGACCATCACCCTCCACGGCCGAAACATGCGCCGTTCTGAATTGAGCTCCAAATCTCTCCGCTTGTTTATGCATATTTACTATGATTTCTGGACCCATTATTCCAACCGGAAAACCGGGGAAATTCTCCACATCAGTTGTTTGATCTAATTGACCTAGTTCCGCACTTGAACTAAGTACTAATGGGGCTAGCCCCGCTCTCGCTGCATAGATAGCAGCGGTCAGTCCGGCTGGACCGTGTCCTATAATTGTTACATTTTGCACTGTAGACCTCCGAAATACATTGAAACATACTAACTGTAAAGCTTCCAAGTATGACTTCATTTTTAGTCACTTATGATATAATTTGCGGCCAATTCTTATTTTAACGTAGCCAAAGCAAATATTATGCGACTTTCGGGTAAAACAGCCATCATTACGGGCGGTTATCGAGGCCTAGGACTCTCAATTGTCAAAGCGTACTTACGAGAGGGTGCTCGCGTAGCCATTTGTGGTCGAAGTCTGGAAAACTTGAAATCTTTGGACGAAAGTCTAAAGCTGTATAAGGATAAATATCTCTGGAGTCAGTGCGACATTACGGTTTCACTGGAAGTCAGCAACTTTGTTAAAAAAGTAATTTACGAATTTGGATCAGTAGACATACTGATAAATAACGCGGCAATTTTTGGAAGTAATACATGCATCGCCGATTATGATCCCAAACTCTTCCGTAACGTTATGGAAGTTAATTTGATGGGTTCCCTCAACATGAGTCAATGTTTACTTCCTCATATGATTGAACAAGATTATGGTAAATTAATTCATATCACCGGATCCTTAAATATTTCTGGCGATATTCATGGAGGCGCTTATTATGTCTCGAAAATTGCATTAAGTGGCTTCTCAGATATTCTTGCAAGCGAGTATTCAGATACTCGAATAACATCTAACTTGATCAATCCAGAAGGTCTTATCGAAGATGGTAATATTCATTTTTTCAATAACGGAGATGAATCTGAAAAAGTTACTCCTGAAGAAATTCAAGACCTTTTCGTATTCCTAGCTTCAGCAGAATCAAATGGAATCAATGGCAAAATCTACAAAGCATGTGATTGGGTAAGGGAACAACGTGCTAAAAACTCAGAAAATCAAAATGATAATTTAGACTCCCTTTCAAGTAATGCGTATGAGCCAAATCAATCGAGTAGCAATCAAACAAATATTGGCTTAAATTCTGAGTTTAGTAGTAAATCTGCGGCAGATAAACCTAGTTCTTACCCCGACTCTAAATCTGCCGATTCACCGGGAGGGTTTTTCTCAAAACAGGAGCGAAGTAAAGAGAGTACCAGTTCTGAGGCAGAAGTAGCCATAAAATCTGGAACCCTCGGCGCACCGGATTCAAGAGAAAGAGGCCCAGTTAGTGATCCAAACAATTCTGACGTAAAAGGTATCAACAATTTACAAATCCGTCCGGAAGAAGAAGATTCTCAGAAATCCGTAGATGGTGGCACTTTAGGAGCCCCAGACTCCAGAGATCGAGGACCTATTCCGAAAAAAGAGGGCCGTTAGTGATCCATGTATTCGTACTTAGTCCACTTGAGGAAGTTTGGGAAAGAATCGAATCCTTGAAATTAAATCCAATGGTTAATTTTAGTCGCTGGAATCGACAAATGTCGGTTTCTGATATAAAAATTGAAGACTCTCCCTTCAAGCCTGTATTACTAATTGATGATACTGCTATGGAGGACTCCGAATTAGAAACTTTTCTTCACAAATTAAGAGCTGATCAGTCGCATATATTAATAGGTTATTTAGTCTCCTACGGAAAAGAGGGTAGAGCATCTCAACTGATGCGGGCAGAGTTAGTACATTTTTTTCTACAGCGACGCTTCCATACTTCCCTTTTAGTATCTGAATTATTTGCGGTCATCCATCAACAAGTTAGTTTTTCCGCATCTTTACAAGAACTTCTTGAACTAGCTCTAGATCACAATTGTCGCCCAGTCGCTGAAAAGATAGCTTCAATAAAGCAGCTACTTTCAAGAAAATGAAATATTTATTATGAAAAAATTTAGTTCCCGCAGAATCGAAAAAAATTCCACAGTTTTATTTAATTCCTTAGGTTGTAAACTTAATAAATACGAACTTGAAGTAATGAGAAGCCAAGCTGAAAAACTCGGGTTGACACCTCTGTTCAGACAAAGTGTGGCTGACGTTGTGGTAATTAATACTTGTAGCGTAACAAATCAAGCATCTCGTGATTCCAGAAAAATGATTCGCTCTTATCGCCGAAAAAACGAAGATGCTTACATTGTAGTTACTGGCTGCTATGCACAAACTGATTCAGAAATTCTAGACTCTTTAGATATCGATCTCTGGGTTGAAAATCACGAAAAAGAAAATTTTTATAAATGTATCGCACCAGATATAAACGATTTGAATACCAAAACAGTACCCGAAAAATCTGTCTTAGATTCCATAAAATTTCAATCCCGCCCCTTTTTGAAAGTACAGGATGGCTGCAATGCTTTTTGTTCCTATTGTATAATTCCTCGTGCAAGAGGCCGTTCCCGCAGTCTTGAGGCTGATACAGTATTAAAGCAATTAGAAGAACTTGCTCCCAATTATCCCGAGATAGTTCTGACGGGTGTTAACCTCGGTCAGTATAGAGATGGCAATATAGACCTACTAGAACTTCTAAAAAAATCTGTAGAAGTGTCTGGACTTGGACGAATAAGAATCTCATCAATAGAACCTGTCGACTTGTCACCCGATTTACTGGAATTTCTAGTAAGTCATCCAAAAATTTGTAATCATCTTCACATAGCGCTTCAAGGTGCTCAAAATGATTTACTGAAAGCTATGCGTCGTAAATATACAATAGAAGAATATACAGATAGGCTAAAATATATTAAGCAGAATAACCCTGAATTTTGTCTGGGTACTGATGTAATAGTTGGTTTCCCAGGTGAAGATGAAGCCTCCTTCGAAGAAGGCTTTAAAAATATACAAGCAATGCCTCTAGATTACTTTCACGTTTTTACTTTTTCTAGTCGCGAAAAAACTGTAGCAGAAAAGCTGCCGAACCATATTGAAAACCCGATTAAAAAGTCGCGTAATCGTCGACTAACAGAACTTTCTAATATCCGAAAAGATGCTTTCCTGAATCGACAAGTTGGTCGCAAACTTCAAGTCGTAGTAGAAAGAGAACGACCTGCATCGGGCTACTTTAAGGGCTTGAGTAGTAACTATGTGCCAGTCATATTCGAAAGTGAAACTAATAAAAGTCTACAAATGGTCTCTGTTAAAGTTGAGGAATTTCATAGGAATAAGGTTCACGCAAAATTGGTAACAACATGAGTCCCTGCACGAACTATCTTCGAAATCAGCATCGATTAAATTTAGTTATGCAGGTCTGCGACTTTTTTTTCAAAGTTGTTTTGATTGAAACTATCTACATTTTTGCTATTACGTGGGTATATGGCCTACATCCAATAATGCCCTCTTTTCGGCATCTATTTATTGGCCTAATAATACTGGGACAAATACCTCTCCTAATCCTGATGCTTCGAACAATCCGTTTAATGAAAGATAATACTCTTAAACATTTTGTATATCGCTTTGAGGAATTAAATTCTTCAATACTAAAAAATGAGATTTCAGCCATTATTGAAGGAAACCCCAATAAAGATATCATCAAAGAAAAATATCTCGAACAAACAACAAAAAAACTGGAACATAATTGGCCTAAGACTAAAATTCTCAGCTTACATCCATATAGAAACATAGCTCTAGGTCTTTTAACAATTATGATAGTTATAAGCCTACATATTCAGGGCAAAACAAATCGTACTCTCCTTGCTCTAGCTGACTTAGGAGGAAGTTCCAGAGGACAACTGAAAATAATCATTAGTAACAAAAAAGCTTACTTGAAAAATATTAGCTTTGAAATTTCTGGTGAAGTTCATGGAGAACCCCTTTTTCCACTAGAAATAGTAATTTTAAATCAAAAAAAACAGATTATAGAAACTTTGGATGTAGAACAATTGATTTCAATTAATGGAGACCAATTTGAATTCAAAACACAAACCCAAGGCTCGAACGAGGATTTATGGATTCAAGGACGTTCAGGAAGTCAGAAGTCTGAGCTTGTGCGTTTTCGCATGGTAGACTTTCCTCAAATAATCTCAACTAAGGTTACCGTAAAAGCTCCAAAATACGCTCATAGTAAAGAAGAAAGCTTTATGGGACTACCATTTTCGATACTACAAAATAGTTTTGTAAATCTTCAATTCACCTTCAACAAAAAAGTTTCTGTAAAAGGATTAGATACATCCACTGGGGACTTTGTTTTAGATAATTTCAAGCCTTCTAAAAGAATAAATTTTAACGGTAAATTTAAGAACTCACAACCACTAAGCTTTTCATTTATTGACGAAGATGGATTTAAGGATAGCTCTCAGCTATATCATTTGAAAGCTCATCAAGATAACAAACCAAAAGTGAATATTCTCAAACCAAATATTAAGTTGAAAATAGCTCAAGGCGTATTTGAAAGACTGGACATCTCTATCGATGCCGAAGATGATTTGGGCCTAGATAAATTAGAACTCAAATACAAAGTAAGACAACGTTTCGAAATGAATTACATTAGCTCTACAGGTTCTATTCAACTTACAGAAGTCACAGGCACTCGATGGATTAACGACATCACTGCTGAAATTCCCAGCCTTTATATGCAACCGGGCGATACTATGTCTTATCAAGTTTTAGCTTGGGATAATCACCCTTCTCACGGACCAGGCTATTCAAGTACTCACTTTGTTCATGTTCCCTATACTTTTGAAGCTTATGAAGATGCTGAGAATGAAACTCAGTATATGGTGGAAGAACTAAATAATATTCAAAAAGATCAGAAAGATTCGGAAGTGCTTATATCCCAAATGAAAAAAGACAAACTGAAACCGAATCGAAAGGTAAGCCCCAAAAAACAACAACAGCTCAAAGAATTGGTCCAAAAGAGAGAAGAAATTCAAAAAAAAGCAGAAGAATTGGAGCAAAAACTAAATGAAACTCTCAGAAAAGAGCGTGAGAATCAACTTCTCGACGAGGGTACCTTGATGAAAATGGAGCAAGTAAAAGATTTATATCAGGAAATTATGCAAGATATGAAAGCTCAAATGATGGCATTAAAAAATATGGCAAAAAATGCCCCTCAATTGAATAATCAGCAGATGCAAAATATGATGAACCGTTTTGATAAACAAAAATTTTCGGAGGAATTAGACCGTACTCTCGCCACTCTTAAAAAAGTAAAAGCTAAACGAAAATTTAGAAAAAACTTAAAGCGCCTAGAAAAATTACTTAAGGACCATGAAGAGGTCCAAAACCTAATATCTCAGAATAAACAAGTATCAACTACACTTTCGAATAGTCTTAACGAGAATTTCAACAAAATCAAAAATGAGCTTGATGAATTAAGTGATGATAAAGGTCTTGAATCTGAACTTCGTAAACAATTAAAAAAAAGCTTACAAGAACAGGGGGCAAGGATTAGTCATGAATACTCTATGATGAAAAAATCTATCCAGAAAAATAACTCTGAAGAAACTGCCAAAAATAACGCGGAAATTCAGAAGTATCTACAAGAATTACAACAAGATCTAAATGAAAGCAATCGAGCAGCACAACAAAAAGTGATGAGAATTGATTTAGAGCAACTGAATTTGTTTTTGAGAGAAACACTTCTACAAAGTATTTTCATAAAAGATATCGATCATGGTATTAAATTTTTGACGGGCTTAAATCGGAAACGATATGCTGCTCGCAAGTTCTCTTTCTTGGATAGTTCCGTTAAACATTTAGGGTCTCAAATCAAAGAGACGTATCAAGAAAATTTGAGTTTCCAAAAAGTAATTCTCCGCATCGTAGATCTCTTACAAGAAAAAATAATAGCTACAGTTGATTTTTTCGCTGCTGATAGACCGAAACAGAGAACAAAGCCAATTGATCAAGTATTTCAGTTTAATAATCAACTTTCTGCAATTTTATTAAATTTGAAAGATCAATTGGAACAACAAAGACAATCAATGGATTTGAGTCAATATCTGGAATCATTGGATGAGATAACACAACAGCAACAATCAATAAATCAAAAAACTCAACAAATGCACCAAAGAATGCAACAAAAAAAAGATACAGCGCTACAACAGCAAATGATGCAGCAACTTGCTTTTCAACAGCAACTAGTCAGAAAATCTACTGAAAAACTCTATAATCGATATAAGGAAAAGTCTGAACTAGCTCAAAGCCTTGGTCAAGTTGGACAAAAAATGCAAGAAGTTGAAAAACGCCTGAAGGTTAGTCAAAGTGGCTCTAAAACCCAATCTGAACAAAAGAAAATTGAGTATAAATTGCTCGAGGCTCAACAAGCACTGAAACAGCAACAGGAAGGGAGAAAGAGAAAATCTGAAACCGCTAAATATAAAGCTTTTGATAAACAAATCGGTGAAACTAGTATCTCAGGTGGAACTAATGACTCTTCTCAGGAAATCCTTAGAAGGTATAAGGCACCCAAAAAATATAAAAATATTATCACCAATTACTTAAACACTCTCCCTTAGAAATAGAGGTATTTATGACTATAATTCAAAGTATTTTAGCTCAGATCAATGATTTCATTGACGATGATAATCTCACTTACTTCATAATGGAGCCGCAGGGATATCCTTATTTTTTACAATTTGCCAAAATAGGAGAAAATTACATACTCGATATTCCGGCGGGCAATTTTTTTGAAGAACATATGCAAAAAACCATGCAAGAACTACTGAAAAATAAATTTAGGAAAGAAGTCCTATCAGTTAAAAATGATCAAAGCGAGCGCTTAGCAACCTATCAAGTAAGATTTTCGGACAACGAAATAAATAAGATGTGCTACGTGGCTAATGAATTATTTCAACAATCACTTAAAGTTAGTGATAATGCTGAAGTAAATATTTCTATGCGATAGAAATAGTATTCATAACTTAGTCATATAATAGCTAGAAATTTTGTAATATCGATGGTTTTTTCTTCCGCACAGCACCCGCTCTTTGTTTGATTTCTTTAAGTTTTTTATAATCAAATATAATTTCGAGTGATCTCGCTCCAACACCTGAAGTAACTAAATTTTTCATGACGTTAGGTAAACATTTCTTCATTCTGTACAATACGGGTGGTTCTGTAGAATCGTAGATATCTTTAAGTATTGCAGAGTATTTTTTTAGCAACTGTAAGGTACCAGAAATTTTTTCCATATCACCTTTATTTTTTGCTTCCGCCAAAATTAGCTCATACACTTGAATCCCACGAGTAACCTTTTCTAAGAACTTCATTTCATCTTTAGTCATCGTTCCCTGTTTAAGCTCTGGGAGGAAAGCCGCATAACACTGAGCCAATGAATCTTCAGTGGATGCACTTAGGTTTGTCAGTACTAAAACTGCTATTATTAAGTTGATTAAAAACTTCATTTATTACCTCCAGATGACTTTATCTCGGGAAAACAGCCAACAAATTTTAACCAAACTGAGTATTTTTTGTTTTCTTTTACACGAAGACTAGCAATTTTTAGGGTTTCCATTGATCCACTTTGCTCCTACGTTTAGAATATATTAAAAGGCATAATATGAAGATTTTACTTAGCAATCCACCTTGGTACAAAAAAGGCTTTTACGCAGTTAGAGCTGGTTCACGCTGGCCACATTTCGAAGCTGACAACATGCAGTACATGCCATTCCCCTTCTTCATGGCGCATGCATGTAGTTGGCTTGAACAACATGGATACAAGCCTAAAATGATTGATAGTCTAGCTCTAAAGCAAACGCATCAGGAATTTTATCGCTTCCTAGAACTTCATAAACCAGATTTACTATGCATGGAAATTAGTTCATTTTCAATGGAAAATGATTTACAGATAGCAAAGCAAGCGAAGAAACTACTTCCTCAATTGAAAGTCATCTTTATGGGCTTAGCCAATGAAATGGAAAAAGAGGAATTTGTCTGTCAACACAGTGAAGTAGACTATTTTTTAGTGGGAGAATATGAAGATACCCTACTAGAGCTTGTTCAGAAAATAGAGAAGAAAGAAAATTTTAATAGTTTACTCGGCTGTACATTCATGCGAGAAGATGGATCTTTTTCAGGATTTGAAAGGCGGCCACTCCAGCCTGACATCAATGTTTACCCATGGCCAGCAAGAGATCAGTTACCAATGCTTAATTATCATGATGAACCGGGTAATATAACAACTCCTTCGGTTCAGATGTGGGCCTCTAGAGGATGTCCTTTCAAATGTATATTCTGTGCTTGGCCTCAGATTATGTATGGAAATAATGACTATCGCACCCGTGATATCGTTGATCTTGCTGATGAGTTCGAATGGCTAGTCAAAGAATGGGGCTTCAAGTCTGTTTATTTTGATGATGATACTTTTAACGTTAATAAGCGTCGCATTACAGCATTTTCTAATGAGTTGATTCGGCGAGGTCTTTCAGTGCCTTGGGCTGCCATGTCACGAGCTGACTTAGTCGACGAAAAACTCCTCAAAGTTATGAAACAATCGGGAGTTCAAGCTCTGAAGTTTGGAATTGAATCAGCCGATCAAAATGCCGTCGACAACATGGAGAAGTCCCTAAATTTAACGAAAGCTGTTCAAAACATACGCCTCACACACAACTATGGAATCAAGACACATTTATCATTCATGTTCGGACTTCCTGGCGAGTCTAGAGAAAGTTGTGAAAAAACACTTCAAATGGCAAAAGACCTGAATCCAGAAAGTCTTCAATTTACTGTAGCAGCCCCCTTCCCGGGCTCGAAGTTTATGAAACATTTAGAGGATAAAGGTCATTTAGTTGGTAAAGTAACTGACGCTGATGGTTTTAGAACCTCGGTAGTAAGAACAGAAGCAATGAGTCATGACGAACTTGAAGACTTTGTATCCTACGCACAAAATCAATGGTTAATTCACAAGGCCCGTCAAAAGCCTCGTCTTGGTATCGGAGCTAAGGTAAAGCGAAATGGAAAATCATTGGTCAGTGTAATCATACCCAATTTCAATGGAGAAGCGTTTATACGAAACTCTGTTCATTCAGTACTTCATCAAAGCTATCCTAATGTTGAGGTAATAGTGGTTGACAACGGTAGCCAAGATAAATCTCTTGAGATTCTACGATCTCATTTTCCGGAGGTGGAGGTGCTCGAATTTCCTAAAAATGAAGGATTTGCATACGCTGTCAATGCAGGCATAGAAGTAGCTAATGGCGAATATATTGCATTACTAAATAATGATGCTAAAGCAGATAAAGATTGGATTAAGTATTTAGTCAAAGCACTTGAAGATGATTCGAGAGTTGGATTTGCAGCCTCTAAAATATTATGCCATGCAAACCCTAAATTAATTGATAGCGCAGGTGATGGAATAACTTCTGTAGGTCGAACTTTCAATGTTGGACACTTAAATCGTGATGACGAAACTTTTGGTAAACAACGATGGGTATTTGGTGCAACTGGTGCAGCCGTCATTTATAAACGATCAGTTATCCAAGATGTAGGTTTATTCGATTCAGACTTTTTTATGTATCTAGAAGATGTTGATTACAGCTTTAGGTGCCAAATAAGAGGTCACAAGTGCATGTATGTTCCTGAGGCCGAGGTGACACATATTGGATCTGCCACTGCTGATCGCTTTCATGGTTTCAAAACTTACTACATGACCCGAAATTATTTCCCACTATTGATCAAAAACTTCCCTAAAAATCATCTTAAAAGCTCCATACCCAGCATTCTTCTGCATCTACTTTTTATGGCCGCTTACCATCTATTTAAATCTGGAACTCCCATGGCCTATTTAAAAGGTCTTAAAGATGGTATAAAAATGATCAAACCAAGTTTATCAAAGCGAAAAATTAATCTAGGAGCAAGGAGATTAACAGATGATGAATTTGGGCAATTATTCTTCTTTGGAGATCATAATTGGCATCTAACCAGAAAAAATCAATGTAAACCACCCTCCAAACATCATATCGAAATAACTAAAGCAAATCCTGAAAGAGCTTAACCTCAAACCTCTTTTGCTGTATGAATTCGGGTCAAAACTCACTTTCTGAATACCAATCAAGATTGGTGCTTGCGTTTTTTATATTATTTCCGTGGCTCTATTGGCCAGGTACCCATGAAATATATGCTTTAAGAGAGACTGTTTTTTTCGGACTAACTGGGGTATTGATTCTTATTTCGGCACTAAGCAGACATCATCTGCCACTAAATACAAACCCTCTGGATATACTCGTTATAATAGGATTTACTCTACGACTGTTTTCATGGATGACGTATTGCGTAGATACAAACTTTGAGCAGCCATTATTGGGTGTTCACTCACTACTATTTGAGTTATCTACGTTACTTTTCTATTTTCAGATTCGTCGATTAAATCTAACTAATTACTTCAATAATGTTTTAGCTAGTTATTTTCTAGGCTCATGTTTATTAATTTGTCTAATATCAATTTTTATACCACCAATTAGTGCTAATGCAGCTCAAGGTCGCTGGCAAGCGCTATTTTTTCATCCTAATTTTCTGGGAATTTTTAGCGTAACTATGCTTGCGGTGGCCCCAAGAATCAAATTTCGCTGGAAAATTTCAGGTGTAGTACTTGTTCTACTAAGTGGGTCCAGACTAGCACTCGGACTCTTAGTTATCTTAATGATAATTAGAACTAATATCAAAGCTGTTTTAAGTGTATCGATAATTGGTTTTCTATTACTAGGGTGGCGAGCAATGCATAATCCCGTAGAATCCTTTCGACTCACTGGAATCGAAGCATTTCAGATGAGAAGTCAGATTTACCAGGGTACGCTAGAAGCAATAAAGAATAATCCACTTGGTACTGGTCCAGGGATATTTGGCCCCAGAGTCCATGAATACCTTACGATTAAATTTAATCAACTTTTTCCAGATCCAACTAAACATAGTGTTTTCAAAGCGCATAATAGCCTTCTAGAGTGGACTGCTGAAAGTGGATGGTTAATGGGAATACTTCTATTAATTGCCGTTTTTTTCTTAATTAAACTACCTCATAGCCAGGTTAAATTAAGCCTATGTTTACTATTCTTGGGTTCAACTTTGAGTGTAATTATAAATTATCCTTCTGGACTCATCATACTTGCTTATCTTCTAGCCATCGCCGCTCCTAAAAATACAAATCAGACTACAATGAGTAGTACAAATCAGGCGCTTGTAAAAAATAATCTAGGTGCAATCATTGTACGGTTAGTTAGTCCAGCCTTGGCAGGTACTGCCATGCTTTATTATGGTGTTCTCAATTTTCAGAGTCAATTAACGATTCCCAGAGTTATTAACCACTTGTCTGAGGGCCGCATATATCCAGCTTGGCTTAAGTTAACACAAGAGTCTTCTATCCCAGCCTTGCAGCTAGAGAATCTATATTATCAATTTAGAATTTCATTACTGGCTGGTAAAAAAACACCTGAAGTAATTTTTTTTGAAAATAATCTATCTGCTTGGGTCGACGTCTCTTATCAATTAAGCCTTCTATTTTTAGAAAAAAAGAAATATCAGAAAGCACTATTCTTCATAGAAAAAAGTATTGATTATCACCCTTTATGGGCAAAAAACTACTTCTTAAAAGCAGATATTCTTCAGAAAATGAAACGTACGAAGCAGGCAAAAGAAGCACTTAATAAGGCAAAAAAGCTAGACCGTTATAACACCGATTTTAGAACCAATAATTAATCAAAAGCACCGAAATTTAAGGAACCAATATTCTCGGCATTACGTACTCTGCCACCATTGCGCAAATCTAAATAAAATGGTGGCAGGTTACTTTGGTCAGAATCACCCGTTGCATAAACTAGAGCTAAATAGCGATCCTTCCCGCTAAATTCGGCACTAGTTGATGAATCTGAAACTCCACCAGCTCCCTGCCTACTTACCAGCCGACCAAATGTATCGAAGCTTACCCAAGAGACATCTGGCAATTCTGCTCCCACAGAATTTTGTTCAGTATCACTGTCATCCGCAAACTTCAATATAATCGCCTCGGGTAAATTCACAACATTCGGCCTAGGTTCTCCTTCGGGCATATCTGCGAGCTTCTTACGACTATCTAAAGTCGCGTCAGCACCTTTACTAGTATAAACATTATCATGTCCAGAATTTTTGACCAGCAAGATCGAATAACTGACACTATGATCAAAGTTGTTGACACCATCAGCCCATGTACCACTCCCGTCAATTGGATTATCGGGATTCACCCAACCTCTGTATATGTGCAAACCACAACCTAATCGAGTAGGTTTACCATCGCGCCATACAAGGTTATTTGATGTATCAAAACTTGATGACATACAAAAGGTTCTTAAATCTGTAATAGCGGCTTCGATTAATCTATGTGCCTGTGACTGTGATTGAAAGTTCAAATATCCAGTAAGATTATAAACCGCTAGGGTTGCAAAGATTCCAATAATAGTAACAACCACCAGAATTTCAATCAGTGTGAAGCCAAGAGGTGCAGAACGGTTCACGTAACTCAGAGAAAATTTCTGCTGTTTACTCGTTTGCATTTCAGTACACCTACTTCTTAGAGTCTCTGTAAGGCCATTTTTGCTGCGATTCAGTATATATACCCATGGGATCAAATATGGTCTTAATTGCTTGACCAGAGTCTAGATCACAAGCCGGAATTCTAGCTGCATTATAATTAGCTTCATTATTCATATTTACATTACTCGCGTCACAACCACCTGATAATACTTTATCTATATCAGTATCTTCTCGATATTCTTCTTCGTCATTGATATCCACTGCCCGCACATCCATATAAAAATCCATTCTGTAAAGAGATCTGGAAACGATCTGGAAATCGCTTATTTTCTGCTTCGCCGCAGGAACAGTCGGGTAGGGCTCATATCTACTCATACCAGTATCTTGTAATATTTCAGTATCAACTTCCCTAACAGTACCTAGTGACCATAATGTAAATCTAGTGTAGCTATCATGCTCTTTAGGTGGTTCAGAAGCGACCGATGTACTACGATCTGTATCATTCCAAATATCGTAATCAGCTCTCTGGACTGCCAAGTAAGGTACAGGGAAGCCTATCGCACCTAAGCGGTTATCCGTGGCGCCATTCCCATCCCAATCTAAAAAGTCTATCTTATAATTTGGCCTAAACAGAGAAGTGTCGGCAATATTAACACCATTAGAGTTCGGAACTGTTCCAGAATTACGTGTCATCGACCAAATTGGATGAAGATCCACTGCTTGCGAACTAGTATCTATATCTAGAGGTCCTCCTGAAGCAGTCAAATTACTCAAAGGCTCACCTTCCCAATCTACCCACTGGACATCAGTTCCCCCAGAATTTTGTGTTAAAGCTGTTGTTACAACAGTACCTGCGGTGGAATTACTCTCATAGTCATCACGCCCTTCATCGCGAGTTATCCAAAGCTTGAAAAATACCTTGTGCTTTATAACATCATAATTTTCTGGATTGATTAAGTTCGCGTCGTATTCATCAGCACTATCGTCCAAGGTTACATCAGTAAGATCTAAAACGGTATACAACTCAACGTGATAAGCATCCTTGTCTGCATCCCGCAAATGGGGCTCGGTTTCGTTTACATCAATAGGTTCATAAGGGAATCTCAACTTGGAGGGATCTCTAACATAATTAAACAAACGCTCCCATAAAATATGACGATGCGTATAGAAAGAGCTGGCACCAGCAGTTAGATTAGCCGGGTCCTTCCTTATTGTACCACCTGTTCCTCGGGGAGTAGTTGCATCTAGATCACTAACCACATTTTCTGTTCCAGGTACACCACTTTCCGTAAAATTCCATCTGTCATAATAATGCCAACGCTTAGTTCCGAAATGTCCATCAAGAACATAATCTCTCTCTCTTTTCTCATAAACTGTCGTAGCATCCTGAATATTTTGCCAAGTGCCTGTATGCGCGCTATTCTGTCGAGTACATTCTAAATCTGACATACCAAGTGCTTTATCAAAAATTGTATAGGTTGTGGTTCCAATGGCTTCCTGTGCACATTCACGAATTGTTTCGTTGGAACTAGTATCGATATCACAACCGTCTGATTGGTACCCCATTCCCTGAGCAAGATGACCAGCTTTGGGATCCGTAAGCTTAAAGGATCCACCAAGATCGAGTAGATTAGATCTTAAAGTGTCACCTGTTCCACCAATGGAAGCATTACATTTATCAACTGGGTCTTTGATATCTGGACACTCACTACCGTCCACACAATTTCCAAGATCATGCGAATCTGTACCCACCCAAAAACCTTCATTGACGGTGTTATAGGCATTGTAAGCATCACGATCATATTTATGGTTGATGATCTCCTGCCATGATGGTGGCACTTCAGCTACGGCACCGGCACCAAGTCCTGTTCCAGCTCCGGTACCATTATGCATGTGAGTTGCAAATCGAAATTCATTAAGAGACATTGACTCTGTGATATTCTTAATCATGGCATAACCGTAGTCGATACCAGAACGTGCTGCTACATCAGAAATACGCTGCAAATCCATCATTCGCTTGACGCCAAAATACATTTTGAGCGTATCCAACTGGCTAACGGTCATAAAAGATACAAACATCATCAAACCAATGCTTATTACTAGTAATGAACCTTTACGATTAACTTTACGCTTTTTCATTACTATTGCCTGTAAAGTTTAGTTCCAGGAATTCGGGAAAAATTATAACGGTGATAGCTTAATTCAATACTTTTGAGTAAATTTTTTCCATAAGTGGGGGTAGCAATTCCACACGCAACAGCTTTAATTTCCGATTGCGAAAGAAAATCTACATCATTTAGGCTCGCAGGTGTCGCATCGTCTATTTCATCTAAATCGATCGCTCTGACGACTACCATTAAGTAGATTGAATGTGCACCAGCACCCCCAACATCATCGGGATATGCTGTTCCTTCTATACCAACGACCTCACCCCCATTTGACGATCCATCGGCCGTATCCCAGTTGTTAAGACTCTGAATATACAGATTTTCTATGTCAGTGGTCACCATAACATTTGTGTTCTGCGCAGCTAAGGTTGTATCCCCTTCAGCCTGAGATGTACCTATACCTCGGACATTACTTCGAAAAACGATATTACCTTCTCGTATCTTACGGTAGTATACGTAGCGACGGATCCTTTCGTTTTCCCATGTTCCTATCGTACCTGGATTAAGAAATAAGCTCGTACCTGCAGAAAGCTGAACATCATCTGCCGCAAGAGCCGAGCCATCTTCAAAACCAAGCTCGTTACGAGTTCCATCATCACTTAGTGTGACAAATTCTTCTGATACAAGCGGTAATACTCCCCTGTATTTACGCTGTCCACCATCATTCTCATTTAATTTAGGAGTAATGTGATGTAATGTTCCTGACTTGCTATGTGGATCAGTCCAAAGAGCTGAAGGGTCATAAACACTCTTAGCCTTTAATTCATTAGGATAAGGAAACGCCAAAAATCTACTTTTATCCTCACCACCATTATGATAATCATTATCACCTATATCAGTACCTCGTACCTCTAATTGATGCAATGCAATATTGGGTGTAGAGGCCGCATCGAATTCATCTAACTTTCCATTAATACCTTCAAACGAAAAGACTTCAGTAAAAGATTTGAAATCTCCCGTAGCCACATCACTCTTGTTCGTTGAATAAAAATCTTTACTCAACTGCTTATTATTATGGACAAAAGTGATTAACCTTTCTAGCTGCACGTTAGCGAGTCTGTTGTAGAAAGTTTGATGGGTCAAAGATTTCAGGATAGTTTTCTTCGCCTGATTCGAAGAAGCATAAGTCAACAAGACAATTAATAGTATGGTTAAAGAGACAACTGTCTCTATAATTGTTAATGCTCTGCGATTTTTACAACGAAAATTGAAGTCGATCATTAAAGTTTTTAGCTAGTGATTTTACCCAAAACGTAACTTGAACCCTTAAAAATCCGCTCACGCCTGTTTGCAGTTGCGTCGCTACTAGTATCTAGAAAAAAGTTTGTGGACACTTGGTAATCTAAATTGTAACTAACTCGCTTGTCTGCATCATCAGTCCTAGCCTCAGTCAAATTGACCATAAAATCACTAGCCTCATGAACAATTACTTCGCGATCGGCACTCCGCAGATCAAAATTTTTCGGATCCGGAGGTAAAGCTGCCGTCGCTGCGGGATCAGTAGATGCTACGTCAATTTTATCGAAATACAGATTTCTCATTACCAAAGGATCACCTACATCATTCAATCGCTCTTGGTAACTAGGATCTATTGACTGCTGCTGCTCATCGAGAAAGAAATAACCATATTCCGTTAATAGATTATCGTCGTCATACTTGTAATAGTAGAGCATATCAACATCAGCTCCAACACTATCATTGGATACCGTACGAAAAACTGCGTTTGATGCACCAGTCAACGCCTTCTCGATCTTCATACGAACTGAAGCACCTTCTCTCAAACTTTTCAGTTCCATGTCTCTCAGGCGACTAGATTTGTTTAAACTGGAAAAAGCTACTAAAAATCCGCCTAGAATAATTGTAGACGATGTAATTGCAACGAGTAATTCTAGAAGGGTAAAACCGCCATATTTATTGCCAGATTCTCCCATAACAAACCCCCTTGTACAATTAGTAGTCTCAACTTAGAAAACGTTACGCCGAACGTTAAAAAAGAAAATACCTTCTATATATTATGAAGGTAAACAAGGGAAACCGGCAAGTGTTGACGGCTTCCCTTATTAAATAAACTTTAAATTATAGTAGTCCGGAGTGTAAATCCTCGTCGGTTCCTGAAGGACCAACGGTACCATCTCCAGCCTCAATTTCCTCGCCAGCAGGTCCTCTTGAGCCACTGTTTGCAACCGTACCCCAAACTAAGCAACCTGTGCCACGAAGTCTACCACCAGTAGGCTTAGTTGCAGTTGCTGAACTACCTCGAGCAAAGATATGCCACTTGTAATCAGATGTTGCATCTTTATCCGCCTTGGGGATGTTATCAATACCGGAGTAGGAGTTAGCCGATTCAGGACAGACAAATACAGTCTCGTCTTGGATCTGGTTATACACCTCGTCATCCTTCCCCGTAGCTGTAGACTTAAATCGTCCTGGGAATCTCCCGTTGCTCTCGGTGAAGGTATGTTTCTTACCATTCATGTAGAATAGACAAGTAAGAGTTCCATTATTGCCAGACTTAAGATTGAAGGCAACATATTTGGATTCCCACATACCAATACCCTTATCAATTGTATTCTGATTATTTACACAACCGGATTTACGAGCATCACGAGAGAACTGTGCATACTTACCTATACCCATTGTGGCCAGAATTCCGATAATTACAATTACCACTAAAATTTCGATCAGAGTAAAACCCTTTGATCTTAAACGAGACATGCTAACCATGCTTCCTCCTTAAATATTCGTTTCTATAGACCTATGCATTCTTGCACTTTATCGCGAGATAACGTCAGGTCAGCGCTTTCTGAATAGTTCCATATAACAAGTTCCATGCCAAGAACAATATCGCCCATAATTTCGCAATTTTCGATGGAGATTAACAATTT